>JBBSTU010000077.1:0-16696 GCA_038235595.1 Actinomycetales bacterium | reverse complement strand
GCTCAGCGCAGCCATCGTGCGCCGGCTGGCGTGCGACGCCACGATCATCCCCGTCGTGCTCGGCTCAGACTCCCAACCGCTCGACGTCGGCCGCGAAGAGCGGCTCGTCACCCGGGCCATGCGCACCGCCCTCTGGCTCAGAGACGGCGGCTGCTCCTTCCCGGGCTGCTCCACCCCGGCCCAGTGGACCGACGCGCACCACGTGAAGCACTGGATCGAGGGCGGCACCACCTGCCTGGGCAACCTGGCGTTGTTGTGCCGGCGACACCACGTGTACGTCCACGAGAAGCGCCTCACCGCCACCATCACCGACACCGGCGTCACATGGCACACCTGGCAACACTGGCGCACCACCGTGGGCACCGGCCCCCCTCGCATGAAGCGTGACCGACTCACCCCTGAGCACCGAGCAGACGGTTGCGGCACTGGTTGAGCGGCGACCAACCGGTGGGGCACCCAGGCCAGCGGCTCGACGGCATCCTCATCGATGGGCACCCTCGTCGATGGACACGGTGCAGTCCCAACGGTGTTGGGTTGCGGGCCATGCGCCCGTGCAGCTCGTCAGACGCTGGTGAGGTGGGCGAACACCACGACGTTGTCGCGGTACGTGCCGTTCCCGTCGAGCTGGCCACCACACGTGATCAGCCGCAGTTGGGAGGTGTCGAGCTGGCTCTCGTAGACAGCCGCGGTCGGGAAGGCTTTCTTCGAGAACGCCTGCACTCTGTCGACGGTGAACACGGGCTTTGTACCGTCGGCTCGGCTCACACGTATCTGATCGCCTCGCTGCACTGCGCCGAGACGGTAGAACACGCCCTCGCGCCCTGACGCGGTGTCGACGTGCGCGGCCAGCACCGCCGATCCGAGCTGGCCTGGCGTGGGCCCGGCGGCGTACACGCCGACCTGATCGGCGTCGACCGGCACCGACAGGGTGCCGTCACGCTGAACATGGAGGGGCACGAAGCTGGTGCTCTTGAGACCGATCGACCGCACATCGAGCTGCACCGGCTGCGACGCCGGTAGAAAGGCTGCCGGTGATGGGCGGGGCTTCGCCTTTGCGGGTTTGCGAGCAGCCGGCCCGGTGGGTGACGGGGAGCGAGGGGCCGACGTCGCTGTCGCCGCCACTACCGCAGCCGGTGGCTGTGGCGGCGGGCTCGGACGGTCTAGACCGAAGCCCACCAGCACGGCGCCGGCCGCGAGCAGCGTAACGCTGGCCAGCACGGCGCCGTGGGCGCCGCGCTGGCCAGCGTTAGCAGGTAGACCGTGTCGGTTCATCGCGTTGCCGTGCCCCCGGCCGAGAGGCCGGAAGCACAACCCTGGGGCCTAGGCAGCCGCGTTGGAGCGACGCTTGAGGGCGAAGGCACCGACTCCGGCGCCAGCCAGCAGCAGGCCGCCGCCCACCAGCAGCAGGCTCTGGTTGGAGCCTGCAGCCGTTCCGCCGCCACCGGTCGCCATACCGCCGGCCGGGGCGGCCTTGAGGATGCCGCAGAGCGCGGGGTCGGTGGCCTCGGTGGGCAGGCTGGGGTCGAGGTCGCTCTTGGTGGCGCCGTCGTACTTGCCGTTCTTGTTGTAGTCGACGCCGTGCACGACGATGGCGGCCTGGCCGGCCTTGATTCCGGCGGCGAGCTCGGGGCTGACCTTGATGCTGCCGCGCTCGTAGCTGATCTTGCCGCCGGCGGCTGTGTCGAACCGGTCGATGGCGAGGGCACTCTTGGGGGAGGTGTCGCCGGTCTTGGTCAGCGAGACCATGACGCCGCCGTAGGCCGGTCCGCCTTCGCTGGTGTTGATGTGGCCGTCGCCGTTCTTGTCATCGGCGATGGTGGGGCACGCGTGGGTGGCGTCAGCCGCGAAGTGGATGTGGGCGGCGTGCGGAGAGCCGGCGAGCAGACCGGACGCGGCGACGGTCACGGTGACCATGTCGCCGTCGACCTGCACGGATGCCGTGCCGCTGACGTTGGAGACGTTGTTGTTGGCCACCGGGTTCAAGTTGCTCGACACGGTGCTGCCGGCGGCGAAGGCGGGCGCGACGGCGAGGGCCAGTGCCCCTGCCGCGGCGAGGGAGGAGCCGGCGATGCGGCGTGTGCTGGTGTTCATGTTCGTTGCCCTTCGTTGATGGAGTTTGGACATGGCGCAACGACTCCTGCTCGATGGCAGGGTGCAGTGACCACCCGTTCCAGCAAAGTATTACAAAAGTAACGTTCGTGCCGTTTGTCGAGGCTTTGATGCCAAAACGAGACTTGCTCGCGGGGTCGTCCAGCGGTCGCGCCGCCGAAGGTTCGGTCTTGCGTGGCGTGCGGCTGCGCACCCCCCGTCACAGCTACCGATGTCGCGCCCGGAGCCCGGCGCGCTCAGGGTCTACGCCCACGTCGACGGCCCCGAGGCCCACCACTGCTCGGCGAATCCCTTATGGGGGACGCCAGCTACGGCGCCGCGTTCGAGAACGTGCCCTGGTCCCTTCCGATCACCTGCGAGCGCGCGTATGCCGCTGACCAACTGACCGCGGGGGCATCTGGTTCTAAAGCGGGTTCATGCTGGCGCTGACCTCCCGGCGAGCCGGACCAGAGCCGCGCTCGAGATGCCGACGGGCTGGCGGTCTGGTCGTGGCTGCCTGCCACCGCGATCACGACCCGAAGCGTCGCTGGATATCGCCATAGGCGATGGCACCGTCGAGGAAGCCGAGCGTGCCCGAGTCGAGAAGCTCTCGGCCAGCGCGCTCCAACGTGCTGAGCGCAGTTCGGGCCAGGCTGCCGCCCAGGCTGACCCGCTTGACGCCGAGGGAGAAGAGCGTCGGCGCGTCGATGACATTCGCCAGCCCGGCCACCACGTTGAGCGGGCCGGGAATGGCTGCGGCGAGCCTGCGGATCGTGTTCTCCTCGACGACGCCCGGCACGAACACACAGTCGGCCCCTGCATCGAGATAGCGGACTGCCCGTTCGATCGTCTCCGAGAAGGGGTCGAGACTCGTGCCCCCGAAGTAGGTGTCAGTGCGGGCGTTCAGCACGAAAGTGCCGCTGGGGGCGGCGGCCCGGGCGGCTGTGAGGCGGTCGGCCGCCTCATCGACCCCGAAGAGCCCACCCGGCCCGGCATCCTCGAGGTTGGCGCCCACGGCTCCGAGCCGCACGGCCAGCGCGACGGTGCGGCCCACCTCGTCGGGGGTGTGGCCGTATCCGGCTTCGAGATCCGCGGTCACCGGCACCTTCACCGCGGCCACGATCTGACCGACGTGCTCAAGCATCCTGTCGCGGTCCAGCACCTCCCCGTCAGCGAGTCCGCAGGACCACGCGATACCGGCACTGGTGGTGGCGATGGCGGGGAAGCCGACCTGCTCGAGGATGCGGGCGGACCCGGCATCCCAAGCGTTGGGCAGCACGAACCCGGAACCCGCGTGCAGCGCAAGAAGGGCTGTCGCCTTGTCTGTCGAAGATGTCGTTCTCATGAGTACTCCTTCTCGATGTCGACGCCGGACACGCCGTCGCCGATCTGGGCGCACGAGGGTCTCCCGCGTGGGAAGACCTCGGCCGTGGACGGCAGCTGACGAGGGCTGAACCGTTGCGCGTCTCGGGCGAAGCCTCAGCCGTCTTGGAGGCGCACCGCAACGAAGCGGGCGCCGCCACCGTCGAAATCGGTCACGCGAACCTTCAGATGCTCACCCACCGCGGCCCGTGAGCCACCTGGGCCGCGGCTGACGCTCTGCGTTCCTTTGGCGGTCACGAGGGCGACGGCGCTGGTGGCGCTAGTCACCTGGCACCCGGTTAGGTCGCCGACCTTGAGCTCTGCCATCTGGCTCACCACTTTCCTCTGCACCGGCCAGGGCGGCAGGTCAGCAGGCTCAAGCAGACCCGTGCTCTGTGTGAAGGGGCCCGGGTTGCCGTGGCAGCCAAAGGTCACCGTGGCCAAGGTAGCGCTAACGTGCCGGCTGATCGAGGGTTTCCGGGGCGTAGCTGTCTCACAGGGGCAGCGGGTGGCGCATCACTCCGGTGCCAGGCAGTCGCCCGGCCAGGGTGCGGATGAAGTCGAGTGCGTCCATCTTGACGTGCTCGCCGCCCTCGCCCTGCCTGAACGTGCAGCCGGCGGTGCCGGTCAGGTGCAGGTCGAACGGTTCGCCGTGCAGCTCGCCCCACTCCTGCACGATGTCGGCGACCAAGCGTCCGTCGTGGGCGGGGTCGAGCTCCATCGGCCGACCGATGACGGCGTGGATGTCGATGCGGTGCGCCCACGTGTCGCGGGTGAAGCCCACTTCGAGCAGGTAGTTCACCGGCTTCCAGCCGACCGGAGGGCCGAACGGAACCGGGGTGTAGCGCATCGGCAGCGGAGTGCCGAACCGGCCCTTGACCGCCTTGTGACCGACCGCCTCGAGCTGAGCGACGACCGCGTCGTTGCTCAGGCCCGATCGCTCGCGGATCTGGAGCTCGTTGAGGCCGTCGACCCAGTGGTGTGAGTCGATCTTCTTGTTGAGGCGAAGGCCGTGGAGCAGCTGGTGCAGGAAGACCAGCGGCGAGGCCTGGGCGTCGGCAGAGCCGAGAACGTGCAGGGCCATGGTGCGCACGTCCCAACCGACGCAGTCGGTTTCGGTCGTCCACTCCTCCGGGGTCAGCGAGGCCGTCAGCGCCGCGAACCTCTCGAACTCGGCCGAGGCGAGAAGCCGGGCCTCCGTGCGGTTGATGCGGGTAGCTCCGGTGGTGCTCGTGGTGCCCATCGAGATCTTCCTTTCGTATCGATGAGATCTGGGATGTCAGGTTGCGGGCTTGCGGGTGGGATGCCGGGCGGCGGTGAGCAGCATGTCGACGGCTCGTTCGGCGTGGTCGGCCCAGCGCTGGCCGCCGGGGTCGTTGGCGACCTGCTGGTGGGACATCCCGCTGATCAGGGCGCTGAACACGTCGATGTCGGCGGCGGTGGTCATCCCGGCCCTGGCAGCGAGGGCGGTGGCGCGTCGGTAGAACTCCAGCGAGGGCGCGTAGGCCTCGGGTGATGGTTCGAACCCGGGCAGGGTGCGCTGGAAGAGCATCTGGTGGCGCACCGCGCTCGCGCTGGAGAACAGCACCAGGTCTCGGACGAGCTCGATGAGCGCCTCGCGAGGATCGCTGGCCTCATCTCGTTCCTCGAGGTGACGTAGCAGCTGGTGGTAGCCGTCGGCGAACATCGCGTCGTAGAGGGCGAGCTTGGAGTCGAAGTACACGTAGAGGGAGGGCTGTCGAAGCCCAACGGCGGCGGCGAGGTCGCGCAGCGAGATCGCCCCGAGGCCGTCGCGTTGGGCCAGGGTCCAGGCAGCGGCCACGATCTCGGTGATCTTTGCTTCACGGCGTTTCGCTCGAGGGTCTTCGGCAGGCAGGGTCATGGAGGGCTCCAGGCGAGTCGCAGCGGGGGGCATCTGGGTGGTAGCCGGGTGGTAGCTAGGTGGCGGTCAGTTCCGTCAATGGCCGCTTCAGGCCATCCGAGGCCCGCGCGGGCTCGCGAACCAGGGGCCGCGCCACTGGAGGCGGCGCCCGGCCACCAGGCGGCGAGGGCTGCGGGTGGCGCGTACCTGACTGCTCAGCCGGGCGCGCTCCGCCTGCTGCAGCCGGTCGGCGATCTGCAGACTTGCGAGCTGCTGAATGAGGTAGGGGTTCATCTCAGTCCTCCTTGATGCGATCGGCGATAGTATTTCTATCGCCAATAGGAAAACTATCGCTGATAGGTCTGCCCGTCAAGGGTTCTGCCGGGGAAATCTGTCCCTGGGGGTGTAGCTCAACGGGCCGGCAGCCGGGGCTGAACGGGTCACGATGTCAGTGAGCGACCGATGCGTATCCGGTCACCATCCCCCGGTGCATCACGCGATCGCCCACGACGCCGTCGTGGTCGGCGCGATGCATGACGCAGCCGTTGTCCCAGATCACGAGGTCTGCCGGAGCCCAGGCGTGCCGGTAGAGGTTGTCGGGCCGGGTCGAGCGTGCGTAGAGGTCGTTGATCACGGACGCGGACTGTGCGGCGTCCAGACCACTGACGCTGCCGCACCGGTCGGGGAGGGTCAGGTAGAGGGCCACGCGCCGGGTCAGCGGGTGGGCCCGAAAGATCGGATGGTCGGCCTCGTGCTCCTGGGCCTCGCCCGGGTCGACCCCGGTGACGACGTGCCGAACGACCCGGCCCTCGAGCTGTCGGCGTAACGGGTCCGGAAGCAGATCGTAGGCACGGTACTGGTTGGTGAAGAGCGTTTGCCCGCCTTGGGCAGGCACTTTTACCGAGCGTAGGGCCGTGTACGCCGGCGGATGACGCACGTAGCTGGTGTCGACGTGGAAGCGGCTCCGTGGCGGGCGCGTGCGTCCGATGTTGCTGACGACGTTGAGGTCAGGATGACCGTCAACCGGGGTCTCGCCGACGGTGAAGACCGGATCACCGAACCGCCGCAGGAACGCCTCGAACTGTTCGTCGTCAAGCGGTTGGTCTCGCAGCACGGCGACGCCGTGTTCGGCCAGTAGCAGAGCGATAGCGCTCGCCTGGTCGTCGTCGAGCCGGCTGGCGTCGAGGTCTGCAATCTCGACGCCGACCGGATACAGGATCGACGTACGCATGGTTCTCCTTCGCGGGTCGCGGGGCGGTGGCGACCACCGTTGAGGCTTCAGTCTGCCAATCGGACGAGGGTGAGGAATGTCGCGCACGGGGACGGGTACGGGTTCCGGTTCCGGTGCACGGGATGTCGAAGCTGCCTGGGTTCGCGTGCGACCCGCAATCCGGAGGTGCAGGCTCTGGTTCCTCAGGCGGCCGGGCGGTTCCTTGACGCTGCGCCCTGTCATGCTGGTGGCCGTCGAAGGAGGGACCCGATCATGGTTGCGTCGGCCGCGCAGGGCGAGCCCAAGGTGTCGCCAACCGGTGGCGACGGTTCCCTGCCCACTCCGTCGCAGACCCAGCTGACCTTGGCCCACATCATGAGCTCCCACGACACCAACCTGATGGGCACAGTGCACGGCGGGGTCGTGATGAAGCTCGTCGACGATGCCGCCGGCACGGTAGCGGCTCGCTACTCCCAGGGGCCCGCAGTGACCGCCTCCATGGACGAGATGGTGTTCTTGGCGCCGGTGCGGGTCGGTGATGTGATCACCGTCGAGGCGCAGGTGAACTGGGCCGGTCGCAGTTCCATGGAGGTTGGCTGCCGGGTGCAGACGACGCGATGGGACCAGCTGAGCGAACCAGTGCACGTGGCGTCGGCCTATCTGGTGATGGTCGCCGTCAGCGCCGACGGCGGCACGCGAACCGTCCCCCAGCTGGACCCGCAGACACCGGACGAACGACGCCGCAACCGGGAAGCTTTGATCCGTCGGGAGTCTCGGTTGACCCGGCGACAAGCCATCCAGGAGTCACGTCACACCCGGTGAGTCGGGGGTCGGCGGGTCGGACGGCATGCGTGTTGGCTCACCGACCCGCCGATCCGCCGACCCGCCGACCCGCCGACGCACCGACCCACTGGACGACGGCCGACAGGTCAGAGCTTGCGGACACGTCAAGCGCCGGTCCCCGAGATCGCCTCGGGGTCTGCCAGGGGATTGCCGAACGGGTACAGCTGACGGATCACGGCCCGCAGGTCGGGCCCGGGCTGCACGCCGAGCTCACGTTGCAGCGCGCGCCGATACCGCCGGTAGTGGCGAAGGGCGTTGCTGGGGTCGGCGCGTCGGGCGTGGATCTCGATGGCCAGTCGGTTGGCGCTCTCTGACCACGGTTGAACCTCGACGGCCGACAGTGCGTAGGGCAGCGCCTCGTTGGTGTGCCCGGCCGAGAGCAGGCGGTCGGCCGCCTTCTCCAAGGCTTGCGCGGCCAGCATCTGGAGCCGCTCGTTGGGGGCCTCGAGCCACTCGTCCTCCCACCCCGGCAGCAGGGATCGCCCGACCCAGGCCGGTGGTGCCCCGACGGTCGGGTAGGTCACCTCGTAGATCGTCGAGTTGACCCAGTCGAGAGCCCCGTCGAGATCGAGTCTGACGCCCTCCGCGAGGGCCAGCACGTCGCCCGACACGGTGATGAAGCCGTCGGCTGCCACGTGCAGCCGAGAGAGAGTGGCCCGCAGATTGGCACCGGATCGCCCCGATGCCGCGTCGGGCCACAGCACCGCGCCGACCCGCGACCGCGCCAGCGGTCCGGTGAGGGCGGTCACGGCGAGCAGCCGCTCGACGCTGTGAGGCAGGGGTCGAACGTGACCCTCGACGCGCGCCTGGAAGGGACCGATCACGCGCAGCTCTCGGGAGGGGCGTGGCGGTCCGGCCGAAGTCACTCGGGCCCGACCCTGGCCGTCAACGCGCCAAGACCGCGATCCCGCACAGGACGCATGAAGCCAGCCTAGGGACTTTCCGAACTTTTGCACCAAATGACCGTGCGGGCGTGTCACGAGCCCCGAGCGGCGCGGCGCGGCGGGCGTTCACCCAGCGGCGATCACGGACCCGACCTCAGTCCGGAGACGGGGTTGCGCGCAGACCTATCGTGCGCTGGGCGGATGCCGGGGAGCGGCCTTCGCCGGGTCGGGATCGGGTGCCGTGGTGGGAAACTACCCGATTACTCACTGCCCCAACGGCATCCGTCACCTGTGTCGGCGGCCACGTTCGGCGGCAGCGCGTCTGCGGCCCTGGCCGGGCCTCAGTGTGGCTACCGGTGCGAACGTCGCGGAGGCGTCACCGTCACGGGTTCGTGCGATCGATGTCATCGGCAGAGCTGCATCGAAGACGTTCGGGTGCGCTGAGCCGACGCCGGGCGCCGGGCGACCGATACGGCGGCTCGCTCTGCGGTGCGCCGGCTCCGGTTGCCTGCAGGAGCCGCCAACGTCGGCGGCTCCCATCAACACGACGGAGGCAGCACCCATGAGCACCAACTGGAACCTGGGTTATACCCAGATGCTTCGCAACACCCAACCTTCCTACTGGGGAAACTGGAGCCTCGACGCGCACGTCGCCGCAGGAGCCGTCGGCATCGTCAACACCTCGACCGGCGCCTTCCAGTACGTCTCGACGCTGCCGAACGTGCAGGTGGGCACCACCCACGCCCCGTCGAACGAGTGGAAGGTGCAGTCGTCCGACGTCACGCAGACCACAGCTGCGGTCGACCTCAAGGGCTCGGTCGTCGACCCCGACACCGGCACGAAGGTCGACGCCGGCGTCGAGATGACGTGGTCGTTCGGATCGGAGGGGTCGCTCAGCTCGACCTTCCTGCTGTCGAACCAGTCGTACCTGGTCGACCCGCTGACCCAGTTCGCCTCGAACAAGGACTGGCTCGTCGCGAAGGCCACCAGCGCGGGCATGTGCGAGGGGGGCCAGATCACGCAGGGGTTCGGAGTCATCACCCAGGCCCTGATGGCCGTGAGCGGCCTCAACCTGGGCGCCCAGTCGCAGAACTCGTCGTTCTCGATCACCGGTTCGGTCGGTGCGACGAACGCGATGGCGGGCGACGCCGGCGTCGACGCCAAGGGGTCGTACGCCCAGACGAAGGCCAGCGCCTCGTTCGAGGAGCACCTCTGGCCCGCCGACCCGAACGTCGTGGCGACGACGCTGATGCCGGTCGCCTACCAGTTCGCCTCGTTCGTCGGTCAGACGCCGGTGCTCGGCTGGGTGAACAACCTGTCGGGCATCTCCATCCTGCTCGACGACTCGCACGGTGGCACCTACATCGTCGACGCCAAGGCGACGTACTCCGTGAACGGCCAGCAGAAGTCGTGCAGCGCGCAGGTCTCGGGGGGCCGAGCCACCATGATGGACGCCATCCCGGTGGGGGCCACCAGCCTGACCCTCGACCTCGGGTTCAAGGGAATGTTCAGCGACGAGAAGCACCGCTTCAACTGGCCCTCACCCATCGGTCAGTTCCCGAACGGGCAGATCTTCATCGACCTCTTCGGCGTGTGGCCCGGTGCGACCCGCGCGGTCGAGCGCACGACCGGCGCGGTCGGCTGACCGCCGCCTTCGACACACGATCTCTGTGAGAGGAAGACGCCATGAGCAATGCTGCACCACACCAGGGTGATACGAACCCGGCCGTCTCTGCCACGGCACGGAAAACGGATGGTCATCAAGACGTCGGCGGCCAGAACGAGACGATCCCGCAGCCGCAGCTCGACCTGTCGAGCATCGACGTCTCCGACATCGAGGAGCGGCCGGCGCCGGCCGGGGGTGACGACGATGCGATCTCCTAGCCAGAGCGTGGCCCGAGCCCGCGCGTACTCCACCTACCGGGTCGGCTACTGCCTCAACTACGTGTGGAACGCCATCGCCTCCCCCACGCACTTCGGCCTCTCCGACGCCAACGCGGGATGGGCGGCCACGGTGCACCGCCACACGACCGACACCCCGCCCGCCGGTGTGCCCGTTTACTGGGGCGGCGGCGATCACGGTCACGTCGCGCTCAGCGTCGGGGGCGGCCGGGTGCGCTCGACCGACTTCCCCCACAAGGGCAGCGTGGGTGAGGTCGCCATCAAGGACCTCACCCGCATGTGGCACCTGACCTACCGGGGGTGGGGCGCCGACTACTGCGGCCACGCCATCCCGAACGTGGCGATCCCCACGTGATCCGACCACGCTCCATTGCACCCACCACCAGGCACAACACCAGTCGTCGAACCACACGAGGAGGCACACATCATGGGGAACTACGTGATCATCTGTCACGGCGGAGCAGACTCCGATGCCGGACCGGTACAGGTGCCCGAGGGCAGCGAGCTGCAGTTCTGGGTGAACGAAGGGCAGCCGGCCTACGTCGGCCCCGCGAAGGACATCCTGACGGAGCTGCTCCGCAACCCGGCCGACGTCGGAAACCTCCAGCGGCTCATCGCCAGGACCTGGATGAACTCGCAGGTCCAGTGGGATGAAACCCACGGCAGAGCAGGCGAGTGGGTCACAGCCCTCGGACTCCACGGAGATGACGACGTGGAATGTGTGGGAGTCGCGGATCTCACCACACGCAGGTTCACCCGGTGGAACCGCGCACACCAGACCACCTTGAAGAGGGTGCTGGCGGACTACCCGGGAAACCTGCACCTCATCTGCTGCCGGGGATGAACCGCCCCGGCACCAACCGATTGTTCGACACCCCAACCCATCAGTTACAGGAGGAATCATGACCTTTGAAGCGAACGTAGTGACCCAGTGCGATTTCGAGGAGTTGGACTCCCAGATCGCGAACAAGATCAACGAGATCGCCCAGGATGCCGGGCGCGGCTCGCACGGGCCGGTGATGCTCACCGACGGCACAACGCATCAGCACTGGCGGGCCGGCAGCTACCGCATCTTCGGAACGTACGAGAACGACCTGCTCACGGTCGTCGGCTGGGGTGATCACACCGGCACCGGCAACAGTTCGTACAAGGTCCAGCTGTGCGACGGCGACACCACCAAGGCGAAGACGACCTGAGAAGACGACCTGAGCGGTCACGGCGTGAGTCTGGCAGCGGCGGTGGCTCCTCAGCACTGCCTGGGCGCCGTCGCGGTCGCGCCGCGGATGATGAACCGGCCACGAAGTCCGTCTCACGGGCACCCGAGACGGACTTCGTCGCCGCGTCCCCACCGGCCCGTGCGACGGTGCGACAACGGCATCCGGGGAGTTCTCCCCATCGACGGTTCCGGTGGCCGGGCCTAGCCTTCGACTCACTGCGGCAGCTGCCGACACGTTGAGCCAGGAAGGGGGTCGTGATGACGACACTGGCGTTCCCGAGCACCGTGTTCCCGGGGCGACCGGCGCTCGAGCTCGACATTCCGCCGGACTGGCAGTCGGTTCCGGCGGCCGGCGAGACCGACAACGTCGTGCTGGCCGCCCTGCGGCCGCAGCCCGAAGACCAGTTCAAGGCCAACGTCATCGTCACGATCGACGAGACCTTCGCCGACCATACCGTGCGTCTTGACCTCGACGGAGTCGCGGCCACGGCCGCGCAGCGCCGCGAGGGTACGGTCGGGCAGCTCTACTCGCGCCCCATCGACGGGCTCACCTTCTTTGGTCTCGACCTCAGCTACATCGACGACATCGCCGGCACCCTGCTCGTCAGCAACCTCTTCGGCTTCCTGCGACGCGAGGTCGACGGTGGCCTGCTTCGCGTCACCGTGACCGCCACCATCGGGTCGGCTGACCACCGCAACGACTACGACACGGTGCACCGGATCATCGACGGCCTGCGCGTCTCTGCCGCCGAGGGCACGGTCCCGCTGATCGACGACGACGACAGTGGCGACGACAGGGAAGATGCAGCTGTCGGTGCCGATGCCGATGCCGACGGCGGGCGCTGACGACATGCGAGCACAGCCAACGGCGGCCGGGGCGGGGGCCCGATGACCATGTACAAGAGGGGCGCTGACACCGAGGCGCTGACCCGTATCGCCGGCAACATTCGAGGGCTGCAGGGCGAGCTGACGCGCATCGAGCAGAGCTCCCGCTCGGCGATGGGCTCGATCCAGGGCAACTGGGGCGGCGAGAACCTGCTCACCCTCGTAGGTCACTTCAATGAGACCGCCATCCCTGCGATGCAGGCCTGCAACGGGGTCTTCGACGAGATGGCCCAGAAGCTCGACACGAACGCGAAAGCACAGGTCGCCACCAGTGGTGGCGGAGCGGGGGGAGCTGCCGGCCCGGGGGGAGCCGGCGGAGGCAGTGGTGGCGGCGGTACCAGCGCGGGTGGGGGCCCGCCGGTTCCGCCGCCCCACGGCAAGAACGACGTCACGAAGACCAAGGGCAAGAAGTTTGCCACCGAGGCGCACGACGGCGACGGCTCGGTCGGTGGTGGCGGCAACAGCTTCACGCACACCGTTCAGGACGGCCAGCATCGCTACGAGAACTCGCGCGTCGGTGAAGACGGACGCCAGCACTACGACCGCCGCACCCACGACGGCGACTACCGGCGGCGCGAGCTGGAGCACGAGCAGGGCTGGCGAACCGAGTCCCAGCACAACGTGAACCGGCCGTGGCTACCGACCGACGACTCCGATGACCCTCACACCTTCGCCAACCGGCACGACGACGCGTCGCGTCGCATCGGCCACGGCGTCGAGGCCGTGAACTGGACCAACAAGGACGAGCACACCGACAGCAGCTACACCACGCACTACTACGACTCGAACGGCAACCCGACCGACAAGGGCCACGCCGCGAGCTCCACCATGGGCGGCACCCTCGGCACCGAGACGAAGCACCACACCGAGGTCGGCATCAAGGACGGCGCCCTCTACGCCGGGGCAGGAGCCGGCGCCGGTGCGTATCTGCTGAAGGGAAAGGTCGACGGCAACCTCGGCGACCACGGCCGCTACGAGGCCGGTGGTTTCGTAGGCGCCGAGGCGAAGGCGGATGCGGGGGTGAGCCTTGGTAAGGACGGTCTGCAGGCGAAGGCAACCGCCGAGGCCTTCGCCGGCGCGAAGGGCAACGTCGGGGTCTCCTACGACAACGGTCCCCTGGCCGGTCACGCCGACGCGAACGTGATGGCAGGAGCGGAGGCCAAGGCCGACGCCTCGGTGGGGATCGGCAAGGACGGCGTCAAGGCCCACGCCGGCGCTGACGCCTTCGCGGGTGTCAAGGCCGGCGCCGAGGTGGGCGGCAACGTCGCGGGCGTCGGCGGCACGGTGGGTGGTGAGGTCTACGCCGGCATCGGTGCCCACGCTGACGTCGATGCGAACTTCAGCGCCGAGAGCGTCAAGGTCAAGGTCGACGTCGGCGCGGCGATCGGGATCGGGGGCGGGGTGAAGTTCAGTGTCGACGTGCAGCCCAAGGAGATGATGAGCGACGTCGGCCACGGTCTCGGTGACGCTGGCAAGGCGATCGACGGTGGCCTCGAGCACGGCGCCAAGGCGATCGGCAAGGTGTTCGGCTGGCACTGAGCACGACCCTTCGCAGGCTGACTCCCGGTCTGGCCCTGCGATGATTGACTGACCGCGCCACCCCCGACCCTGCGGGCGCGACCGAAAGGACCGACCGATGAGCACGCTGGCCTACCCGAGCCCGGACTTTCCGGGCCTGCCCTCCGTGGCACTGGACGTGCCCGAGGGCTGGGAGCCCGCGTACGCCCCGGGAACGACGATGGCGGCGCGTCTACCCCGCGCGAACGGGTTCTCGCCGAACGTCGTGGTCAGCATCGAGCAGTGCGTGGCCAGCCACACCGTCGAGCGATCGCTCGAGCAGATCGCCGAGATGGCCCGTTCTCGTGGCGGTGACGTCTCGGAGCCGTTCGCCGCACAGTTCGGTGACGCCGAGTTCATCGGCTGTGATGCCACCTGGCCTGACCCCGACGTCGACTCGGTGCTGCAGGCCAACCTCTTCCACATCGTGCGCACCGGTGGCCCGGGGATCGCCGGCTACCTCGTGCAGCTGACAGGTGCAGTGGCAGGCCCTGACGCCGAGCCCGACTACGAGCTGATCCGCGACGTACTGACCACGGTGCGGGTGACCCCGTGGGCCGTGGGCGGTCAGCCGGCCAGCGCCGCCTCATGAGCGGGATGCTGCCCACCATCGCGGTCGGGCTCGCCACCGACGTCGGCCGGGTGCGTTCCCTCAACGAGGACAGCGCCGTGGCCCACGGCACCGTCTACGTCGTCGCCGACGGGATGGGCGGCCACGCCGCCGGCGAGGTCGCGAGCAGGATCGCCGTCGAGACCGTCGCAGCCCTGTCGGAGCGAGATGTGCTGCAGGTGCGAGACGTCGTCGCCCAGGTGGGAGAAGCCAACCGCCGCATCCTGGCTTCGGCCGCCCGGCACCCCGAGCAGACCGGCATGGGCACCACCATCGCTGGGCTGGCCCTCGTCTCGGTCGGGGGCTCCCGACACTGGGCCGTGTTCAACCTCGGCGACTCCCGCGTCTACCGGCTGCTCGACGGGCACCTCTCGCAGGTCACCGTCGACCACTCCGAGGTGTGGGAGCTCGTCGAGCGTGGGCTGATCACACCAGAGGAAGCCGCCCGGCATCCTGGCCGCAACGTCGTGACCCGCTCGCTCGGGCGCGACCCCATGGGCACGGTCGACACCTGGGTCTTCCCGCCCTACCCCGGCGAGGTGTTCGTGCTGTGTTCCGACGGGCTCTCGAACGAGCTCGACCTCGCTGAGATCGAGCGGGTGGTGTGCCAGGTCGGGGGTGCCGACGCTGCCGCCCGCGAGCTGGTTCGCCTCGCCGTCGAAGCAGGGGGCCGCGACAACGTCACTGCTATCGTCGTCACGTCGCAGGGGCAGGAGCACGACTCCGACGTGGACGAGGACACCACTCCCCGAGAGAACGTGAGCTTGGAAGCAGGGGAGTGACGTGGCTGGGCCCTCGGTAGATGTCGAGCGTGCGCCCGACGGGTGGACCCACATCGGCGGGCCGAGCATGCACCTGCTCATCGCCCTCGACGAGGAGGACGACCGCACGCTGGCGGCCAGCGAGGCAGCCGACGGCGGTGACCTTGACGACGTCATCGAGGTGCTCACGGCCGGCGGCATGCGCAAGGCCCGACACTTCGTCGGCGTGCACTGGAAGAACGAGACGCGCATCGTGTGCTTCGGCCCGGTCGCGGCCACCGTCACCGACGCCGACGGCACCGAGCGCGAGGTGCGCTCGACCAGCGCTCGGGTCTGGACCGACCTCGAGCTCGACCGCCCACCCGAGAAGGTTGCCATCCGGGTGCTCGACGAGGCCGAGCTGAACCGGCCCGTGCCGCCAGACACGCTTACCGAGGCGGGTGTCTCGCCGTCGCTGTCCGAGCCGAGCATCAGCCCGGATGCCGCTGAGCTCGGCGCCGCCCGGGTGTCGGCCCCCGCTGCGGTGTCGACCGCCGACGTCGGTCACGTGTCACCCGATTCCGAGCTGAACGTCGCCCGCCCGGAAGCGTGGCAGCTCGAAGCGCAGGCGCCAGTGACACGTTCGGTGGAGACCCCGGCCGCGGTCGAGCCTGACTCTGCGAGAAGGCCGCCGGCGATCCCGACTTTCGGCGCCAGGAGCGACAGGAGCGACAGGGGTGGCGGAGCGGGTCCTTCGCGACCGACCGGCAGCCCGTGGGGCCGCTCCTGGGCCACGCCGGAGCAGACCGCCGTGACTACCGAGGCGGCCGCGGAGCCTGCGTTGGCGGAAGCACCGCCCTCACCCCCTCGGGAGTCGCTGGTCGCCGTCGCACCACCGCCGGCCCCGCCATCGGAGCCGGCCCCCTTCGACGATCCGCTACCCGAGCCGGCCGTCGCGCGACAGTCGACCCGACCGGCTGACGCGCCAACCGAACCGACCGACGTGGGGCTGCGGCAGACATCGCCGTCTGGCCTGCCCAGCTGGGCGTCACGTCGGCCTGCTCTGCCCCGGCGCGCATCGGCGACGCCACCGGCCGGCGCCGGTGCCCTCAGCCCGCCGGCCGCCCCGGAGCCAGGGCCGGTCGCGGGCATCGAGCCGGTCGAGCAGCCGGCGGCGAGAGCCGAGCCGGTCGAGCAGAGGGCCGAACCGGTGGCGGCGCCCGTGGCCGCTGCAGTGGCGCCTGAGCGGGTGGCGCCGGCCGACCGCCCTGTCACCGGCGGCCCGGTCGACGTCGAGTCGACCTGGCGCCCCGCCGCCGACCTGCCGCCCGCGAAGCCCACTCGGGCCCAGGCCGCGCCCGCGCCCGAGACCACGCCCGTGCCCCACCCCGTGCCCAAGAACGAGCCCAAGAACGAGCCCAAGAACGAGCCCAAGAACGAGCCCAAGAACGAGAGGAAGGCCGAGCGTGAGGTCGGCGCCGCCGAGACGAACGACCCTCCGAGCTACGACTACCTGTTCGGGCACACCGTGGCCGCCG
>JBBSTU010000076.1:0-16836 GCA_038235595.1 Actinomycetales bacterium | reverse complement strand
CTGACGTGGTGCGCGAGCCGGGCCACCCGGGCAGCGATGAGCTCTTCCCCCACGTCTACGGGCCGATCGATGTGAGCGCCGTCGTGGCGACGACCCTCCTCGACCCGCCGCACGCCTGAACCGCGCGTTTCCGGGCCGCGCGGATCGGACCGTGGCGGAATGCCGGCGGCCTCAAGAGGTTCCTTTTGGGCGGCTCAGCGGGGCGGCATCCGCAACGCACCGTCGAGCCGGATGACCTCGCCGTTGAGCATCGGGTTGTCGATGACGTGGCGGGCGAGTGACGCGTACTCGTCGGGCCGGCCCAACCGTGACGGATGCGGCACCCCGGCTTCGAGCGCCGCCGTCGCCTCCTCCGGTAGGCCCTCCAGCATGGGAGTGGCGAACGTTCCGGGGGCGATGGTGACCACCCGGATCGCCTTGTCGGCGAGGTCTCTGGCTGCTGAGAGAGTGAGGCCGACCACCCCGCCCTTGCTGGCGGCGTAGGCGGCCTGCCCGACTTGCCCGTCGTAGGCCGCGATGCTGGCGGTCATGACGACGACACCGCGGTCACCGTCGACCGGCTCGTTGGCGATCATGGCGGCCGCCGCCAGCCGCAGCACGTTGAAGGTGCCGATGAGGTTCACCTCGACGACTGCGCGGAACGTCTCGAGGGGCAGCGGGCCCTTGCGCCCCACCACCCGGCCGGGCGTGCCGATTCCCGCGCAGGTGACCACGACGCGCAGCTCGCCGCGTTCGAGAGCGGCGTCGACCGCCGCCTGAACCTGGGCCTCGTCGCGCACGTCGGCGGGCACGAAGACGGCCGCCTCGCCGAGCTCGGCGGCGAGCTCGGCGCCAGGAGAAGACGGCAGGTCGACGATGACCACCTGGGCTCCGTCGGCGACAAGGCGGCGGGCCGTCGCCGCTCCGAGGCCGGAGGCGCCGCCGGTGATCAGGGCAACGGAGGTCGGGTTCAGCTGCATGGCAGAGCCTTTCGCGATTGAGCGTGGTCGAACGTACAG
The DNA here is from genome assembly GCA_038235595.1 of Actinomycetales bacterium. GTDB lineage: Bacteria > Actinomycetota > Actinomycetes > Actinomycetales > Dermatophilaceae > DSM-29435. The sequence goes on along the minus strand of JBBSTU010000076.1, from coordinate 15,838 downwards.
AGTTGGCGGGGTTGCTCAGCTGCCGAGCACGGCGCGCGAGATGACGAGCCGCTGGATCTGGTTGGTGCCCTCGAAGATCTGGGTCACCTTCGCCTCGCGCAGGTAGCGCTCCAGGGGGAAGTCCTCGGTGTAGCCCGCGCCGCCGAGCACCTGAACGGCGTCGGTCGTCACCCTCATGGCGGCGTCGGTGGCGACCAGCTTCGCGACGGCAGCCTCTTTGCCGAAGGGGCGACCGGCATCCTTGAGGCGGGCGGCGTGCAGGTAGGTGGCGCGTGCCGAGGTGACCGCGGCCTCCATGTCGGCGAGCATGAACGCGATGCCCTGGAACGAGCCGATCGCCCGCCCGAACTGCTGGCGCTCCTTCGCGTAGGCCGCGGCCTGGTCAAGAGCGCCTTGCGCGAGCCCCGTTGCGGCGGCGGCGATTCCGAGCCGGCCGGAGTCGAGGGCTGAGAGGGCGATTCGCATGCCCTGGCCCTCGTCGCCGACGATGCGGTCGCCCTCGACATCGACGCCGTCGAAGGTCACCTGCGCGACGGGGTCGCAGTGCAGGCCCATCTTGCGTTCGGGTTCGGCGAAGAGCAGGCCCGCCGCGTGCCCCGACACGATGAAGGTCGACAGGCCCTTGGCGCCGGTGTCGGCGGTGCGGGCGAACGTCAGGTAGTAGTCGGCGTGGCCGGCGTGTGAGATCCAGGCCTTGGTGCCCTTGAGGGTCCAGCCGGCTGGTGACCCGGTGGTGCGCGTGGCCCGCGTGGTCATCGAGGCGATGTCGCTGCCCGCGAGCGGCTCCGAGAGGCAGTAGGCGCCGAGCTGCTCGCCCGAGAGCATCCCCGGAAGCAGCGCCTCCTGCTGCTCGCGCGAGCCGAACGCCGCCACGGGGTAGGCCGTCAGGCTGTGCACGCTGACGCCGACGGCCACGCTCATCCACACCGAGGCGATCTCCTCGATCACCTGCAGATAGACCTCGTACGGCTGGTCGGCGCCGCCGAACTCCTCCGGATAGGGCAGCGACAGCAGACCGGCCTGCCCCAGGGTTCGGAACGTGTCGGCCGGGAACTCGCGCTTGCGTTCGGCGTCGTCGACCTTCGGAGCGAGCTCCTTGCGGCAGATCTCTCGGGTCAGCTCGATGAGGTCGGCGGCTTCGTCAGTGGGCATCAGCCGGGTTCCGGGCATGACCAAATACTAGGACGTCCGAGCATTTCGTCCAAAAGGTGAGATGCGCCGGCTCCGGGGGGGGCCACGTCGGTCACGGTGCTCGGGACGATGACACTCACCCTGACTCGGGACACGTCGTTCACGGTGCGCCGAAACCCGAGGTCGCCGGCCATGACCGGGTCGACGGTCCGGAACGCTTGACGGTCCGGAACGCTTGGGCGGCCTCTTTTGGGGCGACCAACGCGGCCGGGTGATCGCCACCGTTGGGGTCGAGCTCGCCGGGGGGCAGGGTAAGCGGGGTGCCGTCAGTGTCAGTTTCCGAAGTCGCCGGCACTGGCGTCTGACGTCGCCCGCACGTCCTGTCGTGGGGGCGTCTGTAGACCGGCCGACTGCGGGACGCAAGCGGGTGGCGCGGAATGCGGAGATGCGATGGGCGTCTCAGGCTGATGATCGGACATCGGCCGCCAGGTTCGCAGGTGTTGGGGTAACTGACCAGCGGACCACAGGTGTGTCGTTGCGAAAGCCTGGTCTGTGTTCTTGTATCTAGATACATTATCCACCTAGATACGGGACGTAGAGATGGTAACTGTGAAGCCGTGGCCCATCGCCGACCACGAGTGGGTGACGCACTACCGGATGTCGATGGCCCGCAAGCACGTCCCTGCGATCGCGCTGGATGAACGTGAACGCGAGCTGCTCAACGCAGTCCGCAAGGCCGAGGTGCCCGCGGCGGATCTCTTCGGCGACGCCGAAGAGCTCGCGTCAGAGGACGCTGCCGAGCTCGCCACCGTGGACGAGGAGGTACGGACGTCCCTGGGTGGAGGGCTGCGACCGGCACTTCGAGAGGTCGGAGGCACGCTGGTGGGGATCGGCGCCGTCTCGGTGCTGCTCCTGATCATCCGTAGCGGCTGGTCCGTCGACATCGACACCGCGCAGGCCCTGGTCGGCGCGAGCGTGCTGGTCGTCTTTGTGGGCTGGATCGTGGGTCGGGCGCTCTTTTCCGCTGGGCGGTCAGTTTCAGCGGTCGGCGCGCTGGTTGTTGCCGTCGCCCTCGGCCTCGCAGGCATCGCCTTCGCCGATGCCCTGGGCTCCGGTCATGTCGTGGCGCACGATGTACCAGTGCCATTCCTCGCCATGGGGATGCTCGCTCCAGGAGTCGCCGCCCTCGTGGCCGCGATCCGGATGCCGCAGCAACAGCTTCGTAAGAGCTGGGACGACTCGACATGGTTTCGCCGCTTCAGGGGCGGCCTGCGTGCGCGCCTGATGCCGGCAGCCACCGCCCGTGATCACGTCGCCGAGATCAAGCAGACGCTGGCAGTCGAGGGCACCTCGGCCTACTCGGAGTTCGGGCACCCGTTGGTGCTGGCGCGCGACATAGCGGCGGCCGATCGATCAGTCCGGGTGCGGCTCTGGTGCGTGTCTGTGATCGCCGGAGCGGTCGTGCCACTGTGCCTAGCGGTGCTCGTCCTCGCGAATCAGAGTTGGGGCTCGTTGACCGTCCCGGCGACGGTTGCCCTCACCCTGGCCGCTGCCGTTGCCTTCGCCCATGGCTGGCACGGCCGTCCGTGGGCGAGGAGCTGATGACCATTGCCTCCTGGCAGCGAGCCGCACAGCCGATGCTCATTCTCAACGTGCTTGCGGTTGCGCCCCGGCACGGGTACGGCATCTCACAGGCTTTGGTGTCAGCGGGGCTTCAGCCGATCAAAGGCGCCCAGCTCTACCCCGCACTCGTTCGCCTCGAGGACGAGGGCGCGATCGTCGCGCAATGGGAGCAGGGTGAGTCCGGACCCGCGCGGAAGGTCTACGAATTGACGGCCGCCGGCCACGCGCTGCGGGCGGACATGCGCGCACAGTGGCGAACGTTCGTGGCTGCAGCGGAAGCGGTCGGTCGCGCCGACTGAGCCGTTGCCCCGCAAGATCTTGCGGGCGCTTCAAGTGCACGCATACCAGTGATTGCGACCCGTCACTCGGACGCGTCCCAGCGAGGAACGCGGTCACACACGCAATGCAGTCGGCTTCGCAAACTGACTCGCGCACGCTCGACCTGGTGCAGCCGACTTGGGAAAACGGCAGTCAGGCGGGGTAGATCGTGACGGAAGTGGCCTTGACGCTGTAGCTGACCTGCTTTCCCGGGTAGAGGTCGAGCTCGCCGGCCGACGAGGCGGTGACGTCGGCCAGGAAGGTGCTGCCCGACCGGTCGTGCGAGCGCACCCGCACCTGGGCGTCGCGGGGCTCGAGCTCGGCGACGGTCACCGGGAAGGTGTTGCGGGGGCTGCCGTGCGGCGGCTCGACGTAGACCGCCACGACAGTGGGGCTGAACACCGCCAGAGCCGGCTCGCCCTCGACCAGGTCGGCGCTCGGTGACCCCTCGACCTCCACGCCGTGCGTGTCACGCAGGTGGGTTCGGCTGGTGGCGACCCCTTTCACGAGGTTGAGCCCGGCGATGCGGGCGGTGAACGGGGTGCGGGGTCGCTGGATGACGTCCTCGGTCGGCCCCGACTCCACGATGCGACCGTGGTCGATGACGATGACTCTGGAGGCGAGCAGCAGGGCGTCGAGAAGGTCATGGGTGACGATGAGCGCGGCTCGGTCGACCAGCACACGGCGCAGCACGCGCCGCAGCAGGGGTGCGGCCCCCACGTCGAGCGCGGCCATCGGCTCGTCGAGCAGCAGCAGTCGTGGTTGCGCCGCGAGGGCCCGGGCGATGGCCACTCGTTGCGCCTGCCCACCAGAGAGCTGCGAGGGTCGGCGGTCGGCGAGCTCGCCGGCCCCGACCTCGTCCAGCCAGTAGTGGGCCGTCGCTCGGGCTTCGGCAGCACGTTCGCCGGCAGCGCGAGGCCCGAAGGCGACGTTGTCGAGCGCGCTGAGGTGAGGGAACAGGAGCGGGTCTTGGGCCAACAGCGCGATTCCCCGCGCGTGCGGCGGCAGCCAGGCGCCGTGTGGCGAGTCCCGGTCGTAGAGCACCCGTTCGCCGAGGATGGCCCGTCCGGCGTCGGGGCGCAGGATGCCGGCCAGCACGGCCAACAGGGTCGACTTTCCGGCCCCGTTGGGCCCGAGCACCGCGACCCGCTCTCCGGCGGCCATCTGCAGCTTGAGCTCAAGGTCACGCGCGGTCACGGTCGCACTCATCGACAGGCTCATGGCGCTCCTCTCATGGGCTGCGTCGCCCCTGGGCCAGGCCGACCACGAGCACGGCGATGACCACCAGCACCAGCGACAGGGCCACGGCCGCGTCGGCGTCGGTCTCCCGCTGGAGGTAGATCTCGAGCGGGAGGGTGCGCGTGACGCCCTGAAGGCTGCCGGCGAAGGTGAGCGTGGCACCGAACTCGCCGAGCGAGCGCGCGAACGAGAGCACGGCCCCCGACAGCAGGCCCGGCAGCACGAGGGGCAGCGTGACCCGCAACAGCACCATGGTGGGCCGGCCACCGAGGGTCGCAGCCACGATCTCGTAGCGCTGCCCGACGGTGCGCAGCGTGCCTTCGAGGGCCACGACGAGAAACGGTAGGGCGACGAACGCCTGCGCGAGCACCACGGCCGTCGTCGAGAAGGCGATCTGGATGCCCAGCACCTCTAGAGAGTGCCCCAGCAGACCCCGGCGCCCGAAGGTGTAGAGCAGCGCGATGCCGCCGACCACCGGCGGCAGCACGAGCGGCAGCAGCATCAGCGACCTGACGACCCGTTGACCGGGAAAGGTCGTGCGGGCCAGCACCATCGCCATCGGCACACCGAGCACGACGCACAACACCGTCGAGGCGGTCGAGGTCTGCAGGCTGAGCTTGAGCGCAGCGATGGAGGAGTCGGAGGTGATGAGCGTGAAGAACTGCGACCACTGCACCTTGGCCGCCATCGCGCCCAGCGGCAGCAGCACGAACACGGCCCCGACCGCGGCGGGCAGGAAGACCCACCGTGGCAGACCCGAGTACACCTTCGGCCGCATGCCCACCGGTCTCTGTGCCTGGTCTCTGTGGTGGCGGGCTCAGGGCTTGGCGAAGCCTGCGTCGGCCAGCACGGCTCGACCCTGGTCGCCCAGCACGAGGGCGGTGAAAGCCTTGGCGAGGTCCTTGTTCTTGCTGGAGGCCAGCACGGCGATCGGGTAGGTGTTCACGGCCGCCGACGACTCCGGGAACGTGATGCCCTCGACCTTGTCGCCGGCCCCCTTGACGTCGGTCACGTAGACCAGCCCGGCGTCGGCCTGACCGGTCTGCACCTTGCCCAGCACATCGGTGACCGACTGCTCCTCACTGACCGCCTTGATCGTCAACCCGGCGCCCGTCTCGACCTTCTTGGTCGCCGAGCCGCACGGCACCTCGGGCGCGCAGATGACGACCTTGACGGCCGGGTTCGTGAAATCCTTGAGCGAGGTCACCTTGGCGGGGTTGCCTGGCGGTACCGCGATCTCGAGGGTGTTCGAGGCGAAGTTGCTCGGGGCACCGTCTACCAGGTTGTCGCCGGTCGCCTTGTCCATGTTCTTGGTGTCGGCCGAGGCGAACACGTCGGCCGGGGCGCCCTGCTGCAGCTGGGTGACGAGGTCGGAGGAGCCGGCGAAGCTGAAGGCCACCTTGCTGCCGGGGTGACTCGCCTCGAACGCGGTGCCGAGCTCGGTGAAGGTCTTCTTCAACGAGGCGGCGGCGAAGACGGTGATGCTGCCCGACGCGGCACTCGGCGAGCCGGTGGCGGCCGGGTCGGCGGGCGCCGACGTGCTCGTGCTGCCGCAGGCGGCGAGCGAGAGCGCCATCCCGGTGGCGAGGGCGAGAGTCAGGGCTCTGGTGTGGGCGCTCGGAACGGTGATCATGCGGGAACCTCCACGACGACATGGGTTGACTTGACCGAGGCGACGGCCACCGAGCCGATCGTCAGCCCGAGCTCCTCGACGCTCTCGGTAGAGAGCAGCGACACGATGCGATAAGGGCCGCACTGCATCTCGACCTTGGCCATCACGCGGTCGGTGGTGATGGCGGTGACGATTCCGCGCATGCGGTTGCGGGCCGAGGCGGCGCCGATGGTGCCCACCTCGGCGGGATGGGCCAGCTCCTGCGCCACGGCCGCGAGCTCGGCGCCGTCGACCGTGCGGCGACCTGAGTCGTCGGAGCCGCCCGACAGGCGGCCGCTGTCGACCATGCGGCGCACGGTGTCGTCAGAGACCCCGAGCAGCGCGGCGGCCTCGTTGATACGCAGATGCGGCATGAGCAGAACTCTACACACGCAGGTGCGGGCGGACGAGCGAACCGGTTGACCGCATCATCGACTGACGCTGTAATCAATTTACTAGTTGATCAAACAGGAGGTTGATAGCGGTGCTCCAGCCCACCTCGGAAGCCGACCTCGACCGCGCGTTCGCGGCCCTGGCCGACCCCGTGCGCCGTGCGATCGTCGCTCGCCTCAGCCGGGGGCCGGCCACGGTCAACGAACTGGCCGAGCCGTTCGACATCACCAAGCAGGCGGTCAGCAAGCACATCCAGGTGCTCGAGCACGCCGGCCTGGTCTCTCGCACCCGCGACGCCCAGCGCCGGCCCGTGCACCTGGAAGCTGCCCGCCTCGAGGCCCTCACGGCCTGGATCGACCGCTACCGACTGGTCCACGAACAGCAGTTCCGATCGCTCGACTCCCTGCTCGAGCACACCCCCGGCGCCGACGCGACCGACAGGTTGCACGCTGCCCCGACGAAGGAGAAGCAGTCATGAGCAACCTCCTGAACCTCGACATTCCCGCCGGGATGCCGTGGATCGACTTCACCCGAGAGTTCGATTCGCCGGTCGCGGCCGTCTGGAACGCCCACCGTGACCCCGATCTGGTCAGGCAGTGGCTCGGGCCGAACGGGTACCGGATGCAGATCGAGCGCTGGGACTTCGTCGACGGGGGCGGCTACCGCTACCTCCACACCGACCCCAACGGCAACGCGTTCGGCTTTCGCGGCACCTTCCACACCATCGGTGAGAACGACCTGATGGTGCAGACGTTCGAGTTCGACGGGGCACCCGATGAGATCGCGCTCGAGTTCCTGCGGTTCGTCGACCTCGGCGACCGCCGCTGCCGGCTCGAGGGGCGCAGCATCGGTCGCACGGTGGAAGGCCGCGACCAGATGGTCGACAGCGGCATGGAGCAGGGCATGGGGGAGGGGTACGAGCGCCTCGACGGACTGGTCGCTGCCGACGCCAACGCCGAGCCGGCCCGGAGCTGACCAAGGACTCGACCCTCGTTGGTGGTCATCGTTCCGGTCAGCGATCTCGACGCGTCGATCGCCTTCCACCGCCACCGGGTCGGCTTCGACCACGACACGCGCACCGAGCTCATCCAGGTGGCGCAAGCTGTGACCGGCCGCTCTTCCCGTCCGAGCACCGTGGCCGGTTCGGTGACGTCGTCTCGCTCCGGCGTCGGCTCGAACCCTCCCGGTATGTCGCTGGCCCGTGCCCAGCGGCATACTGGCGATCATGACCACCACCGTCTCCCGCGAGCACTCCGTCGAGCAGAAGCGCGTCCTCGCGACCGCGATCCCCGGCCCGAAGTCGGCTGCCCTGCAGCAGCGAAAGACCGCTGCGGTGTCGGCGGGCGTCAGCACCGGGCTTCCGGTCTACATCGAGCGTGCGGCGGGCGGCATCCTCGTCGATGTCGACGGCAACCAGCTCATCGACTTCGGGTCGGGCATCGCCGTCACGACGGTCGGCAACGCGGCGCCGCGGGTGGTCGAGCGGGTGACCGCCCAGGTCGCCGACTTCACCCACACCTGCTTCATGGTGACGCCCTACGAGGAGTACCTCGAGGTGGCCGAGGCCCTCAACGACCTGACCCCCGGAGACCACGAGAAGCGTTCGGCCCTCTTCAACTCCGGCGCTGAGGCGGTCGAGAACGCGGTCAAGGTGGCCCGGTACTTCACCGGTCGACAGGCGGTCGTCGCGCTCGACCACGGCTACCACGGCCGCACCAACCTCACGATGGCCCTCACGGCCAAGAACATGCCCTACAAGCAGGGGTTCGGGCCGTTCGCGAACGAGATCTACCGCGCCCCGATGAGCTACCCGTTCCGCTGGCCGGGTGGCCCTGCCGACTGCGCCAAGGAGTCGTTCGACGTCTTCGTGTCCCAGGTGCAGTCGCAGGTCGGCGCGACCAACGTGGCCGCCGTCATCATGGAGCCGATCCAGGGCGAGGGCGGCTTCATCGTGCCGGCGCCCGGCTTCATGAAGCAGGTCAGCGAGTGGTGCACCGAGAACGGCATCGCGCTCATCGCCGACGAGGTACAGACCGGTTTCTGCCGCACCGGCGACTGGTTCGCCAGCGAGCACGAGGGCGTCGTGCCCGACCTCGTCACCACCGCCAAGGGGATGGCCGGCGGGCTGCCCCTCGCGGGCGTCACCGGCCGCGCCGAGATGATGGATGCCGTTCACGGCGGCGGTCTCGGGGGCACCTACGGCGGCAACCCGGTCGCCTGCGCCGCCGCGCTCGGCGCGATCGAGACCATGAAAGCGGACGACCTGTGCGGGCGCGCTCGCCAGGTCGAGGCGATCTTCCTGCCTCGCCTCCGGGCCCTGGCCGAACGGTTCCCCCAGATCGGCGACATCCGCGGGCGAGGCGCCATGCTCGCGATCGAGCTGGTCAACGGCCCCGGCGACCTGACGCCCAACGCGGCGCTCACGGCAGCCGTCAACAAGGCCTGCCACGCGGAGGGTCTGGTCACGCTCACCTGTGGCACCTACGGCAACGTCTTCCGGTTCCTGCCGCCCCTCGCCGCGGGTGACACCCTGCTGAACGAGGGCCTCGACATCTTCGAGGCCTCCTTCGCTGCTGCCGCCGGCTGATCGAGCTCAGGCCCTCTGGCTGCTGGGCCGCAGCAGCGCTATCTTGGCGAGGGCTCGGTCGCGCACGCGGATGCCGTGTGGGCAGATCGGTCCACACTGCCGACTGCGAGGAAGGGCGGGCCGAGGATGAGTGTGATCAGCAGGGGGTTCGGCGGGCGAGGCGGCGCGTCTGACCCCCGCGTTCCGCCGGGCCAGTACGTCACGCACGACTTTCCGGTGCTGTCGGCCGGCCCGACGCCGTACGTCGACACCGACGAGTGGTCGCTCGACCTCACCGACGTCGACGGCTCCCGCACCGCCTTGTCGTGGGACCAGCTGATGGCCAAGCCGATCGAGGAGTTCACGGTCGACCTCCACTGCGTCACCACGTGGACCAAGCTCGGCACGACCTGGCGCGGCGTGCCGGTGAGCGCGGTGCTCGACGACCTCGACTCGGAGGCTGAGTTCGCGCTGGTGCACTCCTACGGTGGCTACACGACCAACCTCCCCGTGGAGGACCTTCTCGACGGCAAAGCCTGGATCGTCTTCGAGTTCGAGGGCGAGCCCCTCGAGCCGGTTCACGGCGGGCCGGCCCGCCTCTTGGTGCCCCACCTCTACCTCTGGAAGTCGGCCAAGTGGGTCAACGGCGTCGAGCTGCGTCACGATGACGAGCCCGGCTTCTGGGAGACCTTGGGCTACCACGAGTACGGCGACCCGTGGCTGGAGCAGCGGTACGCGGGCGACTGATGACGCCACGCATCCGATGGCAGCGCGCACGCCTGGTCGACAGCCGGCTGGAGACGCGACGAGCGCGCACGCTGGTCTTCGACGTGCCGCAGTGGGCGGGTCACGATGCCGGCCAGCACGTCGACGTCAAGCTGACCGGTGAAGACGGGTTCACTGCGCAGCGCAGCTACTCCATCGCGTCGGCATCCGCGCCGGGCCGGTTGGAGCTGACGGTCCAGGCGGTGTCCGGTGGCGTCGTGTCGCCCTACCTGGTCGACACGATGCAGCTCGGTGACGAGCTCGAGCTGCGGGGGCCCATCGGCGGCTGGTTCCGATGGACGAACCAGCTGGCCGAACCGGTGCTGCTCGTCGGAGGCGGCTCCGGCATCGCCCCCCTGATGGCGATGCTTCGCCAGCGACTGCTCGCGGGTTCCACGGCGCCGTTCCACCTCGTCTACTCCACCCGCACGCCCGACCACGTCTTCTACGCCAACGAGCTGCACGTGATCGGCCAGGAAGGGCGTGGCATCGACGTCGACCTCCCCTACACCCGGTCGGGGCTCCCCGGCGACACCCGCCCGCCCGGTCGGCTCGTGGGCGGCGACCTGCCCGGGGCAGCGCCGGGCGCCCAGCCCACCCGCGTCTACGTCTGCGGCCCTAACGGGTTCGTCGAGAACGCCGCCCGGCTCCTGCTCGACCGCGGACACCCACCGGCGTCCATCCGGACGGAACGGTTCGGCTCCTCAGGAGGATGAATGCGCTTCTCAGATGAACTCGCCCTCGACGGCAACGCCCTGGCCGGCCCGCTGGCCGAGCTGTTTTCCGTCGACGTCACCTCGGCCCTCGTCACGTGCAACGACTGTGGCGCGGCCGCCCCGCTTGCCGATCAGGCCGCCTACGTCGGCGGTCCCGGGTCGGTGCTGCGCTGTGCTGGCTGCTCCTCGGTGCTCGTGCGCTTCGTGACGACCCGCGACGCCGTGTGGCTCGACGTGCGCGGGTCGGCATCGTGGAAGATCTCGACCACCCCCGACCAGCGCCGGCTAGCCCGCCCGGATGCCGCGGCCGACCTGCGCTAGCGGGCCGGCAGGTGCGCGTCGAGCCAGTCGACGATCTCCTGCTCGACCTCGTCGCGGTTGGTCTCGTTGAGGATCTCGTGCCGACCGCCCGGCCACAGCGTGAGCGTCACGTCGTCGATGCCGGCCCGGCGAAGCTGTTCGGTGACCGCGGTGACGCCCTTGCCGTTGCCGCCGACCGGGTCGTGGTCGCCTGAGGCCAGGTGAACGGGCAGGTGCTTGGGCATTCTCGCGACCACGTGGTCGGTGTTGACCGAGGCCAAGCCACTGAGCAGGTCGCGGTAGCCACCCGCACTGAAGACGAAGCCGCAGTCGGGGTCGCTGATGTACTTGTCGACCTCGGCGGGGTCACGCGAAAGCCAGTCGAAGTCGGTTCGCGCCGGCTTGAAGGCACTGTTGTACTGACCGAAGCTGAGGGTGTTCATCAGGCCGCTCGGTCGCGCGTGACCCCGCAGCCGAGCCTGCGCGCTCGCCACCGCGACGCCCACGCGGCCGAGTGCCCCGGCGCTACCGGCCGTTCCGGTCAGAACCAGACCAGCGATCTCGGAACCGTGCGCGGCGGCGTAGGCCCGGGAAAGGAACGAGCCCATGCTGTGGCCGAGCAGGAAGACGGGCAGCCCCGGCTGCTCCTCCTTGGCCCGCCGGGTCACCGTGGCCAGGTCGTCGACCACCCGTGTCCACCCGTCGCGCTCGGCGAACAGGCCCCGGCCTCCAGAGGTCTTGCCGTGGCCACGGTGGTCGTTGGCGTAGACCGCGTACCCGTGGTCGGTCAGGCGCTGCGCGAACCGGTCGTAGCGACCGCTGTGTTCAGCCAGCCCGTGAGCGATCTGCACGACGGCCTTGGCGTCTGCGTCGGGCAGCCACCGGTGCACGAAGACCTCGATGCCGTCCGTCGTCGTCAGCGTGAAGTCGCTGCTCTGCATGGGATCCCTCGATCTCAGGTGGTGTCGTGCGGCGGCCGTGAGCCCGTGACTGCTCTGAACTCTACGGCCCGCCGAGCCACCGAGGCGCCGAGGCGTGGGAGTCAGACGAGCAGCTGCCAGAAACGTTCGCGCAGAACGAACCTCGAGCGTTCGTCGATGTCGTAGACGCCGAGCCGGTCGGAGAGGTCGACGAGCAGCGCCTTGTCGAGCTCGCGGGGGATGTTCGGTCGCTCGGCGACGACCGTGCGACGCTGCGCCTCGGTGATCGTCTTCTTCCAGGTGTCGACGACCCCGCGCACCACCTCGTCGATGAGGGCATCGTCGGGTGAAAGCCCTTGATGGTCAAACGAACCCAGGCCGGTGGTGCTCGTGTACACCAGCTCGGGCGGGCGGGTGAGGCGGTGGTCGACCGGCTTCGGCAGCGCGGGAAGAGTGGCCTTGCGGCCGGCGAAGTCGGCCGGGGTTGGCCTCGGTGCCGATGCCCGGACGGCATCCTTGGCGGGCTCAGGCGATGACCCGTTGACGGGGGCGTTCTCGTTGGGAGATGTCGCCGCCTCGACGGCGTCGACCGGGGTCTTGCGGGCCCGCACGTTGCGGTCGATCGTCAGCGGGTCGATGACGATGATCCCGTCGGCCTCACGCTGCAGATGGCGCGACACGGCGTGTGACCGCCCTTGGGCGTTGGGCGCCGCCAGCAGCACGACCTGCACCCCGTGGCCCTGGGCCTCCTCGACGGCCTCGGTGAGGTCGTCGTCGCCGGAGACGAGGTACATGACATCGGCCACCCGGTTCCGTCCGTGGGTGGCGAGGTCAAGGCCGATGCGCAGGTCGACCCCTTTCTGCTCCCCGCCGGGTGACATCCGGCCCAGCCGCAGCTTGACCCGGGGCAGCATCCCGATCTGTTCCTGGTAGCCGTCGGGTGCGCCCCCCGGGCTCGAGCCGGCGTCGTACCAGTTGACCCGCAGCAGCGGCAGGCCGCTCTCGGTCTCGGCCTGGGCGATCAGGGCCTCGATGAGCTCCCGGTAGACGATCGTGACCCCACCGCGCAAGGAGGTGCCGGTCACCCGCGTGGCAGCAGAGGCCAGCAGGTAGCCGACATCCACATAAACCGCACAGTACGACCGCATGCGGCCAGCCTTTCACGAGCGGCGAGCCCTCGCCCCTCAGTCTGCGTCGCGAAGGGCCAGGTCGCGGCGCCGGACGATGGCCGCGCGCGTGCGGCTGGTCAGCAGATCGGGCCGACCGAGCGAGGAGGTGGCGAAGAACCGGGGCACGTCGAGCGCCGCCAGGAACACCTTGGCCCGTTGCGACGGGTTGGCCTTGAGGCCGAACCGCTGCGCCAGCTCGCTGGACGACATGCCACCCGGAGACGAGACCAGGTTGTTGGCCTTGGCCGCGATCCAGCACACGGCCGCTGCCGCTGTGTCGGCCCGGCCCTTACGCCGAAAGATCTCGGGGTCTGCGGCAGCCGTGATGGCGAGCACCCGACGACAGACGGTGCGGAGCTCCACGTCGAAGCTCCCCGTCGCGAAGTCGTCGGTCAGCGCCAGCACCTCCTCGACCCGAGGTCGGATGTCGTCGGGCAGGTCGGTCCAACGAAACTCCTCGTCGGGCAGCGGGTCGTGGTCGAGATCCAGCAGGGCGGTGCGGCCACCGACGTGCTCGCTGCACGCGTCGAGCACGAACTCGGTGTAGTCCCAGTCGCCCAGGTCGTCGAGGTCGTCTGGTGCGTCAGGGGCGTTGCTGACGATCTCGATGTCGCCGACGCCCACCAGACCGGTGGTGAGCTCGTAGGCGCGCAGGGCCGCTATCAGGTTGGTCGACTCTGCAGAGGTGGCCAGGCTCACGAAGTCGGCGCCCTCGCGGTCGACGGCGGCCAGCGTCGCCCGCCGGAGTGACGAGGGGAGGTCGTCGCCGCTCATCGACCAGTCCACGAAGGCCCGCAGCACCTGCGGCAGCCGACGAGCCACGTCGGCCTCGAAGAGGAACCGCGACGGCAGCCAGTGGCCGAACAACATTCCCAGCCGGGCTGGGTTCCAGCCCGACAGCTGCGGCTCGCCCGTGCTCACCGCGAAGCCGGCGACCAGGCCGAGGCAGTGGGAGTCGCCTGGTGACTGGTCGTCGAAGTGGATGCGGGCAGCGTGCGCCGAGCCGACGAACCCCTCGACGACGGATGCCGCCCGGCTGTGGTCGTTCGCCTGGGTCAGCAGGTGTTGGGCGAAGCCGTCCCCGTCGTCACCCGGATGCACGAGCGGCATCCGGTCGAGCAGCCAGCGCAGCATCGGTCGGGCACTGGGCCACGTATCGCTCTCGAACGGGTCGGCAGACGCCTCACCCCGGTCGGCCGCACCCTCGACGATGGCTCGCGCCTCACCGAGGCCGAGGGGTTCGAGCTGCACGAGGTCGATGCCCTCCGAGAGCTCCCGAAGTCGTTGGACGACCTCGGAGAACGGCTCGGGGGTCGGGAACGCGTCCTTCACCACGACGCCGAAGAGGCTGTCGACGTAGACGATGAAGGAGGCGAGGCCCCCACCGGGCCAACGGATCCCGAGCACGATGTCGAAGCCGTCTCCAGCGACCTCGGTCATCACCGCCGCGTCGGTGACCTCGGTCTCGTCGATGTCGCGCAGCCACAAGGGCATCGGCTGACGCCGAGTCATCAGCGCGCGTCGAGCCAGCACTCGCAGGTCGTCGTCTCGGGTGAGGTGACCCAGCACGGAGAGCAGGGCGGTCGTCTCGGCGATATCGACGGCGACGAAGGTGTCGACCAGCAGACGCAGGTCGACGTCGTTGGAGTGGTCGTCGCCCGTTGCCGGTCGCTCCGCCGCGACGACCAGCGTCGAGACGTAGGCCAACAGGTCGAGGGGGTCGTCGGTGCGCAGGCGAGAACGCACCTCGAGGGCGAGGTGCGCGGTGGCCGGGTCGGACGCAGCGGCCCCTCTAACCGGCAGGGCGTCGGCGTTGTGGGCCAGATGTAGTCGTCGATCGCCACCTCGACCCGGTCGGGGCTTCTTCGCCATGTCGCAATGATGCCGGATGCCGGTTGGAAGCCCGGGGAAGCCGGCCCCGGCCGCGTGTGTCAGGGGGCGAACCCAGTGGCGGCGCGCTAGGGCCTGCGGCGGCCGAAGCCGGTGATGGCACCGAGCATCTCGCCCACGGTGCTCACCAGGTCGAGGGGCGCGTCGTCGCCGTGCTGGTGGGCCTGACCGTCCGGGGTGGCCATGCAGGCGAGGAAGCGAGAGACCAGTGGGTCAGAAGCCCTCTGGGCCAGGCCGGCGCTGAAGTCCATCGGGGCTCCCCTGAAGACGAGGACAGTGGTGAGGTCGGCCCGGGTTCGAGCGCCCCCAGCAGGGGTCTCGGCCGCCGCGAGGTCAAGGGTGATGTCGATGTCGACCTTGCCCAGGCCGCGCTGCTCGATGCCGATCGCCTGTAGCTGGGCGTGATGTCGATCGGAGTCGGCAACCGCCAACGCCCCTGTTCCGTGGAACTCCAGCGTGAACGGCCCGAGCCTTGACCTGATGCGCCCCACGAAGTCGTTGCCGTGCACCTCGGTCACTGCCGCACCGGGGAAGCAGCGCCCCACCATCATGAGGTCGGTGAAGTGCGCCCACACGAGGTCGATCGGGGCATCGAGAACCTTGCCGTGCGTGAGTTTCATCATCACTCCTCGAACGATCGGGAACGTGGCGGCCGCTCTGACCAGTCCTACCCCACATCACGCTCTCGTGCGCCTCCGCCCTGCCGTGAACGGGCGGTAGCGTGGCACCTGGATCCGTGAGGGGGTGGCGATGAGCGACGACGAGACGGCCCCGGTGTTCGGGCCGCGTCCTGAGCTGCCACCGCGCCCACCGGTGCCCGACGACCGCATCCACGGCGACACCCTGCACGCGAACGTCGAACGGCCGTGGCCAGGCTCACAGGACCCGGCCGCGGCGCCCGTCCCCGAGACTCTTGGCCCGCCGGCCCGCCGGCCCGCCGGCCGGCACGCCGTCGCCGACATCGCGGCGCTCCCGTTCCTCGGTGGGGCGGCGCAACCGACGTCGTTTGGTCGTGCTCGGCGCCGGTGTCGCGGGTGACGTCGAGGTCTCGGGGGGCGCACCGGCGGGCACCGTCGAGCTGACCCGGCGAGTGCCGAAGGGGACTGACTTGTCATCGACAGCAGGCGAGACCTGGGAGGGGAGCACCCTGGTCATCG
>JBBSTU010000075.1:0-16946 GCA_038235595.1 Actinomycetales bacterium | reverse complement strand
TTGCCCGACCGCACTCCGGTGCTGGCCACCACCGCCACCGCCAACGCGCGCGTCGTCACCGACGTCGTCGAGCAGCTCGGCGCCGGTAACCGTGACGTGCTCACCCTGCGCGGCCCGCTCGCGCGTGCCTCCCTGCGACTCGGCGTGCTACCGCTGGCGGCGCCCGAGCAGCGTCTCGCGTGGCTCACCGCGCACCTGGGCGAGCTGCCCGGCTCGGGGATCGTCTACGCCCTGACGGTGGCCGCCGCTGAAGACGTGGCCGTGGCGCTGCGCGAGGCCGGTCACCAGGTCGCGGCCTATACGGGTCGTACCGAGCCCGGTGAACGCATCCGGCTCGAGGCGGCGTTGCGCGAGAACGAGGTCAAGGCGCTGGTCGCCACGAGTGCGCTCGGGATGGGCTTCGACAAGCCCGACCTCGGGTTCGTGCTTCACCTCGGGGCTCCTTCTTCACCGGTGGCCTACTACCAGCAGGTCGGACGCGCCGGACGGGCCACCGACCGCGCCGACGTACTGCTGCTGCCCGGGCCGGAGGACAAAGACATCTGGCGCTACTTCGCGTCGGCGTCGATGCCGAAGCAGGAGCAGGCCGACGCGGTGATCCGGGCCCTCTCGGCCGCCCAGAAGCCGCTGTCGACGATGGCTCTGGAGTCGATCGTCGACATCCGCCGCACTCGCCTCGACCTGCTGCTCAAGGTGCTCGACGTCGACGGAGCGGTGCAGCGCGTTCAGGGCGGCTGGACCGCCACCGGTGCTGACTGGGCCTACGACGCGGAGCGCTACGGTCGGGTGTCTGAGGCGCGCGAGCGGGAGCAGCAGCTGATGATCGACTACGAGCGCACCGGCGAGTGCCGCATGGCGTTCCTGCAGCGCTGCCTCGACGACGACTCAGCCCAGCCCTGCGGCCGTTGTGACAACTGTTCGGGCCCGTGGTTCGACGCGCAGATCCCCGACGCGGCCGTCAACACCGCCCGAGCGCGGCTCGACCGGCCGGGCGTGGTGCTCGCGCCCCGAGCCCAGTGGCCTACCGGCATGGACCGGCTGGGCGTGCCGGTCAAGGGCAAGATCGCACCGGCGGTGGCCATGGACGACGGCCGGGCCGTGGCTCGGCTCTCCGACCTCGGCTGGGGCCAGCGGCTGCGCGAGCTGCTGCGCTCCGAAGACCAGGAAGTGCCCGCCCCCCTCGTGCAGGCCTGCGTGGCCGTGCTGGCGGGCTGGAGCTGGGTGCAGCGGCCGGTCGCCATCGTCTCGGTACCCTCGCGCCGACGGCCGCAGCTCGTGGACTCCCTCGCGACGGGCATCTCCCAGCTGGGCCGGCTGCCCTACCTCGGCAGTCTCGACCTCGTCGACGGCGGCCCGGTCGGTGACCCCGGCGGCAACAGCGCGTTCCGCCTCGCTGCCGTATGGGAGCGACTCGCGGTGGGCCCGGCGCTCGCGGCCGCCCTTCGCGAGGTCAACGGCCCGGTGCTGCTCGTCGACGACGTCTGCGACTCGCGGTGGACCCTCACGGTCTCGGCCGGCATCCTGCGGCAGGCCGGGGCCGAGGCTGTGCTGCCCTTCGTGCTCGCGCTCGAGTCCTGACTCACGCCTCGAGGGTGCCTTGGCACCCGCCCGGGCTCGGGCACAGCGCGTGCGCTCGTAGCTTCACCGACAGCGGCCGCAAGAGCATCGGCAGCGGTTCGCGCCGCCCGTCGACCAGCACCAGCTCGGCGGGCGGAAGCTTCCAGTCGTTGTCGGCCAGCACGGCCACGTCGCCGACCTGCCTCAGGGCATGCCGCCTCGCGCCCGCGGACTGACGCCCAACGCCTATGCGGCCACTCTCCGCGACCACCCCAGAGGCCTCGCCCACCCAGTCACGCCCGAGCCCATCGTGGCGCAGACGCCCTACGCAATCCGGCCGTCTCATGCTTCATCCTGCGCGTGACGCTGTGAGGGCGATCAGAACGGTGGCGGGTCGTGGGGCTCGGCAGCTCGCCGCTGCAGATCCATCGAAGCCGGCGCGATCGGTGGGGTGTGGTCGGAGGCCGGCTGATTCGGCCTGACGCCCTCGAACCAGTCGTACGGAAAGGTGATGTAGCGTCGGCCCGCTGCGGTGCGCCACTCGATCGAGTCGTCAGGGTGGCGAACAGCCGTCCACAAGCCGGTCGTACGTACCCGGTGGTGCCTGCGGTCCTTCGACGAGAGGTGGTCGACATCGGTCGGACCGACCGGCCACGGAATGTCGTGGTCGATGTCGCACCGATCGGCCCTCACCTGGCAACCAGGACCGCGGCAGATGCCGTCAACGGCCCGAACGTGCTCGATCATCTCCGGAGTCGGTCGGTACCCCTTGCGGGAGAGGGCGAGTGCGCGACCGGTGTCGAGGTCAGCGAGCAGCGCCTGCCACGTCGACCCCTCGGCCGTGGCAATCTCGCGCGCGTGCCGGGCGCTGACCCAGCCGTGCCCGGGCAGCTCGCACGGCGCGTCGTCGTGGCCGAACAACGTGCTGAACGGCATGACGACCCGCACCGATCCGGCGGGTTGGCGTCTGACCGACCCGAAGGAGCCACGGCCATCGGGCCAGCCGAAGATGGCGGCATCCGTGAGGAAGTCGGCGCGCAGCTGGTCGAGCGTTCTCGGGTCGCCCTGGGCGCGGGCGGCGCGGGCCGCACGATCGGCCCGGTCGATGGCGGCAGCGATCTTCTCAGCATCGTTGGTGATGGTGAGCGTGCCAGTGCCGTCGTCGAAGATCTGGGCGTAGGCGCCGATGCGCTTGCGGGCGGCCGCACGGGTCGCTTCGCGCTCGGTGTCGACCGCGAGGATCGCCCTTCGCATCCGCTGCGAGAAAAGCGGGTCGGACAGCCCTGAACCGTCACGGGTGGGAGCCAGGGCCGTACGGACCACCGTGTCGGTGGCCTCGTCGCCGAGCTGGCGCGTGGCCTCGACGAGGCGGCAGGCCCGCCGCAGCGTGGTCAGCCCGGCGGCCACCGCATCACGCAGAAAGCCGAAGCGGGCTACGGAGCCGATGGCAAGGTCGAGACGGCTACCCACCTCACCGGCTCCAAGGCCCGTCGCGGCCGTCACCTCCAGCACCACCATCTCGTGCACTGTGAATGGTGTGCGCCCCACCCACGACTGGGCCGCCGCCGAGTCGAAGACGGCTTGCGCCGAGGAGTGCAAGCGCGTCAGCGCCCCGAGCTGGGCCGCGTCGACGAGCCCACGCAACCGCTCCGCGGCTTCGAAGGCGGACAGCCCCATGGCCATCGCGGCCTCGCCGTGCGCCAGGTCGCTGCCGGCGGTCGAAGACACCCCCAGATCGTCGTGACCTTCGGGTGCATCAGAGCGTCGGTCAACCAACGTCATCAGATGGTCGACCATCAACGCGAGCGGCAGCGGCGCGGCGGCCGCGAGACCCTCGACCTGCACCTCGACCGTGCGCTCCAGCACCGAAACGACATCCATGGTTCCTCCCTGGCCGTTCCACAATTAGAACACATGTTCGATAGGGCAGGCAAGGATCAGATCAGGGAAATTCGCTCTGCTGCAACGCAGCTCAGCCCAGACGAACGGATCTACCGCGGCGCAGCCGCGAAGCGAGGTGCGCAGCTCGTACCGCCGGGGGGCCAAGGTCAGCACCACCGTGCCGAGGTTGGTTAAGGTCTGACGGGTGACCGACACCTCCGACGCCACCGAGACCTCTGCCGCCTCAGGAGCCCCAGCACCCCCGGCGGGCCTCTCCCCGATGGACGACCTCGTCGACGTCCTCACGCTCAAAGAGCTCGGCACCGCGTATCTGTCCGTCACTGGCATCGAGGGCCAGGACGCCGCATCGTCGATCGGCGCCACGTCGGCGCGGGTCTTTCAGGGCCGTAGCCAGCGGATGCCGCACGGTCGGGTCTTCGGCGGCCAGGTGCTCGCCCAGTGCGTCATGGCCGCCGGTCTCACCATCGACGCCGAGCGGCTCGGCGCCCCCCGGCCGATCCACTCGCTGCACGGTTACTTCATGCGCCCGGGCGACGACAAGCTTCCGATCCGGTTCGCGGTGGAGGAGATGCGCGACGGTGCGTCGTTCTCGACCCGCCGGGTGCACGCGGTACAGAAGGGGGCCCCGATCATGTCGATGACGTGCTCGTTCCAGACGCGCGCCAACGGTCTCGACCATCAGGACGTCATGCCCGACGTGCCGGCGCCCGAGACCCTCCCGCCGTTGTCCGAGCTGTTCGCCGCCTCCGACGACCCGAGAGCGAGACAGCTCGCCGAGGCTCGCCCGATCGACCTGCGCCACGTCGAGGGCAGCCTGTGGCAGGGCCCGCCCGGCGGAGCGGCATCCGAGCAGCACGTCTGGATGCGCACGGTCGCCCCCCTCCCCGACGACGAGCTGCTGCACGCCGCGGTGCTCGCCTACGCCAGCGACTACTCGCTGCTCGAGCCGGTCATCCGGCGCCACGGCCTCAGCTGGACCGACCCGCGACTGCGCGTTGCCAGCCTCGACCACTCGATGTGGTTCCACCGCTCCGTGCGGGCCGACGAGTGGATCCTCTACGCCCAGCACTCACCGTCGGCCACGAGCGGGCGGGGCCTCGGCATCGGCGAGATGTTCTCGCGTGACGGCGTGCTCGTGGCCACCACCGCCCAGGAGGGCATGGTGCGCGTCAAGCAGTCGTGAGCTGTTTCAGCTCGTGCGCAGCACCGCCACGTCGTGCCCGTCGAGCCGGATGCCGTCTGCCTCCATCACCGGCGGCGCACCCCACGACGCCACGACCTCGACATCCTCGCCCTTGACCGGCACGACCTGACTCTCCTCGGCGAGGTTCGCCACGATGACGAACGCCCCTCGGGTCAGGGCGAACCATCGAGCCGCATCGTCGACCCGCACCTCGGAGTCGGTGAGGTCGCCGCTGGCCAGATCGGGCTCCGATCGGCGCAGCGCAATGAGCCGTCGGTAGAAGTCGAGCATCGCGGTGTGCTCAGGTCGGCTCACCTCCTGCCAGACGAGCACGCTCGCCGCGCGGGTCTGCGGGTGCTGAGGGTCGGGCACGTCGTTCTCATCCCAGCCGTGCGAGGCGAACTCACCACGGCGGCCCTCCCGAACGGCATCGGCCAGCCACTTCTCGTCGAAGGAGGTGAAGAACTGGAAGGGCGTGCTGGCCCGCCACTCCTCCCCCATGAAGATCATCGCTGTGTAGGGCGAGAGCAGGTAGAGCGCGGCACCGATCGCCTGCTGCCCAGGGGTGATCGACTCGCTGATGCGGTCGCCGGTGGCGCGGTTGCCCACCTGGTCATGGGTCTGCAGGTACGCCAGGAAGCGGTGCCCCGACGTGACGGACTTGTCGACCGGCGCGCCCCACGTGTCGTCGCGGAACGAGGAGTAGCGCCCGTCGTGCAGGAAGGCGTCGGACATCGCCTTGCCCAGTACCGACAGCGGGCCACCCACGGGCCACGAGTCGTTGTCGCCGGCGAAGTCGGAGTAGTAGCCCTGGGTCTCACCCGTCAACACCACGTGCAGCGCGTGGTGCAGGTCGTCGTCCCACTGCGCGGTCATGCCGAACCCGCCGTCGACAGTCGGCGTCACCATCACCGGGTCGTTGAGGTCACTCTCGGCGATGAGGTCGAGGGAACGACCGAGATCGACTGCGAGAGAAGCCACCTCGTCGGAGAGCTGAGCCAGGATGTGCGGCCTCGAGTCGTCGCGCAGCTCATGCACCGCGTCGAGCCGCAGTGCGTCGACGTGGAAGTCACGAAACCAGCGCAGAGCGTTGTCGACGATCCACCGGCGCACCTCGGCGCTGCCCTCACCGTCGAGGTTGACCGCGTCACCCCACGGCGTCGAGTGCGTGTCGGTGAAGTACGGGCCGAACTGGGCCAGGTAGTTGCCGGTCGGCCCGAGGTGGTTGTAGACAGCATCGAGGCATACCCCGAGGCCACGGGAGTGGCATGCGTCGACGAACCGCTGGAACGCAGCGGGGCCGCCGTAGGCATCGTGAACCGCATACGGCGCCACCCCGTCGTAGCCCCAGCCATGGTCGCCGTTCCACGCCGACACCGGCATGACCTCGACCACGTCGACACCCAGGTCGGCCAGGTGGTCGAGATGTCGTAGCGCCTCGTCGAAGGTGCCCTCGGGTGTGAAGGTGCCGATGTGCAGCTCGTACACGACTCCGCCCAGCACCCCGGCACCGGCACGCGGACCGCTCCAGTCGGCATCCGCCCACGGGAACGCCGACGCGTCGAACCGGCGGCTGAGCCCGTGCACCCCGTGTGGCTGCCACGCGCTTCGGGGATCGGGCAGCGGGTCACGTCCGTTGAGACCGAACCCGTAGTCGAGCACGTCACCGGTCGTCTGCCAGCCCCACCAGCCGTCGCCCTCAAGGTGCATCGGATGCCGGGCCCCGACTGCGCCGCCGTCTCCCCCCGACAGCACGATGTCCACGGTGTCGGCCCGGGGGGCCCACACCCGTACGTCTGCGGTCACGCCTGCTCCTCCGCTCGCACCAGCAACGCCACGGGGAGTCCCGGCTCGCGCAGCACCCTCTTGATGGGCACTGACCCGCCTGAGAACCGCTCTCCCGACAGGAGGTCTTGCCACGCGCCCTCGGGGAGGTCGACGGTGTCGTCACCCCACCCACCGCGATCAGCGAGCAGACCGGCCAGCCGGGTCGCCAGCACGACGACCTCGACCCGGTCGCCGCGACCGCGACCGAAGGCGACGAGGTGCGCTGAGCCGGTGGTCAGCCCGGCATGGCTCGTCGACAGGCCCACGAAGACGTCAGGAGTGTCGCGGCGCAGGCGCAACGCTCGTGAGGTCACCAACAGCTTCTCGTCACTGAGGTCGGCCGGCGCCTGACCGGCGTCGAGCCGAGCAAGACGGGAGCCACGGTCTTCGTAGTCGACAGCCCGACGGTTGTCGGGGTCGACGAGCGAGAGATCGACGAGCTCGTTGCCCTGGTAGACGTCAGGCACTCCGGGCATGGTCAGCTGCACCAGCTTCTGACCGAGCACGTTGGCCCGGGCCTCGCGAGACGTGGCGTCGTGCCAGGCCTCGAGGTGTGTCGCCACCGCCGGGTCGCTCGCCATGAGGGTGACGAGGTCGGCGACGGCCGACTCGTAAGCCTCGTCGGGGTCGGTCCAGCTGGTGCGCAGCTTGGACTCCCGGATCGCCTTGAGGGCGTAGCCGCCCAGGCGATCGGCCGTGATCGGCCAGGCCCCAGCGACGGTCTGCCAGAGGAAGTACTCGGTCAGCGCGTCCAGCTCGTCAGAACGTCGGTCGGCCACCAGCTCACGGGCCGTGCGCACCCAGTCGGCCCAGGCCTCGGGGCGCTCGGCCAGCACGAACAGCCGGGCCCGCAGGTCTTCCGACCGCTTCGTGTCGTGTGTCGACAGCGTCGTCATCGTGTGCGGCCAGTCGGCGGCCAGAGCAGCGGCGAAGGCGTGGAACTCGCTCGTCTCCGTGCCGAGCGACGACGGGTCGCCCCCCACCTCGTTGAGGCCCGTCAGCCGGACATAACGGTAGTAGGCCGTGTCCTCGATGGCCTTGGCCATGGCCGGCCCGCAGGTCTGCTGGAAGCGCACCATGAACTCGTCGCGGGCGGCATCGGAGCCGGCCGCCTCCCCAGCCACGTCGACACCTCGCGCGATGTCGGCCACGAGCGCGACGGCATCCCGGTCACTCTCGTCGGCGGCAGCGGTGGCCCGTGACTGCGCCTCAGCCAGAGCCTCGCTCGCGTCGGGCGTCATGACCTCACCGGGGCGCACATAGGCGCGGTAGCGGTCCATCGCGACGAGCAGCTCGACGAGCGCTCGTCGCAGCATGGCCTGGTCGGCAGCCGGCACCACCCGCGCGAGCAGGCGAACCAACCGGCTGACCTCGGTGGCGAGCATCCCCTGCACGACCCAGCGCTTCGACTCCTCGACGATGGCGTGCAGGCTCTGCGGTTCGCCGAGCAGCTCCGTCGAGAGGGCGTCAAGGGGCGCAGCGCCGGCCGGGTCGACGAACAGCCCACCGACCCGCAGCAGGGCGTCGTAGCCCGTGGTTCCGGCGCAGGCCCAGTCGGCGGGCAGCACCTCGTCGCCCTCGAGGATCTTCTCGACGACCACCCAGGTGCCCTCCGTGGCCTCGGCCAGCGCGTCGAGATAACCCGCCGGGTCGGCCAGGCCGTCAGGGTGGTCGATGCGCAGGCCGTCGATCTTTCCCGCCTGCACGAGTCCCGCGATCTTCGCGTGCGTGGCCTCGAACACGACCGGCTCCTCCACCCGCACCGCGATGAGCGACGTCACGTCGAAGAAGCGCCGGTAGTTCAGCTCGTCGTTGGCGATCGTCCACGACGCCAGCCGGTAGTGCTGAGCGGCCAGCAGGTCGGCCAAGGGCAGCTCGGCCGTGCCCGCTGCAACGGGGAACACGTGGTCGTAGTAGCGCACGACCGGGTGTCCGGCCTCGCTCCCGATGGTGATCTCACCCGCGGCGAGAACCGCTTCCAGCGTGTCGCCGAGCACGGGCATGAGCACCTTGCCCTGCTGCGCGTCCCAGTCGATGTCGAACCACAACGCGAGTGGCGACTCCCGGCCGTCGCGCAGTACCGCCCACAGGGGACGGTTCTGCGTCAGCGGCGTGGGTGTCGTCATGTGGTTCGGCACGATGTCGACGACCACGCCCAGCCCGGCCGCCTTGGCGGCGGCGGCGAACCGTTCGAAGGCGTAGCCGCCGCCCAGCCCGGTGGCGATGTGCCGGTGGTCGGTCACGTCGTAACCGTGCTTGGAGCCCTCGGTGGCCTGGAGCACCGGCGAGAGGTACACGTCGGTCACTCCCAGCCGCGACAGGTACTGCAGTCGTCCCGCGGCATCGTCGAGGGTGAACTCCGGTTCGAGCTGGAACCGGTGGGTCGAGACCGGTGCCCGATCGGGAACGGCGCCTCGGTTCACGACGGCAGGCCCTCCGCGAGGCCGGCCACCGGGTGGTTCAAGGGCTCGCGCGGGGCGCGCAGCACAACGACGCTGCGGGCGTCGACCTGGATCTGCCAGCCGGGCTCGAGCTGCTTGACCTCGACGTCGTGCACGGCCGTGTTGATCTCGGGCACCCAGCAGGCGCCGTACTCCTCGTCGGGAATGGTGAAGGTCAGCGCCTCGTCGTGGGCGTTGAACATGACCAGGAACGAGTCGTCGACGATCGGGTTGCCGCGCTTGTCGGGCTCCGGGATCGCCGCGCCGTTGAGGAACACCGTGAGCGTCTTGGTCAGACCGTCGGTCCACGCCTGCTCGTCCATGTGCTCGGCGTTGGGCATCAGCCAGGCGATGTCGCCGAAGTCACTCTCGCCGCCGTGTTCGGCGCTCCCGGCGAAGAACCGGCGCCGACGGAAGACGGCATGTTCCTTGCGCAACGCGACGAGACCCTGGGTGAAGGCGAGCAGCTGCTGCTGGCGCTCGTCGAGGTCCCAGTCGACCCACGAGATCTCGTTGTCCTGGCAGTAGCCGTTGTTGTTGCCGTCTTGCGTTCGACCCATCTCGTCGCCGTGCAGCACCATCGGAACCCCTTGCGACAGCAGCAGGGTCGTCATGAAGTTGCGCTGCTGACGGGCGCGAAGGTCAAGCACCTGCTCATCGTCGGTCGGGCCCTCGGCGCCGCAGTTCCACGAGCGGTTGTGACTCTCCCCGTCGTTTCCGCCCTCACCGTTGGCGTCGTTGCGCTTCTCGTTGTAGCTGACGAGGTCGCGCAGGGTGAAGCCGTCGTGGGCGGTGACGAAGTTGATCGACGCGATCGGCTTGCGACCAGAGTGCTCGTAGAGGTCGCTGGACCCGGTGAACCGCGAGGCGAACTCACCGAGGGCGCCACCCTCACCGCGCCAGTAGTCACGCACCTCGTCGCGGTACTTGCCGTTCCACTCGGTCCAGAGCGGCGGGAAGTTGCCCACCTGGTAGCCGCCGTCACCGACGTCCCACGGCTCGGCGATGAGCTTCACCTGGCTGACCACCGGGTCCTGCTGGATGAGGTCGAAGAAGGCCGAGAGCTTGTCGACCTCGTGGAACTGGCGGGCCAGCGTCGCGGCGAGGTCGAACCGGAAGCCGTCGACGTGCATCTCGGTCACCCAGTAGCGCAGCGAGTCCATGATCAGCTGGAGCACGTGCGGGCTACGCATGAGCAGCGAGTTACCGGTGCCCGTGGTGTCGTAGTAGTGCGACGGGTCGTCGTCGACGAGGCGGTAGTAGTTCGCGTTGTCGATGCCGCGGAAGGCGAGCGTCGGGCCCATGTGGTTGCCCTCGGCGGTGTGGTTGTAGACGACATCGAGGATGACCTCGATGCCCGCCTCGTGCAGGGCCTTGACCATGCCCTTGAACTCGAGCACCTGTTGCCCACGCTCACCGTTGGCGGCATAGCCGTTGTGCGGAGCCAGAAAGCCGATCGTGTTGTAGCCCCAGTAGTTGCGCAGGCCCCGGTCGGTGAGGTGCGAGTCCTGCACGAACTGGTGCACCGGCATGAGCTCGACGGCCGTGATGCCGAGCGTGGTCAGGTGTTCGATCGTGGCCGGGTGGGACATGGCCGCGTACGTGCCCCGGATCTCCTCGGGGATGTCGGGATGAAGCTCGGTCATCCCCTTCACGTGGGCTTCGTAGATGATCGAGTCGTGATACGAGTGACGCGGTGGGCGGTCGTCACCCCAGTCGAAGAAGGGGTTGGTCACGACCGAGAGCATGGTGTTGCCCAGGCTGTCATCGGCGTTGGGAGGCGTCGCCGTGGCGGCGTTCTCGTCACCGAAGGTGTAGGAGAAGAGCGACTGGTCGGTGGTGGGCTGGCCCTCGATCGCCTTGGCGTAGGGGTCGAGCAGCAGCTTGGTCGGGTTGCACCGGTGGCCGTTCTCGGGCTCGTAGGGCCCATGCACGCGGAAGCCGTAGCGCTGCCCAGGCTGCACGTAGGGCACGTAGCCGTGCCACACGAAGGCGTCGGTCTCGGGCAGGTCGAGGCGGGTCTCGACGCCGTCGTCGTCGACGAGGCACAGCTCGATGCGCTCGGCTACCTCGCTGAACAGGGTGAAGTTGACCCCGGTTCCGTCATAGGTCGCCCCGAGGGGGTAGGCACTTCCGGGCCAGATCTCCATCAATCTTCTTCCGTCGTCGTTCGCAGAGCAGCATCATCCACGGTGTCCGCGGGGTGCGGGCGTCACACGGACGCCGTCGGCCGCGGTCGCCATTCTTGCCTGCCGCGCACCCTCTGGCACAACTGACGCCCTGCTGAGCCTCGCCGATGAGACGGATCCGCGGCTCTCAACCACCCACCCCGTCTTTCCAGTACCCCATGAAGGCCACCTGCCGTCGCGGCATCCCGAGCTCACCCACCAGCATCCGGCGGATCGTCTTGACCGTGGCCGAGTCACCGGCGACCCACGCGTAGGTCTCGTCCGCGCTGACGGGGTGGGTGGGGTCGTCTGGTCGGCTGGGTCGGTCGAGCGGCTCACCCGACGAGCTGAAGGCCGGCGTCTCCCACACGTCGTCGCCGGTGCCGACCTCGGCCCCGGCCGTGCCGGCGGTACCGGTGCCGTCCGCCGTCAAGCCGCACTCGGCCCGAAGGGTCGCGACCGAGGCCAAGCCCCTGGGGCGCTCGCCCCGCGCGATCCAGTGCAGGGCGACCCCCGGAGGGCCTGACACGTCGAGGAAGTCGGCGGCGCCGGGAACCTCGAGCACCGCGACTCCCTCCGCGTCGCGGGGGAGGCTCTCGAGGATCGACGCCACCGCGGGCAGTGCCGTCTCGTCGGCGCAGAACAGCAACCGGCGCGCGTCTCCCGGCGCGAACTCGATGCCGCCGAAGCCGTCCTCGTGGCCACGGCGCGGCGCGAGCACCCCGAGCGTGTCGCCGAGCCGGGCCTGGGCCGCCCAGCTGGCGGCCGGGCCGCAGGCGCCACCTGAGCCACCTGGGCCACCTGGGCCATGGCTCCCGTGCAGTACGAAGTCGACGACGAGCCGACGATCGGCCCCCTCCCCCCTCACGAACCGGGCGGTGTACGTGCGCAGGTGACCGCGCTCGACCTCGGGCAGCGCGAGCCACGCGGCGTACCAGTCATCGGCCTGCATCACCGACGACGGCACGGGGTGACCGTCGTTGGGGATGACGATCTTGATCCGCTGGTCGAGGGTCGCACCTTCAGGCCCCAGGTGTTCGAAGCCCTCACCTCCCAACCCGATCCGCACGAACGACGGGCTGAGCCGTTCCACCTCGCGCACCACTCCGGTCAACAGCAGGATGGGCGACAGCGTCGGGTCGGTGGTTGTGTGTGTCGTCGTGGTCATGAGGCGGGTCCGATCAGCTGGTCGCGGGAGGTGGGGATGACGAGTGGGGTTCCGGCCACGGGGTCGGTGATGACTCGGCTCTCGAGCCCGAACACCGAGCGCACGAAGGCCTCGTCGACCACGTCGGTCGGCGGGCCCTGGGCGAGCAGCCGGCCGCCGCGCAGCGCGACCACGTGGTCGGCGTAGCGGGCGGCGAGGTTGAGGTCGTGCAGCACCATCACGATGGTCGTGCCGCGACGGCGGTTGAGGTCGATGAGCAGGTCGAGAACGTCGATCTGGTGGGCGACGTCGAGGTAGGTGGTCGGCTCGTCGAGCAGGATGATGTCGGTGTCCTGCGCCAGGGTGAGCGCGATCCAGACCCGTTGACGTTGGCCGCCCGACAGCTCCTCTACGGGTCGCTCGGCCAGCTCGATGGTGTCGGTCACCCGCATCGCCACGGCGATGGCCTCGTCGTCCTCCTCCGACCAGCGCCGCAGGAGCGAGTGGTGCGGATGCCGTCCACGTCCGACGAGGTCGACCACCGTGATGCCCTCCGGGACCGGCGGGGTCTGCGGCAGCAACGCGACACGGCGGGCGAACTCCTTCGCCCGCATCGACCAGATGTCTCGCGACGGCCCGGGTTCGCCGCTGCCGGCCGTCGACTCGCTCGCCGCGTCTGACATCAGCACCCCGCCCGACACGGGTTTGAGCAGTCGGGACAGACCGCGCAGCACGGTCGACTTGCCGCAGCCGTTGGGCCCGACGATGGCGGTGACGGCGCCTCGTTGCACCTCGAGGTCAAGGGTGTCCACGACCGTTCGGCCGTCGTAGGCGAGTGACAGCCCGCAGGTGCGAAGGGCGGCCGTCGAGCTCTGGCCACCCTCCGCGCGATGAGGCGTGACCGTGGCATCCGGGGCCTGGCGCAGGGTCATCTCAAGCCTTTCCGTGACGACCCGCAGCGATGACCACCGCGAGCATGAGGGGGGCGCCGAGGGCGCCCGTGACGACACCGACCGGAAGGTTGACGTCGGGGATCAGGTAGTCACCGAGGTAGTCGGAGGCGACGACGATCACGGCGCCCACGAGGGCGGCCGCCCAGAGGGTGGGTCGACCACCGTTCAGGCGGCGCGATATCGGGCCGGCGAGGAAGGCGACGAACGAGATCGGCCCGGTCGCCGCCGTGGCGAAGGCCGAGAGGGCGACCGCGATCAGCAGACCGAGACGCGCACCGGATGCCGGTGAACCGAGGGTCGTCGACAGCTCGTCGCCGAGCTCGGCCAGCCGCATCCGGCGGGCGTTCAACGCGAGGGCAGGCACGAGCACCGCAATGCCGAGGGCGAGCATCCCGATGAGCGGCCAGGTGGCCCGGTTCAGGCTGCCGGTGAGCCAGACGAGGGCAGCCTGGGCGTCCTGGATCGAGGTGCGGGTCATGACGAACGAGATGACGCTGGCCAGCAGCGCTGCGACACCGATGCCGACGAGCACCATGCGCTGGCCGGCGAGGGAGGTACCCCGCGCCACGAGGTACATCACGACGCTCACGGCCAGCGCTCCGACCAGCGCCGCGAGCGGCACCACGAAGCCCTGGGCGTCGAAGAAGGTCAGGGCGGTCACGGCTGCGGCACTGGCGCCCAGGCTGATCCCGATGATGTCGGGGCTCGCGAGCGGGTTGCGCAGGGTGGTCTGGAACATCGCCCCAGCGGCGCCGAAGGCCCCCCCTGCGAGAGCGCCGATGAGGGCCCTCGGCAGCTTGGCCTCCATGACGATGAACGACGCGCCGGGGGCGGCGTCGAGCGTCTCCCCGCGCAGGATGCGCACGAAGTCGACAACGGTGACGGTGTACTCCCCGAGCAGCACCCGCGCCAGCACGACGGCCACGGTCACGACGAAGAGCGTCCCGATGACCAGGCGGACCCGACGCAGCGGGCGACGACGAGCGCGGGTGACGAGCGCGACGTCGGCGGCAGCCTCGACCGGGTCGCGGCCCAGCGGCATCCGGCCAGGGGGGTGGCGCGGGGCCCTGTCGACGGAGGTGTCCACGGGCGCGCTCACAGCGTCGCCATCCGGCCGCGGCGAACGAGCAGCACGAAGACCGGCACCCCGACGACGGCCGTCATGATGCCGGCTTGAACCTCCGCGGGGCGGGCGACGACGCGACCCACGACATCGGCGATGAGCAGCAATGCGGGCCCGACGAGCAGGCAGACGGGGATGATCCGTCGGTGGTCGGGGCCCACGACGAAGCGTGCGACGTGCGGCACGACGAGACCGAGAAAGCCGACCGGACCGGCCAGTGCGGTGGCGGCGCCACAGAGCACCGCCACCCCGACCGCCACGGCGGAACGGGCGAACGACAGGTTCTCGCCGAGGCCACGGGCGAGGTCGTCACCGAGTGCGAGCGCGTTGAGCTGGCGCACGGCGAGCAGCACGACAGCCAGGCCCACCGCGAAGAACGGCAGCACCGTGCCGACGAGGTGCAGGCCTCGCCCGCCGATGGTGCCGACCTGCCAGAACCGGAAGGAGTCGAGCGACTGCTGGCTCGACACGAGCAGTCCCGACGACCAGCTGGCCAAGCCCGCGCTCACCGCGGCTCCGGCCAGGGTCAGCCGCAGCGGGGTCACGCCCCCACGGGCCAGGCCCGCCAGGGCATGCACGAGCACCGCAGCAAGCCCGGCGCCCGCCATGGCCCACCAGATGTAGCCGGTCAGCGTGCCGACCCCGAACACGCTGATCGCCACGACGACGGCGAGCGACGCGCCGGCGTTGACCCCGAGCAGGCCTGGGTCGGCCAGCGGGTTGCGCGTGAGGCCCTGCATGGCCGCCCCGGCCACGGCCAGGCCCGCCCCGACGAGCAGGCCGACGGCCGTGCGGGCGATGCGGGCCTCGACCACCCCGCGATCGGCAAGCGCATCACCGTTGCCTCTGAGCACGGCGACGACGTCACCGAAAGCGACCGGGCGCGACCCGATGGTGACGGAGGCGAGCACCGCCACCCCCACCAGCACGACGAGTGCACCGATGAGGGTGAGGGAGCGGGCACGGCTGCGCATCAGCTCGCTTCGGCCCTGGCAACCGCCTCGGCCACCGTCGGCACGAAGAGGTCGACCATGAACGGGATCGACAGCGGGGAGGGCGAGCTCGTGGTCAGGCCGACACGTTTGTCCTTGGTGGCGACGACGGCCCCGGCCTTGACGGCCGGGATCTGGCCGATGAGCGGGTCCTTGCGCATGTTGGCGACCTCGGCGTCGTCCTCGATGTAGGTGAGCAGGATGTCGGAGTCGAGCGTGGCGGCCTGCTCGGCGCTGACCGTGCGGTAGAACTCCTTCGAGTCACCCGAGAGCTTCTCGATCACCGGGGCGTTCTTCATGCCGAGCTCGGTGAGCATGCGGGGACGCAGGTCGAGCGGGGTGTAGTAGCCGACCTGCGAGTAGTCGGCCGGCGTGACGAAGCCGTAGATGAAGGTCTTGCCCGCGAGCTGCGGATACTTCGCCTTCGCGTCGGCGAGGGTCTGCTCCGTCTTCGTCTTGACCTCGGCGGCCTGGCCCGAGCGGCCCAACGCTGTGCCGATCATCGCGAGAGACTCCTCCCACGGCGTGCCCCAGGCCACCTTGGGGTAGGCCACGACGGGGGCGAGCTTGCTGAGCTTGTCGTACTCGACCTTCGTCAGGCCGGAGTTGGTGGCGAGCACCAGGTCGGGGGCGAGCTTGGCGATCTCCTCGATGGGTGCGCCGTCGGCGTCGTCGAAGCGGGTCGGGGCGGCACCGCCGATGACGGCGAGCCGGCTGTCGAACCAGTCGCTCGAGAGCGTGTCGTTGCCACCCCAGGTGACCTTGGGGGCGCCGACCGGGGCGACCCCGAGGGCGGCGACATGGTCGGCGTCGGTCCACCCCAGCGTCACGACGCGGCTCGGAGTCTTGGTGATGGTGGTCTCACCGAAGGCGTGCTTGATGGTCACCGGGTAGGCGTTCGCGTCGGGCGAGGACGCCCCGGCCGTGGGAGCCGCCGGGGTGGACGATCCCGGCGAGCCTGACGGGCCGGTCGAGCAGCCGGCGAGAACGAGCAGGGCCGCAGCCGCGGTGATGACGGCAGAACGGGAGGAAGTTCGATGGCGGAGCACGGCGAGTAGGTCTCTCGGTCATTGGTTAGGACAGGCACACCTTACTTAGGTATGGCTTACTCGCCAAGCACGGTCTCAGAGGGCCCCGCCCAGGGTTACCCCGCCGTCGATGGTGATCGTCTGCCCGGTGATCCACGAGGCGTCCACGCTGAGTAGGAAGCTCACCGCGGCGGCGACGTCGTCGGGTGTTCCGAGCCGCCTCATCGGGTAGGCAGCTGCCACCTTCTCCTCACGGCCCTCGTAGAGCGCCTCGGCGAACCTCGTCTTGACGACCGCCGGTGCCACTGCGTTGACCCGCACCTGCGGCCCCAGCTGATGTCCGAGCTCGGTCGTCAGGTGGATGAGCGCGGCCTTCGAGACGCCGTACCAGCCGATCACGCCGGAGGCTCCCAGGCCGGCCACCGAGGCGACGTTGACCACGGATGCCGGGTGGTCGGAGTCGCCGAGGCCCGCCGCGACCGCCTTCTTGATCCACGAGAAGGCCGCGACGACGTTGACGTCGAGCACCTTGCGGGCCATGGCGGCGTCGCCGTCGAGCATCGGCCCGTACGACGGGTTGATTCCCGTGTTGTTGACCAGCAGGTGCAGCCCGCCGAACGTCTCG
>JBBSTU010000074.1:0-17285 GCA_038235595.1 Actinomycetales bacterium | reverse complement strand
GTGCCGTGCTGACGGTCCATCCGGAAGCCCTCTCGCATCTTTGCGTCATCAGTGATTTGATCGTTCAAATCATGGCAGACTCTGCTCACGTTCGGAAGCCCTGTCAAGGGGCCCAGCCGCCGAGCAGGGCAAACTGTCACCGACCGACCGGGCCGACATGGCGCCACCCGCCAGCACCGTCACCCGCCAGCACCGTCACCCGCCAGCACCGTCACCCGCCAGCACCGTCAGAACCACCAGCACCGCCCGGCCCTGCCCGGCACCGCGCAGAAATCGATCAACGGAGGTTCGATGTCGACCGTCCGACACCACCAGCCCTGGCTGCACGACCTGCAGATCGCCACCCACGGCAACTCCACCGCCCTGAGCGCACACGGAGGCTTCACGGGCGGCGCCGAGGGGCTGTACGTCGACGACCGTCGGGTGCTCAGCCACCTGCGGGTCGAGACGGGTGACCTGCCCCTCACCCCCCTGGCGGCCAGCAGCCTCGGGCACCACGCTCGCTTCCTGGGCGCCATCCGCGACCTCGGCGAGCAGGCCCCCGACCCGACCGTCGAGCTGCACCAGAGCCGCGAGGTCGGCCCGGCCACCCTCGTCGACAAGGTCTCCCTCGTGTCGCGGTCGGGATCACCGGTGACCACGACCCTGCGCATCGAGATCGGCGGCGACGGAGCCGAACTTTCCGAGGTCAAGCACGGCACCATGAACGGGCCACTGCTCCCGGTGAGCCGGTCACAGACCGCTGCTGACGACCCGCGTCCGGCCGACGCAGGGCTGCGCTGGCACGATGCCCGCCACCGCACGAGCGTCACACTCACGCCGCCGCCACGGCTGCTCGAGACCGGCGACAAGGGGATGCCGGCCGCCGCGACCTGGGACGTCGACCTGCTGCTGGGTGAGCGGTTCGAGGTGACCGTCACCGTCTTGGTGGAAAGGGTCGCACCGTCGAGCTTCGACGCCGACTCCGGCGGCGCGCTCGTCGACTGGAGCACGGTGACAGCGACCAGTCGCGACCCTCGCCTGGCCCGCACCCTCAAGGCCGGCATCACCGACCTCGAGGCGCTGCTGCTCTGTGACCCACGGCATCCGACCGATGTCTTCGCCGCGGCCGGGACCCCCTGGTACCTCACCCTTTTCGGTCGGGACTCGATCTGGGCGGCGCGCCTCTCACTGCCTCTTGGAACCGACCTCGCCCTCGGCACGTTGCGCACCCTGGCCCGCCGACAGGGAACGCGCCACGACGCCGAAACCGCAGAGGACCCCGGCAAGATCCCGCACGAGGTTCGCCGGTCGACCTTCACCGACGAAGCGGCCGGTCTAAGCCTCGACCCGGTCTACTTCGGCACGGTCGACGCCACGCCCCTCTGGATCTGTCTCCTGCACGACGCGTGGCGGTGGGGGCTGCCCGACTCGGCCATGCTGGGTCTGCTGCCGAACCTCGAACGCGCCGTCGACTGGCTGCTGCACCATGCCTCCCCCGACGGCAGCGGTCTGATCCGCTATATCGACACCACGGGACACGGGCTGGCCAACCAGGGCTGGAAGGACTCCGGCGACTCGATGCGCACAGCCTCCGGCCGAGTCGCCACGGCCCCGATCGCCCTCGTCGAGGCCCAGGCGTACGCCATCGAGGCGGCGGCCGCCTCGGCCACCCTGCTCGAGCACTTCGGCCACAGCGGCGCCGGCCAGGTGCGCGCCTGGGGACTGGCCCTCACCGAACGCATGCGCGCCCAGTTCTGGACCTCCGTCGACGGCACCCCCGTTCTCGCGATGGCCCTCGACGGCGAAGGTGGGCTGGTCGATGGCATCGGCTCGAACATGGGGCACACCCTGGGCACCGGCGCCCTGAGCCCCACCGAGGCGGCCGACGTGGCCATGACCGTCACCGGGCCCCGGCTGCTCGGCCGCCTCGGACTCGCGACCCTGTCGCACGACAACCCGGCCTACAACCCGATCGGCTACCACACGGGCTCCATCTGGACCCACGACACGGCCATCTGCGCCTGGGGACTGTCACGCGAGGGGCGGGCCGACGACGCCGCCCGGGTGGCCGCCACCCTGGTCGACTCCGCCGAGCTGTTCGGCTACCGCTGGCCTGAGCTCTACGCCGGTGAGACGTTGCTCGGCCGGCCCGTTCCCTACCCCGCCTCGTGTCGACCTCAGGCCTGGGCCGCCGCCTCGGCCGTGGCGGTGGTCACGGCCTCTCTCGGGCTGGAGGCCGACGCTCCGGCCGGACGCCTCCGGGTGTCTCCCCCGTCGCACTCACCGTTCGGGGCCTTTCGCGTCCAGGGGCTGCGGTTCGCGGGTCGGGTCTTCAGCGTGGGCGTCAACGACGACGGGGCGGCGAGCGTCGAGGGCGACCTGACCGGCGTCGAGGTGGTCATCGACCCACCCTCTGCCGTTCAGCCCCGGGCCGCGATGGCGGCGTCGTAGAGCGCCTTCTTCGACAGGCCGGTGCGCGACGCCACGTCGGCGCAGACGTCCTTGAGCCGCTCTCCCGCCGCCACCCGTGACCGGATGCCGTCGAGCGCGTCGTCGACCGTGCCGACCGCTCGCGGGGCTCCGGCCACGACGACGGTGATCTCTCCGCGCACGCCCTCCTTGGCCCAGTCGGCGAGCTCGGCCAGACCCCCGCGTCGCACCTCCTCGTAGGTCTTGGTCAGCTCTCGACACACTGCGGCTCGTCGTTCGGGGCCGAAGGCCTGCGCCATCGCGGCCAAGGTGTCATCCAGTCGGTGCGGCGCCTCGAAGAACACCATGGTGCGACGCTCGTCGGCCAGCTCGGCGAGCTGGCGGGCCCGCTCACCCGACTTCCGAGGGAGGAAACCATCGAAGCAGAACCGGTCGACCGGCAGCCCCGAGACCGCGAGCGCCATGAGCACTGCGCTCGGGCCCGGCACACAGGTCACCCGGATGCCGGCTGCAACCGCAGCGACGACGAGCCGGTACCCGGGGTCGGAGACCGACGGCATCCCGGCATCCGTCACGACGACGACGCGCTCTCCGGCCGTGAGTCGCTCGACGAGCTCGGGAGTGCGGGCGGCCTCGTTGTGCTCGTGGTAGCTGACGATGCTCCCCCCGGGAGTGACACCGAGGGCCGATGTGAGCCTCTTCAGACGACGGGTGTCCTCTGCCGCAACGACATTCGCCTTGGTCAGCTCATCGGCCAGGCGCGGCGCGGCATCGTTCGGGTCGCCGATCGGGGTCGCCGCGAGAACGAGGATGCCGGTGGTCATGGCGTCATCCTCGCAGCCACGGGTACTCAGCGAGGCGGCGGCGTCAGGGCTGCTGGTGGCGGAGGTCGTCAGCAGGGGCCGCCGAGAGGGAGACGACCCGGTCGAAGGCGTCTCCCCGGTCGGAGACGGTCGCGACGAGACTTCGCGCGTCGACCCAGAACCTCACCGTGACCGGCCCCCGCCATCGCGTCATCGCCTCGAGGGACACGTCGCTCACCGTCTCGACGAACTGGTCGAACGTGGAGGTGGCCCGCTGTCGCCGCTCCACCGTCGCGGACAGCAGGCAGGCCTTGAGCCGATGTGGGCCGAAGCTGCGCAGGTCGTCGATCTGCACCGCGGGTGGCTCCTGCTCGAGAGGGTGCGCCACTGCGAACCGCTTCTGCGCCTGTGCGACGGTCACCGGGCCGGGGCCAGAACCGGATAGACCTCGGGGGCGTGAAAGCGGCTGATCTCCTCGAGGTCGGCGAGGCGGTCAGTCGCGTCGAGCACCGCCGACTCGTCGCCGAAGGCCAGGGCCCGCTCGAGCCGCCGTTCGGCGCGCTTGCGCTCGTGCTGAAGGGCGGCCGCAAACGCGGGACTGCTCATCATCGTGACTCCTTGGGGTTTCGGCGGTCGGCTGGCGTGATCGTGGCGACCGGGCTGATCAGCGCGGCGCTGCCGACCGGAATGTCGGCGAAGAGGGTCTCGAGCAGCGTCACCGGGTCGGTGCGCAGGAACCGCGACGGGAACTCTCGGAGCAGGACGACCAGGGCGCGCGGCAAGGTCTCGTAGGCGGCGGCCGACAGCACCAGCAGCCGGTGCTCGTCATCGACCACGGCCCCACCGGCGCTGCAGGGGGCACTTGGCACCAGCTCGGCTCCGGACCGCCCGACGAGCAGCGCCGGGGGCGCAGAGCACGAGCGGACGCGCACCCGTCGGTCGTCGAGGCAGGAGACCGTGGTGAAGCACCCGTGGTCCGTTCCGGCCGGGGCATCCGTGGTGTCGTCGTCAGTTGGGCTCTCGTCACCGACAAACACCTCCACAGCCCATTGCGGGAGGTCGATCTCGCCGCCGTGGCTGCCCTTCGTGCCACGGGCGTTCTCATCCTCGCGCCGACCCCCTCCTGCTCGGACCAGGCGCAGCTCGGCCGTCGCGTTCGCCTGTTCGAGAAGGGTGATGTCCCATTCCTGGGCCGACCGGCCGCGGTCTCGGGTGATCCGTGCAGAGCGAACCGCGAGCGCGCTCACCTCTCGCCGCCCGAAGCCGTCGCGTCGATGGCCCGCAACATCCCGCACCGACGCATCACACTCAGGTTGCGGGCATTGGGGTTGCACACCCGCATCTCCACACCACGCGCCAGGCAGATCCGCTTGATCCGCAGCAGGGCGGCCACGGTCACCGAGGAGAGGCTGTCGACCGCCCCGATGTCGACGCTGACCACGCCGCGGCCGTCGAGCAGGATCGGGGCGAGCTTTCGCTTGATGCCGCTGAGGTCCGCCAGGAGGGTCTCCGGGTCGAGGGTCACCTCAAGTGACCGCTCGCCGTGCACGCGAACCGCTTCGACGGTCACCGGTTCCTCCAGAGATGACGGGGGTGATGGACTCCTCACCCTGACGGGGAAACATGACGACGAACTACGCGACTTGTTTTCAGTTGTGTGACAACCGACCCCTGCACACGTGGGTGGTGGGGTGGAAGCGCGGTTGTGCTGGCACCATGAGCCCATGTCCCCGCGCCTGCTGCTCCTCGAGGACGACGACGGCATCCGCACTGCATTGCGACTCTCGATGGAGGACGAAGGCTACGAGGTCGTCGACGCCGCCGACGCCGAGACCGCGCTGGCGGCGGTGAGGGAGTCGGCGCCAGACCTGATGCTGGTCGACCTCATGCTGGGCGGGATGGACGGCTTCTCGTTCATCCGGTCGGTGCGACCGACGAGCTCGGCGCCGATCATCGTGCTCAGCGCGCGTTCCGACACCCACGACATCGTGGCGGCCCTGGAGGCCGGCGCCGACGACTACGTCACCAAGCCCTTCGAGGTCAAAGAGCTGACTGCCCGGCTCCGGGCGCTACGTCGCCGACCCCCCGTCGCCGTGGGACTCGACACCGACGCAGCCGTCTCGTCCCACCTGCTGGTTCTCGATCGTGATGACGGGCCGCTCGTGCTCGACCAGGCCGCCGGCCTGGTCCGTCGCGGTGACCGTCAGGTGCACCTGCCGGTCACCGAGTACCGACTCCTCTGCGAGCTGGGCGCCGCTTCCGGCCGAGTGCTGAGCAGGCGAGCGCTGCTTGAGAGCGTCTGGGACCGGGGCTACTTCGGCGACGAGCGCATCGTCGATGTGCACGTTCGGCGGCTGCGTACCAAGATCGAGAGCGACCCCGGCACCCCGACCCTGCTGGTGACGGTCAGAGGCCTGGGCTACCGGCTCGACCCGCGGTGAACATGGTGGCGATGGTGACGAAGGTTTCGATGGTGGCGAGGTGAGGCGCTGGCGGTCCCCCCTGGGTCTGCGCGCCACGGTGACCGTGTCGTTCGCGGCCGGGGCTCTGACGGTGTCGGCGCTGCTGGCGCTCAGCACCTACTTCGCCGCCAGGCACTACCTCGTCGACCAGCGCGAGCGGATCGCGACGCGGCAGGCCTTCGTCGACGCCTCCGTCGTGCGAGACGGCCTGCTCACCGCCGGGGCGCGCGAGAGCGACGTCATCGGTTCGGTGTCGCCGCCGGCGAGCTCGGACATCCTGCTCTACCGCGATGGTCAGTGGTTCTCGTCGTCGTTGCGCGAGGGATCGGCCAGCGTTCCACCGGCGGTGCTCAGCGATGCGTTGTCCGGCACCGCCAGTCTCGCCTGGACGCGCACCTCCGACGGCCCGGGCATCGTGGTGGGCGTTCCGCTGCCTGCCGTCCGGGGGGAGTTCTTCGAGGTCAGCTCGACCACCGAGCTGGCCGGGACCCTGTCCACTCTCTCGACGGTGCTGCTCATCTCTGCCCTCGTGACGACTCTCGGCGGCGCCTTGCTCGGCCGCGCCGCAGCCCGACGCCTCGTGGCTCCGCTCGACACCATCTCGGGGGCGGCGGCCAACATCGCGATCGGCAAGCTTGATACTCGTCTACCCGGCACCGACGACCCCGACCTGGCGGTGATCGTCGGTTCGTTCAACGCCATGGTCGAGACCCTCCAGGACCGGATCGAGCGAGACGCCCGTTTCGCAGCCGACCTCAGCCACGAGCTGCGGTCACCCCTGACGACTCTCAAAGCCAGCGTCGATGTGCTGGTCCGTCGACGCGA
Organism: Actinomycetales bacterium; assembly: GCA_038235595.1. Classification (GTDB taxonomy): domain Bacteria; phylum Actinomycetota; class Actinomycetes; order Actinomycetales; family Dermatophilaceae; genus DSM-29435. The sequence goes on along the minus strand of JBBSTU010000074.1, from coordinate 10,783 downwards.
CGAGCTCTCCGACCGCGGGCAGCAGGCGCTCGACCTGGTCGAGGGCGAGCTCGAGCGGCTTCGACAGTCCCTCGAGGACCTGCTCGAGCTCGGTCGGCTCGATGCCGGGGTCGCCACCCTCGACCTGGCCCCGACCGACCTGGGGGATCTCGTGCGGCATGCCCTCAAGGAGCGACGACAAGGGGCCGACCCGCTGGTCATCCTGGCCGGTCCCGTCCCGTCGTCGGGCGACGTGACGCCGCTGCCGGTACTGGTTGACAAGGGTCAGATCCATCGTGCCCTGCTCAACCTGTTCACCAACGCCGACGTGCACGGCGAGGGCCTGGCAGCCGTCACCGTGGAGCGCGCCGGCGACCAGGTCATGGTGTTCGTCGACGACGCCGGGGCCGGGGTGGAGCCCGCCGACCGCGAACGGATCTTCGACCGGTTCGCGCGGGCTGGGTCGCGCGGCTCCCGTCCCGGGACCGGGCTCGGCCTCAGCCTCGTGGTCGAGACGGTCCAGGCCCACGGTGGTGCGGCCTGGTGCACCGAGTCGCCCACCGGTGGCGCGAGGTTCGTGATGAGGCTGCCGCTGTTTTCGGGTGAGAACGATCCCCTCGAGCGCGATCACGACGCCGACGCTGACGGCCGCCCGGGCAGCGAGGTCAGCCACGGCCACCGGTCGAATGCCGTCAAGCCGGCCAGGAGACTGCGCTCGTGAAGCCGCTGCGCTTCGTGCTGGCGCTGCTGGTCGTCTGCGCTGTGTCCGCCTCGTGTGGCCTGCCCGACTCCGGACCGCCCCAACAGATCGACCCCAGCTACGTTCCCTATCACCTGCTGAGAACCGCGACGACGGCTCCGTCGACGAAGGCTCAGCCGTCGCGCACCACGACGCCCCGCCTGTACCTGCTGACGAGCAGCAACCGCCTCACGTCGGTGGAGGCGCCGCTCGCGCCGAGCGGTATGCCGCAGGTTCTCCAGGCCCTGCTGGCCCGGTTGGCGCAGGGGCCCGACGAGGCCCAGCGCGCCTCCGGGCTGGCTACCGCACTCGGCCCGGGAGTGACCTTGACTCTGGACCAGGTGCGAGAACGTACCGCGGTCGTTCGGCTCGACCTGGGCGAACAGGGCCCGGCGGCGAACCGGCTCCCCCTCGCCATCGGGCAGGTCGTGCTGACCGCGACGTCGGTGGGTGGTGTCGACCGGGTCAAGCTGGTTCGTGCCGACGGGGAGCCCATCGAGGTGCCCTTACCCGATGGCGCGCTCACGGTAGAACCGGTGCAGGCTGAGGACTACGCGTCTCTGGTCACCGCATCTTCGACATCCTTAACATCTTCAACATCGTCGGGACAGGCGGGCCCGCGCTAGCCTGCCCCTGCGTTGCTTCACCGATCGGCTGGGGCCGACGTCGGATGCGAGCCGCGAACCGGTGCGAAGTTGACGAACCCGGCGCCGCAGGGCCTACGTTGGGTACTCGACCAACGCCGGGAGCCCATCGTGACCCAAGAAGCCGACCACGGGAAAAATCCGCCCACCAGCCCCGTCGAGTCGCTGGGGCGCCAACGGTGGTTCATCCCGGTCATCACCTTCGTGGTGGGGTTGGTGCTCGGCGGTCTGCTGATCGGGGCACTGCGCTCGGGCGACTCGGGCACGGCCTCCCCCGTCGACTCTGCCTCACCGACAGCATTGACGACCGGGACCGGTGGTACGGCGGCACCCACCACGGCCACCGTGGTCGTACCGGCCGAATGCCTCAAGGTCTCCGAAGATGCGGCTGCGCTCAACGACCTTGCCAAACGAGCGGTCACGGCCGCCCGTGACCTCAACGCCAGTGAGCTGAGCTCGGTGGTGCGCGAGATCGACACTGCTCAGACGGCGCTGCGTCAGCACGCCGACGCCTGCCGCGACGTGCAGGCCTCCATCACGGGCGGCACGACCCCCTCGGTGACGACGCTCGAGACGCCCTCGTCGACCTCGTAGGTCGACCCACGCCCCCTCTTCGACTGGCTCCCCCACCCTGTCGGCCTCCCGCCACCGTCTTCTCCTCTGTAGCGGTCCCAGCCACGCTCGCCATCGGGGCCGCCGCTACCTCGACCGCGTCGAGCGGGAACAGGTCGAAACCGCCTGAACGAGAGCAGGACGCGAGCGGGCCTGGGGACAGACGCGATCCCCGGGGGACGGCATCCAAGCGGATGCCGTGATCAGGTGGGCGGTGCCTCTTGACCCGTGGGTACATCGGGCTCTGAGGCCGCAGAGGGCTCGTGCGTCTGCTCGTTCGGGCCCGGACAGTCGTTCTGCTTCTGCTTCTCCACACCAGCCCTTGCGGCTGCTCCGGGAGCCACGACGGCCGAGGCGTAGAGCGGTAGGGGCGCGTACTCCGGCGGCGGTTCGGGCGCCATCCGGTCGGCGTCGACGCGGCGGGGTTGGCCGAACAGGTCTTCGACCCCGGTGAGGTACTTCACGGCTGCGTGCACTGACGCCACGATCGGGATGACGATGATGGCGCCGAAGATGCCTCCGATGACACCGCCGGCGGTGAGGGCGAGCACGATCGCGACCGGGTGCAGCGCCACCGCCCGCCCGACGACGAAGGGCTGCAGCAGGTGGGCCTCGATCTGGCTGTCGATGAGCAGGACCGCCAGCATCACCAGGGCGGCGACCGGCCCTTGGCTGATCAGCGCGACCAGAACGGCGAGGCCGCCGAACACGAAGGAGCCGATGACGGGGATGAAGCTGCCGATGAAGACCAGCACGCCGAGGGCGACGGCCAGCGGCACGTCGAGAAGGAACAGGGAAAAGCCGACGACGACGCCGTGGAAGAGGGCGATGAGCGCGGTTCCGACCACCCATCCGGACAGTGCGTGCCAGGACCGATAACCGGCGCCCCGGATGCTGGGCTGCACGTTCGAAGGACAGAGCCGCACGACCCAGCTCCAGATTCGGTCGCCTTCCTGAAGGAAGTAGAAGGTGAGAAAGAGCGTCACGATCACGCCGGTGAGCAGCTCGCCCAGCACCGTCCCGAAGGAGAGCACGCCACCGATCACGGTGTTGCTGTGTTGCTGCAACCACGAGACCGCGCTGTTCTGCAGCTGGGCCAGCTGCATCGTGTCGCTGCCGCTGACCTGGCCGAGGTACCCACGCAGCTGGGTCGCGAGGCTGTCGACCTCCGCGATGAGCTGCGTGTAGCTCGAAGCAGCGCGCGTCCAGACGAACCACCCGACCCCGGCTATCACCACCAGCGCGATCATGATGGTCGCCCAGGTGGCCATGGCTCGCGGGAGGTTCAGGCGCCGCAGCGCGCCGAGCAGCGGGTGCAGGAGGGCGGCCAGCAACAGCGCGAAGAAGAAGGGTAGAACCGGTAGGTAGAAGCGGGCCGCCAGGATGATGAGACCCAGCACGGTGGCGGCCACGACGAGGATGCGCCAACACCAGGCAGCCAAAATGACCAGACTGGCCGGCGCGGCTGCTCGTTGGAGGGATGTGGGTTGTGGGCGCTGGTGTAGCCGGCCCCTGTCGCCGGCCTCGGGCCGGGGCTCACGGCCCGGTTCGCGACCCTCGTCGTCGCTTCGAGGATCGGTCGTGACTGGCACGGTTACTTGATGGTCTTGCCGGAGCGGTCGATATCGGGCTTGGGCACGTCGCAGACCATCTCGGTGAGGGCCGTCACCACGTAGGCGTTGCCCGTGATCGCCTCCGCGGCCACCGCATCGAGCCACGGCCCGGGTTTGGCCGGCAGATCATGCTCGGCAAGGCTCTCAGCGAGCTCGGCGACCACGTCCTTGTGCTGACGGCCCCGGGAGCTGCTGGCGAGATCGTCGATGATCTGCTGGGTCAGGATGTCGTGCCGGTCCTTGGCATCGACCGGGGACACGTCCACGGAACGCTGCTGCTGCTGCTGCTGCTGAGCATCCGTCGTTGAGTCATTCATCATCGATACACCTCGTGTCGTTGGTCGGTGGGCGGTTCAGTGGTCGGTCTTCCCGAGCGCCTGGCTGGCTTCGAGCAGCAGGGCGTGGACGAAGCCTTGAGGCAGGTTGCCTCGCAGCTGACGTTGTTGCACGTCGAACTCTTCCGAGAGCAGGCCGGGGGTGCCGCAGGCGGCGCGTTGGCGTTCGAACCAGCGGTAGGCCTCGACGCGGTTGCCGTCGGCGAGCTGGGCCAGGCTCATGGCGAACCCGCACATCAGGAACGCGCCTTCGGCGGAGCCCAGAGGTCGGTCGTCGGGCGTGTAGCGGTAGAGGTAGCCGTCCTGTGCCAGCTGCTCGGTGACGGCTGCCAGGGTGGCGCGGCTGCGAGGGTCGTCGGCGGGCAGGGCGCCGCGCACGGGCGCGAGCAGCAGAGAGGCGTCGACCCCGGGGCGGTCGGGGGCTTGCTTCCAGGCGCCGTCGGGGCCCAGGCCGCGTTTGGAGGTCTCGGCCATGATGGCGTCGGCGAGGGAGAGCAGACGGGCGGTGTCGGTGCCGGGCACGTCTCGGGCCGTGACGCGCAGACCGGCGACGCAGGCGAGGCGAGACTGGATCCACCAGTCGTCGTCGAGCTCCCAGACGCCGGCGTCGGGCTGGGTCCACCGCGAGGTGATGGTCTCGACGATGGAGGCGATGGCGCGTTCGTCGTCGGTGCCCAGGTGCTCGTGTCGCCCCGCGGCGGCGTAGAGCTGGAGCAGCTCACCCATCGAGTCGAGCTGGAACTGGCCACGGACCCAGTTGCCCGTGACCACCGCCCCGCCGGGATAGCCAGGCAGGTCGAGGTGCTTCTCGGCCGGCGGGAGGCTGCCGTCGAGGCGGTAGGCCGGGCGTAGCTGGTCGCCGTTCTCGAGCACCCGGGCGGTGGTGAAGGCGACGGCCTCATCGAGCAGGGGCAGCGGCTCGCGGACGCTGACGGCGAGGCCGGCGTAGGCCTGGTCGCGCAACCAGACGTAGCGGTAGTCGTAGTTCTTGCCGTGTTCGGCCCGCTCGGGTAGCCCGAGCGTGGCGGCGGCCATCATGCCGCCCCCAGGAGCGGTCAGGCCTCGGAGTACCGCGTAGGCGTGCCGGCTGTCACGGGGGGCTGCGGACTCGCTGAAGTCGGGGACGTTCTGGTTCCAGTAGTGCTCCGTCTCGGACCAGAGCCGGTCGGGGTCGCCGAGGGCACCGAGCTGCTGGTCACTGATCTCCAGGAGGAAGTCACGGCGTTCGCCGGCGGCCAGCTCGAGGGTCAGTCGCAGCGAGCCGTCGCCACCGTGGCGGGCGCCGACCGCACCTGACCAGCGACAGCGCAGTCCCCCCGTCTCGATCGACCAGACCCCGCCGCCCTCGGAGTGGATGTCGCTGGGCGCAGCTCCGAACTCGGCGCGCAGATCGAGGCGCACGTCGATGCGGGCGGTGTTCCCGTCGACATTGACGACCCGCCGTAGCAGGGTGAGGGTGTGGGGGTCGGACGGGACCGCCAGGGCCTCGCGAGACTCGATCCGGCCCGTGGTCGTGGTCCACCGGCTGCGCCAGATGAGCGAGCCCGGTTCGTAGTAACCGCCCCAGACGTAGGTGTCGGCCGGGGAGATCACATAGCAGCCGCGACCTCCGACCAGGTTGGCCAGCACCGCCGGGGAGTCCCAGGTGGGCGCGCACAGCCAGGAGACGTCGCCGCGCGGGCCGATGATCGCTCCGCGATACCCGTCTGCGAGGAAGGCGTAGTCGCGCAACGCCTGCGGTGGCACCAGCGGCGCACTGGGCTGGTCGTGCTTCGGGGTGACGTTCGCGGTCATGCGCTGGCCGATGATGTGCGTGAGGAGCGGGCGCGGATGGCCACCCCGGCGGCGGCGCTGGCCAGGGCCACCGATGCGGTGACCAGAGCCGGGCGGCGGCGCGGCGGGTCGGCTGCGGCCAGCGCGACCATGGTCGCGGTGTGGATCAGGTCGACCGCGATCTCGAGCCGCTGGAAGTGACCGGGAAAGCACAGCTGCACGACACCAGTGACGAGATGACGGGACCCGAGAAGCTTCAGGGCGATCTGGTCGACCTCGGTGGGCCCTCGGGCATCGAGGTAGCGCCAGATCGGGGGCCCGGCGGTCAGCAGCGCGGCACCCCAGACGATGCCGCCCACTCCCACGACCCGCAAGAAGCGTGCGTCACTGGTTCTGCTCTCGCTCATCGACGCCGCCCCACAACCACGGCCACACCGGCGACCCCGGCGGCGACCGCTGCAGCGACCCCGACCTGCGGGTAGCGGTGGGCCACCCACTGCTGGGGGCTGCTCGCCATCGCCTTGTCGTCAAAGACGCCTCGAGCGCCGAAGTCTCGGCCTTGCTCCCCGTCGGCCGGTTCCCACAGGTTGACCACGTTGTGTTCCGTGCTCAGGTTGCCGTTCTGCTGTGAGGCGAAGCCGGTACGCCCGAGGTAACGGTCGAGGATGCCGGGTGCGACGGCGTTGGCCAGCAAAGTTCCGACGGTGCTGGCCCCCACCCAGTACTCGCGCCGTCTGGGGTGGTCAGCGGCGAAGACGACCGCCCGGGCCGCGACCTCCGGCTGGTAGATCGGCGGCACCGGCTGGGGGTGTTTCGGCAGCTTGGAGAGCACCCACGAGAACTGCGGGGTGTTCACGGCCGGCATCTGCACCATCGTCACGTGCACGTTGCTGTGCTCATGCAGCAGCTCGCATCGCAGCGCTTCGTGGAACCCCTGAATGGCGTGCTTCGCGCCGCAGTAGGCGGTCTGCAGCGGGATGCCGCGGTAGGCCAGCGCTGAGCCGACGTGCACGATGGTGCCGTGGCCCCGGGCCTTCATCCGCGGCAGCACCGCCATCGTGGAGTAGACGTACCCGAGATAGCTCACCTCGGTGGCGCGTCGGTACTCCTCCGGCGTGATCTCATCGAACCGGGAGAACACCGAGGTGAAGGCCACGTTGACCCACACGTCGATGGGCCCGAGCTCGGTCTCGATGCGCTCGACAGCCTCCGCAACGGCGTCAGCGTCGGAGACATCGGTCGGTACGACCAGGGTCTTCGCCCCCAGCTCCTGGCATTTGGCGGCGGCGGCGGCGAGGCCTGTCTGCCCTCGGGCGATCAAGGCCACCTGGTCGCCACGTCGGGCGAACTCCGTGACGGTGGCCCGCCCGATTCCTCCGCTGGCTCCGGTCACTACGACTACGCGAGACATCTGCGCTCCTTCACTGTTGTTCACTCTGTGGTCGAGCTCTGTTTGTTTCGTTCGCTCATGGTTACGCCCCAGCTCGCGCTGACGGTGTCGCCGGGTTCGAGCCGGATCAGCTCGTCGCCGCTCTGGAAGGCGTTCGGTGGGCCGGTCATGGGTTCGGTACCCAGTCCGCGCCGGCGTCGGTCGGGGGCCAGGGTGTCTCCGGTGAAGATCTCGATGACGGGGTAGGCCTGGTCGACCCACAGCGAGGTGAGCCGGCCGTCAGGGTTCTCGAGGTGCACCCAGGCCCGGCCCTGCTCGTCACGGTGCAGGTCGGTGAAAGCATCGTCGACGGCGAGGTGACCCAACCTCTTGGCGTTTCGGAAGTCGAACCGCGTTCCGTCAACGTCTTCGCGGCCGGTGGGTAGCTGTCGCTGCGGGTCGGTCACGATTCGGGTGTCGGCCTGAAGCTGGAGCGTGCAGTCGTCGATCGTGCCCACCCCCGGTGAGAGATAGGGGTGTTGCCCGCAGGCGTAGGGAGCGGCCCGGTCGCCGGCGTTGGTGGCCGTGGTCGTGACGCGAAGGCCGGTCTCGTCGAGGTGGTAGCTCACGTGTACGTCGAGTGTGAACGGGTACCCCAGCAGCGGGAACAGCGTGGTGGCCATCACGACGTGGTCGTTCTCGTGCTCCAAGCAGTTCCACGACCGCCAACGCAGGAACCCGTGGATGGCGTTGTTCTTCTCCGGCTCCGTCAGGGCTACCTGGTAGTCGGTCCCGCCGAAACGATAGCGACCATCACCGAGTCGGTTCGGCCACGGCACCAAGGGCGCACCGTGTGCCCCGTCGCACATCTTGTCGACGGCATACGGCTGCAGCACCTCGGCGCCGCCCACGTCGTAGGCCCGGATGCCGCCGCCGACCTCGACGATGACTGCGTGTTGCTCGCCGTGGGCGATCTCGAACTGCGCGCCGGACGGTACCTTCGCCATGGTCGGCCTTTCTGCGGAGGGGCGGGGCTATCGGACTGTGCGGTGACGGGGGCTACGCGCGGCGTTGACCTCGGGATCGAGTACGTCCCACGATGAACGCCCGTACGACGAGAGCAGCCACCGCACCCAGGATGGCGGCCCGAACGGATCGTGAACGTTCCCGCCGCAGCACTCGACCGGTCACGATGGGCTCACCGGCCCGCAGGTGCTCGGTCTGACGCGCGACCAGCGCACGTTCGACCGGCGCGGGCACCGCACCGAGCCAGGGTCGGTTGCGGGTGTGGTCGGCGACCTCCTCATCCGAGGCCCCGGGCCCACGACCGCCCAGCAGGGTGTCCCGCAGCTTCGCCAGCCGCGTCACCGGTGGTTCGTCACCCGGGTCGGTTCGGACCCTGGAGGCAGCATCCGTCGTCGTCTTCACAGCCAGATCCTCGCACAGTTCGTTGCGTATCCGCAACCGTTGCGGTTATGCTGCCAACTGGTGAGCGTGTCCGCCTCTCTCGGAACAACGGTTCGTCGACCTCGCGTCGGTGCAGTGTGAAGGAGTAAGATCCGTGCCCAGTTTCTTCCCGATGTGGGTGGTCATCACCCACTTCCTAAACCTCTTCTTCATGCTCTTGCTGTTCCGCTCCGGGTTCGAGGTGCTCTCGGCCTTCCCCAAGCTCTACTGGAACGAAGACTGCCCTCCGGGGCGGGAGTGGCTCCGACTGTCCAAGAAGATGCACGGCGCCGACTCGCGCAAGCCGTGGTCTTCGCTCGATGAGGAGGAGTCGTGGTCACCAGCCGTGGCGCTACCGGGCAAGAAGAACCTCGGCCTGGGCCGGCACTGGCACTTCATGAGCGTCCAGTTCTGGATTCTCACCGGAGCGGTCTACGTCGTGATGGTCTTCGTCACCGGCTACTGGCACTACCTCGTGCCCACCCACTGGTCCATCATTACTGACTCGATCCGGTCGATCGGGGCCTACCTGCAGTTCCAGCTGCCCGCCAAGATCCCTGGCGAGCCGTTCGAGCCGGCTCAGAAGCTGGCCTACTTCGTCGTCATCTTCATCATGGCGCCGCTACAGATCGCCTCGGGTGCGGCCATGTCTCCGACGGTGATTGGCCGCTTCCCCTGGTACGGAAAGCTCTTCGGCGGCAGACAGGGCGCCCGCAGCGTGCACTTCCTGCTCATGTGCGCCTTCGCCGCCTTCACCGTGCTGCACGTGTTCATGGTCGTCATCCACGGGCTCCCGAAGGAGTTCACCGCGATCGTGCTGGGTGACCCGGGCGGCAACCGCCGCCTCGCGCTGGGCATCGGCCTGACCGGCCTGTTCGCCATCCTCGTTCTGCACGTGGTCATCACCTGGTTCTCGCTGCGCTACCGACGACGCACCCAACGGCTGCTCGGGGTGATGGTCAACCCCTTCGAGCGGGCGATCTCTCGTGCGGCCATCTCCAAGCAGCACTTCGACCCGGGCGATGTCTCGCCGTTCTTCCGAGTCAACGGCTACCCGCCACCGGGCGATGACTACCAGCTGCTGGCCGAGAACGACTTCCGCGACTACCGCCTGAGCATCGGTGGCCTCGTCGAGAGTCCGATCAGTCTCTCGCTGGAGGAACTGCGCGCCCTCGGCCAGCAGAGCCAGATCACCAAGCACAACTGCATCCAGGGCTGGACGGCCGTCGCCGAGTGGGCCGGCGTGCCCCTGCAGCGAATCATCGACGAGGTCCGCCCGACGCCCGAGGCCCGGTACGTCGTGTTCTACGCCATGGACGACAAGGGCCTGACCGAAGGCGAGGGACGCTACGGCTTCTTCTACGGCACCATCCCGATCCACCTGGCCAGCAACCCGCAGAGCATCCTCGCTCTGGAGATGAACGGGGCTCCCCTACCCGTGGAGCACGGCGCCCCGGCCCGCGTCCGGCTCGAGACCCAGCTCGGGTTCAAGATGGTCAAGTGGGTCACCGGTATCGAGTTCGTCGCCGACGTCACCGACATCGGCCAAGGCATGGGCGGCTGGCGCGAGGACCAGCAGTTCTACGCCAACGCCGCCGGCATCTAGCTCGAGTTCAGCCCCGGCCTGTCGTTCAGTCAGAGCTGGCTTGGGGCCAGCCCAGCTGCCAGGCCGATGCGCTGTGCGTCGCATCGGCCGCCTGCGCGAAGGAGACCATGGCGCTGGCGAGGGTGCGGCGACGTGACTCGGGCATCTGCGTGAGGATGGCGGCGATGGCGGCGCGGCGATGCTCGACGAGCTCGTCGATGAGCGACTGTCCGCGCTCGGTCAGCTCGAGCATCAGGTTGCGACGGTCGAGGGTGGACTCGGATCGGTGCATCCGGCCGGCGTCGACGCGCCGATCACACGCCCGGCTCGCGTTGGAGGGGTGCACCCCCATCGCCTGGGCCAGGGCCCCCAGGTTCAGCCCGCCCCGGGTGGCGACCAGCATGAGCACGCGCAGCTGCGGCAGCGTCACTCGGTCCTCCACCTCTGCGACTCCCTGCGCGGCCACGCCGACCAGCGCCTGGGCGGCGACCATGACGGCGTGCACCTGATCGGCAGTGACCGGTGAACCAGCCGCCTCGTCTTTGCTTGATCTCATGAGGTCATTATGGCGGATGTTTGCCCTGGCGCAAGCATTTGGGGTACAGTTGCGATCACGCAATCATTGCTGGCTGGGCGGTTCGGGCTTGAAGTCCTTGAGAAGCGCCCGGCGGCGAGTTACCGAAGGGAT
>JBBSTU010000073.1:0-17291 GCA_038235595.1 Actinomycetales bacterium | reverse complement strand
GCCTGCGAGAACGGCTCGAAGAGCCGGGTCTGCTCCGCGGGCGAGATGCCGATGCCGGTGTCCTGGACCTCGAACCGCAGTTGCGTGGACTGACCGTCCTGGGAGGTGAGGGCGGAGGCCTTGATCACCACCTGACCCTCGTGAGTGAACTTCAACGCGTTGGAGGAGAGGTTCAACAGAGCCTGGCGGATCCTGCGAGGGTCACCGTGCAGCGGAGTCGGGATGCCCGGCTCGGCGAAGGCGATCAGCTCAACGTCCTTGCCTGCGGCCGCCACCGCCAGCAGCGAACCGACCTCCTCCACGAGCAGCTCGGGGTCGAAGTCGACCCTCTCGAGCTCCACCTTCTCGGCCTCGAGCTTCGAGAAGTCCAAGATGTCGTCGATGATCGCGAGCAGCGCCTCCCCCGCACCCCGGATACCCCCGGTGTAGCGCCGCTGATCCTCGTTCAGATCGGTGTGGAGGAGAAGGTCGGTGAGTCCGATGACGCCGTTCATGGGGGTCCGGATCTCGTGGCTCATGGTAGCCAGGAAGTCACCCTTGGCGCTCATCGCGGCAAGGGCCTCGGCCCGCGAGCTCTCCAACTCCGAGGTGCGGGCCACGACCCGCTCCTCGAGCCCGGTGGTCAGGGAGACCTTCTCCACCGCGACCGCGACCTGCTGGGCGAGGAAGACCACCAAGACCGCGGCTACCAGCACCCGCACCAACCCGTCCCCGGACGACGCGGCGAGCCCCGTGGCGATGGCGATCCCGAAGGGCAGATAGGGCAGGAGCTCCTGCGGCACGCTGAAGTGACCGGCGCCCGACTCGCTTTCGGCCGGCTCGTCGACGTGCGCGGCCACCGCGATCAGCCCCATGCCGATGATCCATCCCGCGGCCAGCCAGGTGCCGGTCAACCCGGTCATTCCGTGGGCGAGCTGGGCGACGTACACGCTGTCGGTGACGGCCAGTACAACCAGGCCCATGCCGATGAAGGCCCAGGTGCGCCGGCCCCGAACCCCCACCCGCAGCCCCAGCACCAGGACGAGCGAGGCGAGCAGGAGGTCGAGGCTCGGATAGGCGACCGAGGTCAGGCCGACGAGGTCGAAGCCGTTGACAGCCAGGACCTCGCTGAGGACCACGACCCAGCTCACGATCAGGACGCTGAGGGCGATGAGCAGCGCATCGAGAGCGAGCCGCGGACGACTGCCTCGACGCTGTCGGGTGCGCGGTAGGAGGAAGAGGCCGACGGCCGCCGGAAAGGCGTAGCCCAGGAAGAACAGGTCGGCCCAGGACGGGAACGGGTACACGTGGTTGCGCGTCAGCCCGTAGAAGGTGTAGAACGCCTGGCCGACGGCCCATAGCCCGGTCGAGACGGCGAAGCTGGTCCAGGCGTGCGCCGCTGGACCCCCTCGCCGGGCGGCGAAGACGCAGGAGAGGCAGGCCGTCACTACAGTCGCAAGAATGGCCAGGTCCCCGACCGACTGGGCCATCCTCGAGCCGGGGTCCCTCGAGATCACCAGAAGCACGAGCACGACGCCGATGGGAAGGGCAACTGCCAAGGCCGTGGGCCGTGCACGTTGCAGCTGGCTCAGGATGATGACTCCGAGTGGTTCGAGGGAAGGCTCATAATAGCCCATTGCCGACGATTCTTCGGTTTACGGACATGTCATGCATCCGCGGGTCGACCCATCGGATTCCGCGGGCTGGGCGGCGACAGTTCTTGCCACGCAGCTGCCACGCAAGAATGCTTCAGGGCCGCTCGGTGCGCGGTGGCGCTGTCGACTCGCGCAGGATCAGGTCGGTGGCGAGCTCGACGTGGTGTGAGGCGACCGCCTCACCTTGCTGAGACGAAGGGCGGTACGCACGGCCAGCCGACCCATCTCGGCCAGGGGCTGGCGCACCGTCGTCAGCGGCGAAGATCGCGGTCGGCGGCGAGCGCAGGTCGAGCAGCTCCAGGCCGCAGTCGACGCCGTCTGAGTAGATGAAGTGGGACGAGCGCACGAACCCTTCGGGCACGGGTACTCCGGCTCCCTCCATGGCGGCGCGGTAGCCGTGCATCCGGGCCCGGTTGCAGGCCGCCTGAGAGTGCCCTCCAAGGTGGCGATGCGCCGATGACCGAGGTCGAGCAGGTGCTGAACCGCACTGACCCCACCGGAGAAGTTCGTCGAGCCCACGCTCGTCACGTCGACGTTCGGCATCTCGAGCGGGTCGATGACGACAAGCGAGATCCCCGCGTCGGCAAGGGTGCTCAGCTGCGACGACGACAGCACGCTCGTGATCGCGATCAGAGCACCGGCGCTTCGCCACGGACAGCCGGCGTGCCCAGCCGCGAGCGGCCGTGTAGGCGTGCAGGTCACCCTCGAAGGCGAGCTCGAGAACGTCGATCGTGGCGGCCGGTGGCCGGTGTGTCGTGCGTGGCAGGTAGCCGTGCTCGTCGAGCAGCTGGCGCACCCGGGCGCGGGTGACGTCGGACACGTCGCTGCGGTCGTTCACGACCTTCGACACGGTCGCCACTGAGACACCGGCCTGCGACGCCACCGCCGAGAGAGTGGTGCACCCCTGAGTCTTGGTACTCACGTCACGAGCCCGGTGGGCCGGTCGGTCTGGCGGCAAGGTCGGGGTGGGCTCGGTCGGCTGGATGGCCGCACCCGCGCTGCTCTTCTTCACCGCCTTCGGAGTGATCCCGTTGTTCGGTGTGCTGCTGCTCAGCTTCACCTCGTGGGACGGCATCGGCGCGATCCGCTTCGCCGGTTTCGACAGCTGGACGGCCGTGCTCACCAACCCCGGGCTCCCCCACGCGCTCTGGGTGACTTTCCTGGTGATGGCTCTCTCGTGGCTGGTGCAAACCCCGCTCAGCATCCTGCTGGGGGTGTTCCTCGCCGGCGCGGAGCGCTACCGCGCCGTGCTGTCGGTGCTCTACTTCCTCCCGTTGTTGCTGAGCTCAGCGGCCATCGCGATCACCTACAAGGCGCTGCTCGACCCCAACTTCGGTCTCGGTGCGGGCCTCGGCCTCCTGTTCCTCTCCCAGGACTGGCTGGGCCGCCCGAACCTGGCCCTCGGCGTCGTGATCTTTGTCGTGTCATGGCAGTTCATCCCGTTCCACTCCCTCATCTACCAGGGTGCCGTGCGGCAGATCCCGACCTCGATGTACGAGGCGGCGCAGATCGACGGGGCCGGGCGGATGCGCCAGTTCTTCTCGATCACGCTGCCCCAGCTGAAGAACACCATCGTCACCTCCTCCACCCTCATGGTCGTCGGCTCAGTGACCTTCTTCGACCTCATCTACATCCTGACTGCAGGCGGCCCGGGCGACGCCACGCGGGTGCTGGCCCTCGACATGTACATCACCGGGTTCCAGGCCAACCTGATGGGGCCGGCGAGCGGCATCGCGCTGATCCTCGTGCTCGTCGGCCTGTCCATCGCGCTGCTGCTGCGACGCATCGGTGGCGGCGACGACACCGCCAGCCAGCTCGAAGGAGCGTGACATGACGACCGTCACCATCCTTCGACGTCGCGCCGCCAAGCTGAACTGGGTCGGTGGCTTCGCGGGCTGGTTCTGGCTCGCGATCGTGATCATCCCGATCTACTGGATCGTCATCACGAGCCTGAAGCCGCAGAGCGTCTACTTCGTGACGAACCCCTTCGCCCCGCCGACCAGCCCGACCCTCGACTCGTACCGCCTGGTCATCGAGTCCAACTTCATCCGCTACTTCTTCAACAGCGTGATCGTGACCGTCGGCGCCGTCGTGCCAGCCGTGTTCGTCTCGTTCATGGCCTCCTTCGCGATCGTGCGCGGGCGCGGACGCTTCCTCAAGTCGGTCAACGGGCTGTTCCTCATGGGTCTGGCCATCCCACTCCAGGCGACGATCATCCCGGTGTACCTGCTCATCATCCGGCTGCACCTCTACGACACCCTGCTCGCCCTGATCCTGCCCTCGATCGCGTTCGCGATCCCGCTCTCGGTGCTCGTGCTCTCGAACTTCGTGCGTGATGTGCCCAACGAGCTGTTCGAGTCGATGCGCCTCGACGGGTGCAGCGAGTGGCAGACGCTGTGGCGGCTCGCGCTGCCCCTCACCCGCCCGGCTCTCGTGACGGTGACGATCTACAACGCCCTCGGCATCTGGAACGGCTTCCTACTCCCCCTGGTGCTGACCCAGAGCCCTGACCTTCGGGTGCTCCCCCTGGCCCTCTGGACCTTCCAGGGGCAGTACAGCGTCAACGTGCCGGCCGTGCTGGCCTCGGTCGTGCTGACCACGCTGCCCATCCTCGTGCTCTATGTGGTCGGTCGCCGACAGCTGCTGAGCGGGCTCACGGCCGGGTTCAGCAAGTAGGGTCGGAGCGCTACCGAGCGCCCGCGGCCCGGCATCCGGGCCACGCCGATCCTTGTACCGTGGAGCCAGTTTCATCATGAGAGCCTTCGTCCTGCCCTACGCCGGAGCCGAGCTGCCGCAGCTCGCCGAGGTGGCCCCGCCCACGACGTCTGCTGACGAGCTGCTCGTGCGGGTGAAGGCGGTCGGCGTCGGCATCCACGACTCGTACTTCCTGCCCAGCGATGCCACCTACCCCTACCCGATCGGGATCGAGGCGGCGGGGGTGGTCGAGACGGCGGGACCCGCCGTGCGACGATGAGCTTCGTCGAGGCGGCTGCCCTTCCGGTGGCCGGCAACACCGTTCTCCGCGCGTTGCGGGCCCTGCGGCCATCTGGCCCAGCGGGCTCGCTGTTCATCGCCGGCGGGTCAGGGGCCATCGGCACCCTCGCCATCCAGCTGGCCGTCCGGCGGGGGTGGCGGGTGGCGGCATCCGCCTCCGAGGGCAACCGCGACTACCTGCGCTCCCTCGGCGCCGAGCTGGCCGTCGACTACCGCGACCCGGGCTGGGCGGCTCGGGTTCTCCAGTGGATGCCGGGTGGTGTCGACGCTGCGATCGCCGTGCACCCGGACACCTCGACCGGCAGCCTCGGTGTCGTGCGCGACGGTGGCGCCCTCATCAGCATCTCGGGCGACCGGCTGGAACCGGAGCGAGGCATCGTGGTGCAGGTGGTTCCGCACAGCGCAGATGTGGGTGACGAGCTGGGCCGGCTCATGCTCGACGTGGCCGCCGGTGAGGTTCGGGTGGAGATCGAACGGGTGCTCGCGTTCGAGGATGCCCGGGCCGCGCTGGCGAAGGTGGCCACTCGGCACGCTCGGGGCAAGATCGTCCTGCAGCTCGACGCCTGAGCACGCCGGCGCCACCGCCCGAGAGCGGTGGCGCGGCTGCGGGTGACTGACGCCGGTGGGGCTCAGCGTGTAGACGGCACCAGGTCGTGCTCCGGATCGGGCCCTGACGCTTCGACCGAGTCGACATCGTCGTTGTCCAACATCGACGCTTCGTCGAACGGGCGCTGCCCGGAGAGCACAGCATCCGCCTGCTCCCGGTCGATCTCACCGACCCAGGTGCCGATGACCACGGTGGCAATGGCGTTGCCGGCGAAGTTCGTGAGGGCGCGGGCCTCGCTCATGAGCCGGTCGATGCCGACGATGAAGCCGACGCCGGGCACCAGGTCTGGCCGGTGCGACTGCAGTCCGCCGGCGAGGGTGGCCAGGCCGGCCCCGCTGACTCCTGCCGCGCCCTTGCTCGCGATGATCATGAACACGAGCAGCGAGACCTGCTGGCCGATGCTGAACGGCTTGTCCATAGCCTCGGCGATGAAGAGGCTGGCCATCGTCAGGTAGATCGCGGTGCCGTCGAGGTTGAAGGAGTAGCCGGTCGGCACGGTGATGCCGACGACCGGTCGCGAGACGCCGAGGTGCTCCATCTTGGCGATGAGCCGCGGGAGGGCCGACTCCGACGACGACGTCGAGAGGATGAGCAGGAACTCGCGGGCGAGGTACTTCATCAGCGACCAGACGCCGATCCCGGTGACCATCTTGAGGATGGACCCGAGAAAGCCGAAGACGAAGATGATGCAGGTGGCGTAGAAGGCGAGCATCAGCAGACCCAGGCTCTTGAGCGACTCGAGGCCGGTGGCCCCCACGAGAGCGGCCATCGCGCCGAAGGCGCCGACGGGTGCGGCCCACATGATCATCGCCATCAGCCGGAAGACCAGCCGCTCGAGGTGCTTGATACCGCGCAGCACCGGCTCAGCCTGTTTGCCCATCTTCTGCAGGGCGAAGCCCACGAGCAGGGCGACGAGCAGGGCCTGCAGCACCGAGCCCGAGGTCAGGGCCGACACCAGGGTGTCGGGGATCAAGCCGAGCAGGAAGTCGGCCGTGGTCTCGGAGGTCTTGGCGACCTGGGAGGTTCCCGACGCGGTGATCGCGTCGGTCAGGTCGAGGCCGGCACCCGGCTTGACGATGTTGCCCACGACGAGCCCGATGCCCAGGGCGACGGTCGACATCGCCACGAAGTAGCCGAGGGCGAGCCCACCGACCCGGCCGACCTGGGCGGCCTTGCGCACCGAGCCGATGCCGAGCACGATCGTGCAGAAGATGATCGGTGTGATCATCATCTTGATGAGGTTGACGAACCCCGAGCCGAGCGGCTTGAGGCTCTTGCCCACCTCGGGGAAGATTGCGCCCACGGCAATGCCCAGGAGCATGGCGACGATGACGGCGATGTACAGGTAATGGGTGCGGTCGCGTTTCTTCGGCGTGCCGTCGACAGCGCTGTCGGTGGTGCTGCTCACGATGACCTCCATGGTCCAAAGCGTGGTCGGGCCCAGGTACCGGGCCGGCTGGTCCGACTATGGACGCGTGGATGACTAGGGTCACGGTTGTGTTCATTGAGTTCTCGGCCTGGCTCGAGACAGAGCGGTGGTGAGCCTGCCGTGAGCGGCCTCGCCAACGGTGTCCGCCGCGCCTGGTCGTCGCCGAAGCGCTGGAGCGTCGCGACCCAGACGTTCGTGCTGCAGGTCGGCATCGCGTTCGTCGTCGTGGCAGCAGGACTGGTCGGAACCTGGCTGCAGGCCGAGCACACTGCAGACGAGGGCGCCATCGACCGGGCGACGGCGGTGGCCGAGACGATCGCCATCACGCCCTCCGTCATCGGCGCCGTGTCAGGGCCGTCGCCGACCGCGCCGCTTCAGTCGTACGCCGAGCGGGTGCGCAAGGAGTCTGGAACCGACTTCGTCGTCATCATGAGCCGCGACGGCATCCGCTACACCCACCCCGACCCCAAGCAGATCGGCAATCGCTTCCTGGGCCACATCCAGGCGGCCCAGCGAGGCGGCATCGTCAAGGAGGACTACACGGGCACCCTCGGGCCCTCGGCCCGTGTCGTGGTGCCCGTCACCGACGACAGCACGGTCGTCGGACTGGTGTCGGTCGGCATCCGCAAGACGGCGGTCGGCGATCAGGTGCGCTCGCGGCTGCCCGGGCTGCTCCTCGCCGGCCTGGCCGCCGCCCTCCTGTCGGGTCTGGGCACCGCGTTGGTGGCGCGCCGTGTACGTCGCCAGACCCACGGCCTCGACGAGCGCCAGCTGCGCGAGATGTACGAGTACTACGACGCGGTGCTGCACGCCGTGAGCGAGGGCCTGGTGATCACCGACCTCGACGGACGCCTCCGGCTCGCCAACGACGAGGCGGTGCGCCTGCTCGACCTGCCCCCTGATGCGGTGGGCCGGGCCGTCGACGACCTCGGGCTCACCACGCCGCTCGCGACGGTGCTGGGGGATGCCGGGCCGCACCAGGATGAACTGCACGTGACCGCGGCGCGCGTGCTGGTCGTCAACACCGCCCCCGCCCAATGGGACGGGCGGCTGCTGGGGCAGGTCACCACGCTGCGTGACCGCACCGACCTCGAAGCGCTCACGGGAGAGCTCGACTCGGCTCGCGGTCTCACCGAGGCCCTCCGCTCCCAGGCGCACGAGGCCGCCAACCGGTTGCACACCATCATCAGCCTCATCGAGCTCGGTCATGCAGACCGGGCTCTCGACTTCGCCACCGACGAGCTGCAGGTCAGCCAGCGACTGACCGACAGTGTCATTGGAGCGGTCGACGAACCCGCCCTCACTGCACTGCTGCTCGGCAAGGCGGCCGAGGCGCACGAACGCGGCATCGACTTCGAGATCGCGGCGGGGTCGACGTGGCGATCCGAGGTGGCGCCGACCCGAGACGTCGTCACCATCGTGGGCAACCTCCTCGACAACGCCCTCGACGCGGTGGCGAGCGTCGACCCGGCGAGGGGAGACCGGCGGGTGACGTTCACCGCTCGGATCGAACCCACGGAAGGCGAGCACGACAGCCCCGCAGCGGTGCTCGTCGTCTCTGACAACGGGCCGGGCCTTCCCCCCGGCGGTGTCGACGATGCGTTCCGGCGGGGCTTCTCGACCAAGGAGCAAGGCAGCGCGGGCCGACGCGGCATCGGGCTGGCCCTGGTCGCGCAGTCGGTGACGCGGCTCGGCGGCCACCTCGAGGTGTCGGGCCCGCCGGGTGCCACCTTCACGGTTCGCTTCCCGCTGCCGGCCGGGCATGAGGCTCGGGTATGAGTGACGACCACGATCTTCGGGTGCTCGTGGTCGAGGACGAGCCCATCGCAGCGCAGGCCCACACCGAGTACGTCTCGCGGGTGCCGGGCTTCGTCGTCGTGGCCACCGTGGGCACCAACCGCGATGCCATGCAGGCGCTTCAGCGCAGTCCGGTCGACGTGGTGCTGCTCGACATGTTCCTGCCCGACCGGCACGGTCTCGACGTCGTTCGCGCGATGCGTGCGGCCGGCTACCGGGCCGATGTCATCGCCGTCACCTCGGCCCGTGACCTCGAGGTGGTTCGCGCCTCGGTGTCGCTCGGCGTCGTGCAGTACGTGCTCAAACCGTTCGTCTTCGCTACGCTGCGCGACCGCCTGCTCGCCTATCGCGCCTACCGCGACCAGCTTGCCGACGTGGCCGAGCTGGGTTCACAGTCGGAGGTCGACGAGATGTTCGCCGGGCCGCGCAGCCCGGTCGATACCCGGCTGCCGAAGGGCATGGGCGACGAGCTGCTCTCGCGGGTCTCCCGGGCTCTGCGAGAGGCCGAGGGCGGGCGCTCGGCGTCCGAGATCGCCGAGCAGGTGGGCGTGAGCCGGGTCACCGCCCGCCGCTACGCCGAGTACCTCTGCGACACCCGGCAGGTCGCCCGGCGGTCCCGCTACGCCGGGGCCGGACGCCCCGAGGTGGAGTATCTCTGGTCGCACTGAGGCGCGGTTCGGGCCGTGCGTTTCCTCACGCGTCGTCGGCGAGCCAGTCCCGGATGCCGGCGCCGTGCTGGTCGAGCGTGGGAGGTGGCAGGTGGTCGTGGCGAGTCGCCTCCTGGCCCTGCGGTCCGAAGAACCGCAGCGGCGGCCCCGGCAGGGTGATCGGGCCGAGCGTGTCATGCTCCACCTCGATCCGCAGCCCCTGGCTCACGGTCTGGTCCCAGTCGTAGACCTCGTCGATGGTGCGTACCCGCCCGGCCGGAAGGCCTGCGGCCGACAGCCGCTCCAGCAGCGGAGCGGCATCCCAGTCGGCGAAGGCGGCCTCGATCACGGCGATGAGCCTGGGCCTCGCCTCGACCCGCTCGGCGTTGGTGGCGAGGCCGTCGGCATCCGGATCCAGGTCGAAGGCGACGGCGAACCGCCGCCAGAGGCTTTCGCTGCCGAGCGCGATCTGCACGGCCCCGTCACGACAGTGGAACAGCCCGTACGGGGCGATCGACGGGTGGTGGTTGCCCTGCGCCCGACCGACCTCGCCGGCCACGGTCCAGCGTGTCCCCTGGAAGGCGTGCACCCCGACGGCCGAGGCCAGCAACGAGGTGCGCACGACCACACCAACTCCGGTGAGGTGCCGTTGGTGCAGGGCCGCTACCACCCCGTAGGCGCCGTTCATCGCGGCGAGCAGGTCGGCGATCGGCACTCCGACTCGCTGCGGGTCGTCAGGGCCGGGGCCGGTCAGCGACATGAGTCCGCCCTCGCCCTGGGCGATCTGGTCGTAACCGGCCCGCCCGCCCTCAGGCCCGTCGTGGCCGAACCCCGTGATCGAGAGCACGACCAGGCGCGGGTTGCGCCGCATCAGCACCTCGATACCCAGGCCCAACCGCTCGAGCACGCCGGTGCGAAAGTTCTCGACGAGCACGTCCGCCCGGTCGACCAGCGCGTGCAGCACCTCACGGTCAGCGGCATCCTTGAGGTCGAGGGCGATCGACTCCTTATTGCGGTTGGCGGCCAGGAAGTACGTCGACTCTCGCGCGGCCCCGTCGCCGACGAAGGGTGGCCCGTAGCCTCGGGTGTCGTCGCCCGTACCTGGCGTCTCGACCTTGATCACCCGCGCCCCGAGGTCGCCCATCATCATCGTCGCGTGCGGCCCGGCGAGGGCCCGTGACAGGTCGACGACGAGTACATCAGCAAGGGGTCCGCTCATCCCCCCACCTTGTCACCACCGGGCCAACCGACACCGGTTGGTAG
Source organism: Actinomycetales bacterium (assembly GCA_038235595.1). Taxonomy (GTDB): domain Bacteria; phylum Actinomycetota; class Actinomycetes; order Actinomycetales; family Dermatophilaceae; genus DSM-29435. Next base: position 6,920 of record JBBSTU010000073.1, on the reverse strand, counting down.
ACCCTCCCTCAGTTGAGACTGGCGGCACTCGGCGGGGCGATGTCGAGCGGTGCGAGGGCGTCGAGCTCGTTCCGGGAGAGGCTCGAGACCGATTCCAGCAGAGCGGCCTCCGACTCACTGATGCGTCGGCCGACCAGCTGACGCAGGGAGTAGGCGAGCGCTCCGGTCTGACGCACGGTGACGTCGTCGACCGGGGGCTGGCGCCTGGAGGTGACGGCGATGCCAACGACCCGACCGCCCTCCTCCTGGGCAGCCCCGGCCGCGAACTCCTCTCGTGGGTTGAGTCGCTCGTGGGCGTGGTGGGCCCGCAGGCGCAGCAGCAGGTCATGCCACTCGGTGGCCGCGGCATCCGGCTGAACGGCCTGCAGGTCATCTCCCGTGAGACGCCCTGTTCCCGGCAGGGCACCCGGCGCGAACGCCCGACGGTACGACAGCAGCGCGAGGGTCCAGAGACCCTCGATCACCACGCCGCCGTTGTCATCTCCGGCATCCGGGCCACCCGGCGCATCCGGGCCCTCGATGCGAGTGCGGTCACCTTCTTGCGCCTCCTCCGGGAGCGGCGGTCGGCGCTCGATCTCGACCATCAGCCGTTCACAGCAGCGCAACACGACCTCGAGCTCGTCGAAGACGGCGTACAGGTCGGCCAGCTCGAGCGCCTCGGGCGACAGCAGGGCTCGAACGTGGGTCAGGTCGGCCGTCATCAGCCGACCGACGGCCCGAGGCCGAGCGACTGCGGGGTGCTCGAGTCGGGTGACGGCTGGTGCAGCCCCCCGTCGAGGGCGCCGAACTCGGTCATGAGTGATCGGCTCCCGCCCCAGGGCGTCTGCTCCTCGGCGATCAGCGTGTTGGTGGTCAACAGCAGACCGGCCACGGAAGCGCCGTTCTGAAGGGCCGAGCGACACACTCGCAGCGGGTCGATGATGCCCATCTCGATCATGTCGCCAAACACCCCTCTCAGGGCGTCGAACCCGCCATCAACCCCCATCTCGGAGACCCGTTCCACGACCTCCGCACCGGAGTAGCCGGCGTTCGAGGCGATGAGGAAGGTCGGTTCGGTGAGCGCGCGACGCACGATGTCGACGCCCATCGCGTAGTCGTCGGACAGCTGTAGCGCGTCGAGAGCAGGAGCCGCGTGCATCAGCGCCACTCCCCCGCCCGCGACGATTCCCTCGGCCATCGCCGCTCGGGTCGCGGAGAGGGCGTCTTCGACGCGGTGCTGCAGCTCGGCCAGCTCGGCGTTCGTCGGCGCCCCGACCTTGATGACCGCCACCTTGCCCGAGAGCGAGCCGATGCGCTCGGTGAGCACATCCTCGTCGATGCCGAAGCTGGCCCGCTCCATCTCGGCGCGCAGCTGGGTGATCCGGAACTGCACGTCCTCGGGCTTGCCGGCACCGTCGATGATCGCCGTCCGGTCGGCCGTCACCCGCACCTGGCGGGCGCGACCCATCATCTCGAGCGTCATGTTCTCGAGGCTGAAGCCGGAGTGCTTGCTGTAGACCTGCCCGCCGGTGATGGTGGCGATGTCCTCGAGCTTGCGCAGCCGACGGTCGCCGAAGCCGGGCGCCCTCGTGGCGACGGCCTGGAACACCCCGTTGACGTGGTTGTGCACCAACATGCTGAGCGCCGAGCCTTCCACCGTCTCGGCGATGACGACGAGGGGGCGCGGCGCCCGCATCACCTTGTCGAGAATCGGCATCAGCTGCTGAACGGAGGTGATCTTCTCGCTGCACAGCAGGATGTACGGGTCGTCGAGCACCGCCTCGAGGCTGGCCGAGTTGCTGACCAGGTAGGGAGAGAGGTAGCCGTTGTCGTACTCGAACCCCTCGACGAACGTGACACTCATGCCGTGCTCCGACGACTCCTCGACGGTGACGATGCCGCCGTCACCCACGGTGTGCAGCGCCTCAGCGAGAACGTTGCCCACCAGCTCGTCGTTGTTGGCCGAGATCGCCGCCACCCGGGCGAAGTCGGCACGCGACTCCACCGGGTGCGCGACGCTGCGCAGGTGGGTCACGAGGGTCGCCACGGCCATGTCGATGCCGCGCTTGACCAGCACCGGGTTGCCACCCTTGTCGATCGCCCGCATCCCCTCTCGGATGATGGCCTGGGCGATGACCGTCGCCGTGGTCGTGCCGTCACCGACGATGTCGTTCGTCTTGATGGCCGCCTCCTTGACCAGCTGCGCGCCCATGTTCTCGAACTGGTCACTCAGGTGGATCTCGCGGGCGATAGTGACGCCGTCGTTGGTCACCACCGGTGAGCCGGTGATCTTCTCGAGGATGACGTTGCGCCCCTTGGGCCCGAGCGTCGACTTCACCGCCTCGGCGAGCTGGTCGACTCCCGACTGCAGCAGCCGTCGGGCCTCGGGGCCGAATCGCAGGTCTTTGGCCATGGGTCCTCCTGGGTAGTTTGGTGAGTGGTCGCCGGAGTGGAACGGCTGCGGTGATCGGTGGACGCTGTGGTCCGGGTGCCGTCAGGGAACGAGGATCGCGCGCCCACGAACCTGGCCGGCGGCCAGGTCGGCCAGCGCCTGCGGGGCATCGTCCAACGAGTAGGCCTTGGTGTGCAGCGTCACCTTGCCGGCCTCGGCGAGCACCATCAGCTCGGCGAGCTCGTTGAAGGTGCCGACGATGTTGCCCACGATGTTGCGCTCGGTCGAGATGATGTCGAGCGTCGGCACCGTCAGCGTTCCGCCGTAGCCGATGACGTAGTAGGAGCCGCCCGGGCGGGTCATCGCGAACCCCTCGTTCTCGGCGCCCTCCTCGGCCACGAAGTCGAACACGACATCCGCCCCGTCGCCGCCGGTCAGGTCCTTGACCGCGCCGACCTGGGAACCGTCGGCGAGCACGGTCTGGGTCGCGCCGAGCCGGCTGGCCAGCCCGAGGGCGTCCGCGTTGCGGTCGACGACGACGACGTTCGCCGCGCTGAGTGCCGCGAGGCACTGGATGCCGATGTGGCCCAGACCTCCGGCCCCGATGACGACAGCCGTGGTGCCCGGATACAGCAGCGGCAGAGCCTTGCGCACCGCGTGGTAGGCGGTGATGCCGGCGTCGGCGAGGGCGGCCACGTCCTGGGGCCGGGTGGCCGGGTCGAGCCGCACGCAGGCGCGGGCGGAGGTCAGCAGGTAGTCGGCCATGCCGCCGTCGCTGTCGAGCCCGGGGAACGTGCTGTTCGAGCAGTGCATGTCCTGCCCTGCTCGACAGGCCCTGCAGAGGCCGCAGGTCGGGGTCGGGTGCAGGATCACGGTGTCGCCGACCTCGAGGTTCGTGACTCCCGAACCGATCTGCTCGACCCAGCCGGCGTTCTCGTGACCGATCGTGTAGGGCAGGGTCGGCGACATGGCCGCGTCCCACTGGCCCTCGATGATGTGCAGGTCGGTGCGGCAGACCCCCGCTCCGCCGATCCTCACCACGACGTCGAGCGGGTTCTTCGCGACGGGGTCCGGCACCTCCTCCACCACGGGTTGCTGGTGATAGCCGTGCAGTCGGACTGCTCTCATGACGCTGCCTCCGTACGGGTCGAATCCGGGGAGCTGCTGGTGGCGGTCTCGGGGTAGCGGTCACGCAGCAAGCCGCGGCACACGCCGCTGTTGGCTTCGGCGCTCACCCGGGTCAGTCGGGTGCGGTTGAGGTGCATCGGCAGGTCGGTGTCGACGACCCGTTCGCCGGTGACGGCATCGACGACCAGCGGTGAGTCGTCATCACTGGGAAGACCGAGCTCGGCCCGCCGCTGCCTCAACCGCTCTCGGTCGGGCGTGTCCGGCGCGTCGCCCAAGGTCATGCCGGCGAACGCGCTCGCGGGGGTACCGGCTGCCAGCATCGGCCGGCAGACCCTGTCGGTGCCGGCGAGCACGGCCCGGCGCACGAAGTCGGCTCGAAGGGTGTCGAGCTCGTCGACAGCCTCCCCCTCGAACGAGGCGACGAACCCCGCTCGAGCAGCCACCCCCGCGTTGATGGCGTCAGAGGCGAAGTGGTCGTCGAGCACCACACAGGCCCGGCTCACCCCGTCGACCCCGCTGACCGCGTCGTGGGCGTCGGCCACCATGAGATATGCGAAGTTGGGCGCGCAGAAGTAGGTTGGCAACCGCAGTCGCACCTGCGCCACCCCATGCTCGTCGACCGTGCACGACGCCACGAACCTCAGCGACGTGATCGACTCGTCGAGCTCGGGGTCTCGCACGGTGCCGAGCGCCGCCACCACCCGGTCGGTGACGCAAGCCGTTCCGTCGGCGCCGATTCCGCTGGCCGTTCCGACCGGGTTGGTGACGATGGTGCTCACACCCGTGCCTCCTCCTGGGTGACGAGCGCGGCGTCGTCCTGCGAGGCGGGCTCGCTCGTGGCCGACGAGAGCTGACACTCGGCCGGCACCTCGATGTCGTAGAGACGCGCGGCGTTGAGGCCGAGGATCTTCTTCTTGGTGTCGGTGGTGAGTCTCGGGTAGTCGGAGAACTCGTCAGAGGGGTAGTCCCAGTCGACGAAGCCCTCGATCTGCCACTTCGGCTCCCAGATGTTGTAGTCGCTGCCGAAGGTCATCTTGTCCTCGCCGACCCAGAACAGCAGCTCGCCCATCACCTTCGCGAAGAACTTCGGTCGGGCGTGCATGAGGCCGCCGATGGCGACCGAGAGCCCGGCGTACACGTTCGGCTCCTGGGTGGCCATGAAGCAGAAGTCCTCGATGCGCGGGAGCCCGACGTGCTCGACGATGAAGTTGAGGTCGGGAAAGTCGGTCGCGGCGTGGTCGACGTCAGAGACATCGAACGCGTCCTTGTCGAGGGGCCAGATGGTCGGGCCCTTGTGCACGTGCACGTTCTTGATGCCGAGCTCCTGGCTGCGCTCGAGGAACCGGTAGGCCTCCGGGTCCTTGAGGGTCCAGCCGCGCGAGGTGTCCTTCCATTCGGCGGTGTAGAGCTTGACGCCCTTGGAACCCCATCGTCTGACGTCCTCCTCGAGCTGCTTGAGGCCGGCGTCGCCCTCGCGCGGGTCCCACCGGGCGTTCACCACGAACCGGCCGGGGTGCTTCTCGGCCAGGGCGCCGGTCTGCTCGGTCGTGTTGAACCCGTTGCGGTACCACTCCAAAAGGTAGGTCGGCTGGAAGATCGCCACGTCGACGTGACCGTCCTCGAACACGTCCTTCATGAGGTCCTCCTCGGAGGGCTTCTGGAAGTGCTCGATCGACCAGTGCGTCTCGGGCGGGCCGAGGCTCTGGTAGGCGTGGAAGCAGTCGATCCAGCCCTTGGCGTAGTTCTCGTGCCCCGCCACCCAGTTCTCCGGGCTGGCGTCCCAGAAGTGCATGTGGCTGTCGACGATGAAGTACTTCTCGCCATTCTTCTCGTACATCAGCTTCTCCCTCAGTTGGCGGTGAGGTCGAAGCCGATGTACTCGGCGGCGTCCTCGGGGTTGGCGAACATGATGGTGCGGTCGTCGAGGTGGATCATCCGGCCGTAGTGGGTCGACATGTTCTCCTCGAAGGTGGCTGCGTCGAAGAAGCCCTCTTCCTCGCCGAGCGCCTCCGAGAGCTCGTCGTAGTCGAAGTCCATCCGGCCGACGGCATCGAGGCGGATCATCGACGGCAGCGGGGTGACGGTCACGTCGGGCTTGGTGCCCATGATCTCGGCCACCACCGCCCCCACCTGGTTGTTCATCAGGGTGACACCGCACTTGTTCGACGGGCTGCTGTCACGCTTGAACGGGCTCTCTGCGGTCGTGAACGTGGTCACAGGGTCAGCTCCTTCGGGTCGTCGAGGCCCAGCTGGCGCAGGATCTCGCTGAAGCGGCTCTTCACGCGGTCAAGGGAGTCCTCGAACCGAGGGGGCTTGGCGTCCGGCTGTGACCACAGGGGCTGCAGGTCTCGGGAGGCCTTGATGCAGCGCTCGGTCCAGGTCGAGAGCCACTGGTTCATCAGGTCCTTGTTGTGCTGCGCGAACTCCTTGTCGTTGACCAGCAGGTCGAACATGGCCAAGGTGTAGCGCAGGTCGCGCTCGGCATAGTCGTGTTCGCCGGCGCCCACCACCGTGGGGGTGACGTAGTCACCGTTGCGTGGAGCCGCCTGCTGCACCAGCCCGCTGCGGAAGAGCTCGCCGACGAGCGGCTCGAACACGATGTTGGCCGCGAACACGGCCTCCGCCCAGTCGTCGACCGCCGTCAGCTGCTCGGCGACCCGCCGCACGCCCTGCCAGGCCGGGTCGGAGTTCCACGTCTCGATGTGCGCCTCCCCGTCGAACGCCTCGATCTCGTCGCTCAGGGTGAGGTTGTAGAGCGCCAGGTCTTGGGCGAACCGCAGGCGGTGCATGCTGTTGACCGCCATCGCCGTGTTGTGCATGTTGGTGGGACCCCGCCGGTTGGCATTGGCGAAGAGGTAGAGCCCAAGACCCTGCTCCACGTGCATCCACGCGCCGACGTTGCGCTCCACGAACTGCACCCAGTTGGGGTTCCACTGCTCGAAGGCCTTCGTCTCACGGGCGCTGTCGACGTTCTGGGTGATCTGGCGCACGACGTTGGAGTTGTAGCGGTAGAACGTCATCTCCCACTCTTCGTTCGGGTCGCGGAACTCGTGCCAGCCGTGGGCCGGCCAGTCGTAGCCCTTGCCACCCGACCCCGGGAACCGCTCGGGCACCGGGCGGTCTGAGCCCCACGCCTTGAGTGCGGTCCACTCGAGCGGGTAGCCACCCTGGCCGTCGGCGAAGCCGTAGAGCCAGCCCTGGCTCAGGTAGTGGCGCGGGTCGGGCTGCACCTCGACCGTGACGTCCTCGTAGTGGGTCTGCTTGCGCTTCTGCGGTGTGAAGTAGCTGTAGCTGCGCGCCGTCGAGTCGGGGAACTCCCTGGCGCCGGCCTCCGCGTCGGTGAAGCGCGGCTGCGGAAGGCTCCGCTCGGTCGTGGTGGTCATCTGGTCCGCCTTTGCTCGTGCGATCAGGACATTCCGGT
>JBBSTU010000072.1:0-17297 GCA_038235595.1 Actinomycetales bacterium | reverse complement strand
CCGCTGAGGTAGCGGGTCAGCTCTTCAGCGGCATCCTCACGTCGACCGTGCTCGAGCAGCTCGACGATGTGGACGTTCTGGTCGACGAAGGGTGCGTGGAACGGTCCACCCGCCTCGTGGAAGACCAGGCGCATCTCGGCCAGCACGGTGGCGAAGATGGTCGACAGTCGCTCGCTGCCACCCACCGCCACCACGTGCCGGTGAAAGTGCTGGTTCTCGGAAGCCACACCGACCCAGTCGTGGGCCGCTCGGCAGCGTTGCGCCTCGGTGACATCGGAGCGAAGGGCCGCGACCGACCCTTCATCGAGGCCCGGGCCCCACCGAAGGGCGGCCGGCTCGAGGAGGGCGCGAACGGCGTACAGGTCGGTGATGGCAGCCACGTCGGGCGCCGCCACGAACACGCCGCGGTTGGGTAGCCGAACGGCGATTCGCTCACCGATAAGCAGCGAGTACGCCTCACGAACCGTGTTGCGCGACACCCGCATGGCCGTGCTCAGGGACTCCTCTGTGAGCTGGGTGCCTGGCCGCAGCGCCCCATCGACAATCTGTTCGCGTAGCACGTCGGCCACCCGCTCGACGGCGCTGGTGGGGGCCTGGATGCGCTGGCCCAGCAGCGAGGCGACGGCGTCGGACGGTCGGGTGCTCACGTGGAGACGGTATCAACGGTCCCAATATTGTGGTCGACATCCATTGCAGGATTGTTCAACAATCCCTACTCTTGCGGTTATGGCAGACGCGAACGCACCAGCAGATGTGACCGACAACCCCACCCAGGCCTCCGCCACGAGTCGCCGCGCCGGCGTGCTCGGGGCCATGTTCCTGATGGCCACCAGCGCCATCGGCCCCGGCTTCATCACCCAGACCACCGAGTTCACCGTGAAGCTCGGGGCGGCATTCGCCTTCGCGATCCTCGTCTCGATCCTCGTCGACGTGGCCGTACAGCTGAACGTGTGGCGGGTGATCGGTGTCTCCGGTGAACGGGCTCACGACCTCGCCAACCGGGTGCTGCCCGGCTCCGGCTACGCGCTCGCCGCTCTGGTGGTGCTCGGTGGTGTCGTCTTCAACATCGGCAACATCTCCGGGACCGGCCTGGGCACCGACGCGATGATCGGACTCGACCCACGCATCGGCGGGGCCATCTCGGCCCTGCTCGCCATCGTCATCTTCCTGGTCAAGCGGGCCGGCGCTGCCGTCGACCGTATCGTCGTCGTTCTCGGCATCGTGATGATCGCGCTCATGGCCTACGTGGCCGTGACCGCCAGCCCTCCGGTCGGGCTCGCGCTGCGCAACGCGGTACTGCCCGACCAGATCGACGGGCTCGTGATCACCACCCTTATCGGTGGCACCGTCGGCGGCTACATCACCTACGCCGGAGCTCACCGGCTGCTCGACTCGGGCATGACCGGCGCCCGGTACGCGGGGCAGATTGCCCGCTCCTCGGTCATCGGAATCCTCATCACCGGCGTGATGCGCGTACTGCTCTTTCTGGCCATTCTGGGCGTCGTGGCCGGTGGGGCGACGCTGGCGGCTGACAACCCGGCGGCCAGTGCCTTCGAGCAGGCCGCCGGAGGCTTCGGGCTCCGGGCCTTCGGCATCATCCTCTGGGCCGCGGCCATCAGCTCGGTCATCGGGGCGGCCTACACCTCAGTCTCCTTCCTCACCACCCGTCGCACCACCGAACGCACCCGAAGCCTGCTGACGGTCGGCTTCATCGCCGCGTGCGCTGTCTTGTTCCTCGTGCTGGGCAAGGCGCCGGTCACCCTGCTGATCTTCGCCGGGGCCTTCAACGGCCTCATCCTGCCGATCGGCTTCACGGTGATCCTCTGGGTCGCGTGGCGCCGTCGCGACCTGCTGCACGACTACGCCTATCCCGCATGGCTGCTGGTCGTCGGGGTTCTCGCGTGGCTGCTGACCCTCTATCTCGGCTACCGGTCGCTCGGCGGCCTGTCGTCGCTGTGGGCCTGAGGCTGTAGTCATGACCGCCATCGATCTGAACGCCGACCTCGGTGAGTCCTTCGGGGCGTGGACCCTCGGTGACGACGCGGCGATGTTGCAGGTGGTGACCAGCGCCAACGTCGCCTGTGGCTTCCACGCCGGAGACCCCCTCACGCTGGTGCGCACCTGCGGGCTGGCGGCCGCGGCCGGGGTGACGGTGGGCGCCCAGGTGGCCTACCGTGACCTCGCGGGATTCGGCCGTCGGTTCGTCGACGCTACCGTTGACGAGCTGCGCGCCGACGTGATCTACCAGATCGGTGCGCTCGACGGAGTGTGCCGCTCGGTCGGAACCCGCGTCTCGTACGTCAAGCCGCACGGCGCGCTCTACAACACGGTGGTCGACCATGCCGCTCACGCCGGCGCGGTCGTCGCCGCCGTCGTGGCGTACGACCCGACCCTGCCGATCGTGGGCCTTCCCGGATCCGAGCTGCTGCGCCAGGCAGGGGAGGCCGGGTTGCACTGTGTTGCTGAGGCCTTCGCCGACCGCGCCTACACTCCTCAGGGTCACTTGGTGTCTCGTCGGGAGCAGGGCGCGGTGCTGCACGACCCGCAGGTGATAGCACAGCGAATGGCCCGGTTGGTCACGCAGGGTCGGCTCACCGCGATCGATGGCAGCGACCTGACGATGAGAGCCGACTCGATCTGCACCCACGGCGACAGCCCGGATGCTGTGGAGCTCGCTCGAGCAGTACGGGCGGCGCTGTCGGCGGCGGGCGTCAGCATCCGGGCCTTCGCATGACCGCCGAAGCGCCGGCGGTCACCGAGCCGACCGTTCTGGCGTGCGGCGAGCGCGCCCTGCTGGTCGAGCTCGGTGCGCTCGACGCTGTGCTGGCGGCAGACGCGGCCGTCCGCCGCGCGGTGGCCCAGGCGAGCCTCGGAACTCCATGGGCCGAGGTGGTCGACGTCGTACCGGCGGCCCAGACCCTGCTCGTCACCCTCCGCCCGAACGGTGAGCTCTCCACCCTGCGGCGGGCACTCACCAGCCTGCTCTCCGGCCTCGATCCCGAAGACCGCCGGGTGTCGGACGACCAGGTCGTCCGAATTCTCGTGCAGTACGACGGACCCGACCTCGGTGACGTCGCGCGCCTCTGCGGCCTCAGCCCGTCTGAGGTGGTGGCCCTGCACACCGCCGCGCCGTGGCAGGTGGCCTTCGGCGGGTTCGCACCGGGCTTCGCCTACCTCACGGGTGGCGACACCCGTCTCGAGGTCTCGCGACGAGCGGAACCCCGCACCGTGGTCCCAGCGGGAGCGGTCGGGCTCGCCGGGTCGTTCAGCGGCATCTACCCACGGTCCTCTCCCGGCGGCTGGCAGCTCATCGGCACCACCGAGGCCACGCTGTGGGACGTCGAGCGCGACCCTCCTGCCCTGCTCCAGCCCGGCTGGTCGGTGCAGTTCGCCGATGCAGGTGCGGCATGAGCGGCACGCTGACCGTGGAGCGAACCGGGTTTCCCGTGCTGGTGCAAGACCTCGGTCGCCCGGGCCTGGCCGCCATCGGGGTCGGGGCCTCGGGTGCGGCCGACCGCAGCGCGTTGACGCTCGGCAGCCGGCTCCTGGCCAACCCGGAGACCGCCGCGGCCCTCGAGATCACCCTCGGCGGCCTCGAAATCACCATCGATGGCGCCCAGACCGTCGCCCTCACCGGTGCTGTCGCACCTGCGTCGCTCGACGGCCGGCTCGTGCCGTTCAACGCCCCGTTCACCGCATTCCATGGTCAGCGGCTCGTACTCGGCACTCCCCCGGCCGGCCTGCGCACCTACCTCTCAGTTCGTGGCGGCATCTGTGTCGACCCGGTTCTCGGGTCGCGGTCCACCGACGTGCTCTCCGGGGTCGGCCCGGAGCCGCTCACCGCCGGGTCGACGGTGAACGTGGGTGACCCCGGATGTGCCACCTTCCCGATGGTCGACATCGCACCCGTCGCGTCACCGGCGGGCGTGATCTCTCTGCGCGTCGACCTCGGACCCCGTCACGACTGGTTCGCCGACCCACACCGCCTCGCAGGGCAGACCTGGACGGTGTCGCAGCAGACCAACCGGGTGGGCATCCGGCTCGACGGGCAGCCGCTGCAGCGCGTCGCGGCTTCCGTCGACCGCGAGCTACCCAGCGAAGGTGTCGTGCTTGGCGCGGTGCAGGTGCCCAGCAACGGGCGGCCGGTGGTGTTTCTGGCCGACCACCCGGTCACCGGAGGCTATCCGGTGATTGCCGTGGTGCGCTCGAACGACCTCGACCGAGCGGCGCAGGCGCGACCCGGCCAGCCCGTCAGGTTCCACATCCACGACAGCAGGAGCAACCCATGACAGTGACCAGCGAGATGACACCAAGGTCAGCCCGGGCGCAGTTCGCCCAGGGGCTGGTGACCCCCACCTCAGGGTGGTGCCCCGGGTACACCCAGGCCAACGTGCTCGCCGTGCCGAAGGAGGACGCCTTCGACTTCCTGCTCTTCGCCCAGCGCAACCCCCAACCGTGCCCTGTGCTGGAGGTCATCGACGCCGGGAAGGTGGGCGGCGGCATCCTCGACGGCGATGTGCGCACCGACGTGCCCCTCTACCGCGTCTACCGCGACGGCGAGATGGTGGCTGAGGTGCCCGACGCGAGGGAGCACTGGCGCGATGACCTCGTCACCTTCCTGCTCGGCTGCAGCTTCACGTTCGAGCACCCGCTGCGCGACGCCGGCATCCCGATGCGGCACATCGACGCAGGCCGCAACGTGCCCATGTACATCACCTCCAGGCCCTGCCGGCCGGCCGGCCGCTTTGCCGGCCCCCTCGTCGTCTCGATGCGTGCCGTGCCGGCCGCCCAGGTGGTCGACGCGGTACGGGTCACCTCCCGCTATCCAGCCGTGCACGGCGCTCCGGTGCACGTCGGCGACCCGGCACTGCTGGGCATCACCGACCTCGACCACCCCGACTTCGGCGACCCACCCGTCATCGAGCCCGGCGATGTGCCGGTGTTCTGGGCCTGCGGGGTCACCCCGCAGGCCGCGGTGATGGCCTCACGCCCGGCCTTCGCGATCAGCCATGCGCCAGGGCACATGCTGATCACCGACGCGAAGGACAGCGCCTACGTCGTCCCCTGACGCCGGTCGAGGTCAGGGGAGGCTAGCGTCGGTGTGATGAGCGGTAGGTACGACGGCCTTCTCGAGCGCCCGACGGGACCCCCCGATCTCACCAGGGTGCGGATGATGTTCGGTGAGTTCGCCACCAGCCATTCCGAGCTGCCTCTCTACGCCGCGATCTGCCGAGGCGTGGCGGCGGATGCCGAAACGGCATCCCTCCTGCTGGCGGCTACCCCCGGCCAACGTCGACCGGTGCTGTGGCTGGCCGCCCTGCACGACCTCGTGCTGCGTCGGCCTGACCTGGCGGCAGCCCGGTGGTACCCGAGCGTCGCCGAGCAACATCGTGTGCCGAGCGGAGACCCGTGGCCCGACGTGCGCCACACGGTGCTCGAGCACCGCGGTGAGCTGACGGCCGCAATCGCGACCCACTCGACGCAGACCAACGAGGTGAACCGGAGCGTCTACCTGGCCGCAGCGTTCGTGCGGGCCTGCGCTGATGTGCCGGACGTGCCCGTTGCCCTGGTCGAGATGGGATCGAGCGCTGGTCTGCTGCTGTGTCTCGACCGGTTCCGCATCGAGCTTCGCACCTCTAGCGCTAGGGCGGTCGCCGGCGACCCCGGCTCGCCGGTCGTGTGCGCGGGTGAGGACCGCTCCGATCCGCCCCTGCGTGAGTCGGCCCTGCCGCGAGTCGCGAACCGTGTCGGAGTCGATCTGCACCCCGTCGCGGTGGACGACGAGGCGGGGCTGCGGTGGCTCGAGGCGTGCCTGTGGCCCGACGTACCGGGCCGGGTGGAGCGCTTCCGCGCCGCCATCGAGATGGCGAGGGAGTATCCGCCCACGCTGGTGCGCGGCGACATGGTCGATGACCTGGCTGGCGTCGTCGCGTTGGCCCAGCGGGGCACCGACCCCGGCTCGCACGTGGTCGTGTTCAGCTCCTGGGCACTGACGTACGTCGCGCGGGAGCGGCGCCCGCGTGTCGCCGAGGCGCTCGACCACGTTGCAGCACAAGGTGTTCCGGTCAGCTGGGTCACCGCCGAGCCGCGGGGCTGCATGCCCGGCATCCCGCTGCCTCCACTGCCTCTGCCGCCTCTGCGGGCCGCTGGTGAGGACTCCACGATGCTGGCGGTGCGGCGCTGGCGTGAGGGCGTCGAGACCGAGCCGCTGGTGCTGGGTACCTGCCACCCGCACGGCTCGTGGATCGACCTCACGGCGCGGTGACAGACGGCGGCGGTCGGCTGGCTGAGCCGGCGCCGGGGCGTCCGTCGACGACCCACCAGGCCGCGTACGGGCCGAGCCCGACCATGCCGTCGTCGCCGACGTGAACGTCGCGGTTCTCGATGGCATCGTGCGGGTGGTGGATGCCGGCCTCGGCGAAATGCCGGTACTCGAAGGGGCGCCAGCTGTCGGTCACGTTGTACACGCAGAGCATGGGCCCGCTCGGGTGCGACCTCACCACGGCGAGCACCCCGGTGTCGGTGTGCATCAGCACCGTGCTGTCGGCCGCGGCGTGCAGCTGCGGCAGGGCGGCACGCACGCGGGCCAGGTGGGCCACGCCCTCGAACACCTTGCTGGCGCTCGTCGCCCGGTCGTGCCGTCGCGCGGCGAGCTGCCAGTCGAGGCGGGGCCGGTGGGCCCACCGGTTGTCGTCCTCGTGGCCGGGTTCGTCGGCCCAGTGAGGGTCGTTGGTCATGCCGAGCTCGTCACCGCTCCAGATCACCGGAATACCACCCCAGCCGCACACGATGGCGCTGGCGACGAACAGGCGGGCCAGCGCTGCATCATCACCCGGCACATCTCCTCCGGTGGAGAGGCCGAGCAGGGATGCCGCTGTGCCACTGATCCGCTTGTCACCAGAGATGGGGTTGGCCTGGAAGACCAGCCCGTCGGCCCATGAGCCCGGGTACTGGCCGGCATACCATTCGGAGAGGAAGCGTCGGTGGGCGTAGCCCTCGAGCCCGACGGCGTGGGCGTCACCGTCGTCGATGGCCCAGCCGATGTCGTCGTGGCAGCGCAGATAGCAGATCCAGGTGCCCGAGGGCGGGGTCGCCGGCAGGGCGGAGAGGGCCTGTCGGGTCAGCACGACGTTCCCGGTGGCGAGCATCGACCAGACCTGCACCATGAGGCTGTTGTGGTAAGCCAGATCGCTGACCCGGCCGGCTCGCTCGCCCTGACCGAGATACTGCACCAGATCGCGCGGCCCGACGATGGCCTCCGCCTTGAAAACCGTTGCCGGGCAGGCGATCCGGGCGACGGCACGCAGCGCCTGCGTGAGGGCGTGCACCTCCGGTTGGTTCTGGCAGCTCGTGCCGAGGCGCTTCCAGGTGAAGGCGATGGCGTCGAGGCGCAGCACCTCGACGCCGAGGTTCGCGAGGAAGAGCACGATCTCGGCGAACTCGACGAGGACGTCGGGGTTGGCCCAGTTGAGGTCCCACTGCCACTCGTTGAAGGTCGTCCAGACCCAGCCGTCGACCTCCTCGTCATAGGTGAAGCTGCCGGGGGCGAAGTCGGGAAACACATCGGGCAGGGTGCGTTCGTAGGCGTCGGGCGCGGTGCGGTCGGGGTAGATGTGGAAGTAGCGGCGGTAGTGGTCATCTCCTGCCCGGGCTCGTTCGGCCCACTCGTGCTCACGCGCCACGTGGTTCAGCACGAGGTCAAGCACCAGCGAGATGCCCTGACCGCGCAGGGTGCGCGCCAGGGTGCGCAGGTCGTCGATGTCGCCAAGGTCGTCACGAACGGTGCGATAGCTCTGCACGGCGTAGCCGCCGTCGTTGTCGCCCTGGCGGGGGCGCAGCAGCGGCATCAGGTGCAGGTAGTCGACACCCAGGTCGCGTAGGTAGTCGAGGTGTTCGGGCAGCCGAGCCAGGTTGTCACCGAACCGTTCGGTGTAACAGGCATACCCGAACCTGGTCGGCTGTTGCAGCCAGTCGGGTGTGAGCAGCCGTTGTTGGTCGAGACGCCTCAGCCCAGGGTCGCGCTCACGGAAGGCCTGGACCGCTCTCTCTGTGAGCCGCTCCACGAGCTCATCGACGTCGAGCTCGGGGTAGAGCGCCGTCAGCGCGGCGACGAGATCGGGGGTCCAGCGCTCGAGGCGCAGCTCGATCGTCTCTCGTTCGTGCTCGCTCAGCTCGTTCAACAGCGCCCGTACCGACCGCTTCGTCGGGCCCGCGAGAGGGTTCATGTGCTGATCCAACAGCACGGGTGCCCGCAGGATCGCCACCCACTCCGACCGGTCACTCGAAGGGGCTCGGGTCGCCCGCGCCGACCCGGGTGACGACCGGGGCACCGTCTGACCAGTCGACCACCGTCGTGGGCTCGAGCCCGCACTCGCCCGAGTCGATGACGGCGTCGATCTCGTGGTCGAGCCGGTCCTTGATGAGCCAGCCTTCGGTCATCGGGTCGTCGTCGTCGGGCAGGATCAAGGTGCTCGAGAGGATCGGTTCACCCAGCGCGCTCAGCAGCTCGCGAACCACCGGGTGCTCGGGGATCCGCACACCGACCGTCTTCTTCTTCGGATGCAGCAGTCGGCGCGGCACCTCTCGGGTGGCCGGCAGGATGAAGGTATAGGGCCCTGGCGTCACCGCCTTGATGGCTCGGAAGACCGAGTTGTCCAGCTGCACGAACTGACCGAGCTGGGCGAAGTCGGCGCACACGAGCGTGTAGTGGTGCTTGTCGTCGAGATGCCGGATTCGGCGGATTCGGTCCTTGCCCTCGGGGTTGTCGAGCGAGCACCCCAGTGCGAAGCAGGAGTCGGTGGGGTAGGCGATCAGACCTCCCCCACGCAGGATGTCGACCACCTGGCCGATTGCTCTGGGCTGCGGGTCAACTGGATGCACGTCGAAGTACCTCGCCATGACCTCACCCTGCCATGCTGGGCCGATGAGTGCCGAGGATGTTGGTCCAGAAGTCGTCAACGCCCCCGATCTGGGTCGCTACGAGCTGCGTGACGCGGGCCGGCTGATCGGACAGGCTCAATACGTGGTCGTGCCCGTCGAGGGAGGCTCCGACCGGGTCGTCTTCTTCCACACCGAGGTCGACGAGGCCTACGGCGGTCGCGGCCTTGCTCAGGTGCTGGCGAGGTTTGCGCTCGACGACACCATCGCAGCGGGTCGAACCATCGTGGCGGTCTGCCCGTACATCGCGCGCTTCGTGAAGCGTCACCCGGAGCCCTATGCCGCTCACGTGTCGAGAGCCACTCCCGCTGACCTCGCCGCGCTGCGCCACTGAGAGGGCCCGGCGGGCGCCCCTGAGAGGGCCTGGCGGGCGCGACTGAGAGGGCCCGGCGGAGCGTCACAGGGCCAGGTCGCGAACGAGGCCCCAGTTGTCGCACGGTTTGGTCGACGCGGGCCGGGTGGCCGAGCACGGCGGAGGCTCGTCGGGCTCGACCAGCACCCCGGACGTCGGGTGTCGCACGAGCAGACTGCCGTTGAGGCGCCAGATGCGACCCGGCACCTCGCAGTCGCAGGCAGCGCCCTCGGCGCGCAGCCGCCGCTCGAGGGCCACGGCCCGCGGCGCACGCGAGAGGCGGTAGTGCTCCGCCCACGTGAACGACCCCAGGCACACTTGGGCGCCGACCATCCGCCGAAGGAAGCAGACCAGGCACTCCCCCGGCCGCACCGATGTGCCGAGCCGCTCGTCGAGGGGACGACGGGTGAGGATGTGAACCACGTTGGACACTCGGGTGCTCCTGTCTGCAGAGGCCGGCACGGGCGAACCGTCCTTGCGACGAAGTCAAGCGCGACCCACCCAGTCGAGAGAACCCGTCACCCGCGATCTGTGGACGGACGGCGGATGTCCTGCCTGGATGTGGACAACCTCCCGGCGCCACGCCGGACGGATGCGGGGCTCAGTTGCGGGACGAGCCGTGGAGCAGCTCGGCGAAGGGCGTCACGTCGTCGAACGGGTCGGGCGCGCGAACCTTCGACGCGCCCGGGATGAGTCCCGCGAACGACCGGCCGGCCCGGGTGATGCGCTCACCGAGCAGACCGGCATCCTGGCTTCCCCAGTCGTCTGACGCCGCGAACACGGCCACCGGAGCGACGAGAGCGCCGAGGTGGGCGAACAGCGGACGGAGGGCGTGGTCGATGGCCAGCGAGTGGCGTGACGTGCCCCCCGTGGCGCCGAGCAGCACCGGGGTGTCGCGAAGCGCGTCGGCGGGCAGAACGTCGATGAGCATCTTGAACAGGCCGCTGAACGACGCGGCGTAGATCGGGGTCACGACGATGACGGCATCCGCTTCGCTGATCGCGTCGAGACGCACCTGCAGCTCGGGTGAGGCAAAACCGGTGAGCACGTGGTTGGTCAGGTCGTGCGCGACGTCACGGACCTCTACCACCTCCACCACGACATCGTCGGTTGAGCCTCTGGTGTCACGCAGGGCCCGCACGACCGCCTCGGTGAGACGGTCGGCGAGCAGTCGCGTCGAGGACGGCTGGGTCAGTCCGGCGGTGATGACGGCGAGGTGTGACGTGGTCGCAGTGGTCATCGGGCGTTCTCCTTCACGGGTTCAGAGCTGCTGGTGGTGGAGGTGGCGGCGGCCAGCAGTGTGGCGTGGGTCGGCGCGCTGGGCACGTGGGCCGGACGGCGGGCGTCGAACTCCTTGCGGAGCACCGGCACGACCTCCTCGCCAAGCAGGTCGAGCTGCTCGAGCACGGCCTTGAGCGGCAGCCCGGCGTGGTCGACCAGCCACAGCTGGCGCTGGTAGTCACCCGCGTACTCGCGGAAGCTGAGCGTGCGGTCGATGACCTCCTGGGGGCTGCCGACGGTGAGCGGCGTCTGGCTGGTGAACTCCTCCAGCGAGGGCCCGTGGCCATAGACCGGGGCGTTGTCGAAGTAAGGCCGGAACTCGCGAACGGCGTCCTGGCTGTTCTTGCGCATGAACACCTGACCACCGAGACCGACGATGGCCTGGTCGGCGCTGCCGTGGCCGTAGTGCTCGAAGCGCCTGCGGTACAGGTCCACCATTGCCTTCGTGTGGCTGGCCGGCCAGAAGATGTGGTTCGAGAAGAAGCCGTCGCCGTAGTAGGCGGCCTGCTCGGCGATCTCGGGGCTGCGGATCGAGCCGTGCCAGACGAACGGGGGGATGCCGTCAAGCGGGCGCGGCGTGGCGGTGAAGCCCTGCAGTGGCGTGCGGAACTGGCCGCTCCAGTTGACGACGTCCTCGCGCCACAGCCGGTGCAGCAGCGCGTAGTTCTCGATCGCGAGTGGGATGCCGTCGCGGATGTCCTTGCCGAACCAGGGGTAGACCGGGCCGGTGTTGCCGCGGCCCATCATCAGGTCGAGCCGACCGTTGCTCAGGTGCTGCAGCGTCGCGTAGTCCTCGGCGATGCGCACCGGGTCGGTGGTCGTGATGAGCGTGGTCGAGGTCGACAGCAGGATGCGCTCGGTCTGGGCGGCGATGAAGGCCAGGGTCGTCGTGGGCGCCGACGGCACGAACGGCGGGTTGTGGTGCTCCCCCGTCGCGAAGACGTCGAGGCCTACCTCCTCGGCCTTCTTGGCGATCGCTACCGTGGCAGCGATGCGCTCGTGCTCGGTGGGCGTGGCGCCGGTCGTGGGGTCGGTGGTGACGTCGCCGACGGTGAAGATGCCGAACTGCATGTCTCTCAGCTCCTAGATAGTTAATGATTCAACTATTCAACCCGACGACTGGGCTGATCATTCCCACGAGTGGCCAGGGCAGCACGTCGGTCTGACCGGGTCTTTCTGACAGGGTCGGGCTGACCGGGTCTGTCTGACCGGGTCGGTCTGACAGGGTGGGGACATGGCAACGGTGCACCGCTTCGCGACCGCCGTCTGGCGACGCATCGGCGGGCGGTGGCAGTGGCGACTGCTGCGCTGGCGGGAGGCCACCTTCCTCGTGGGCCTCACCGGCGTCGTGCTCGACGACGACGGACGGGTGCTCGTGCAGGTGCACCGCTACTGGATGGGCAACCCCTGCGGGCTGCCGTCGGGCTGGGCCGCGGCCGGCGAGACCTGGGAGGCCGGCTTCGCACGCGAGGTGCACGAGGAGACCGGCCTGCGGGTGGCCGAGGTACGCGTCGTACGCGTCTCTGCAGTGCCGGATGCGCGGCTGGGCCCCCGTATCGAGGTGCTGCTGGCGGCCCGAGCCCCGGGGCCGGCGCTTCCCCGCCCCGACGGCACCGAGGTGCTGGCTGCCGACTTCGTCGACGTGGCCGAGGCGCGCCGTCGCCTGCGCCCGGAGCACCTGGGGCTGATCGACCTCGTTGTGACATCCTGACGCCGTGAGCGCCGAGATCTCCCCGAAGGACCGGTTCATCACCGTCTACGGCCGCAACCCGGTGCACGAGGTGCTGCTCGACGGTGACCTGCAGGTCGACAAGGTCGTCATCGCCGAGGGCGCGAGGGGCAGCGGCATCCGGGAGATCCGGCAGGCTGCTCGCCGCCGGGGCGTCGACGTGCAGGAGGCGAGCGCCGAACGAGTCAAGAAGCTGGCCGGCAACGGGCGCCAGGACCAGGGCGTCTTCGCCGACGTGGTGGCCCCCCGCATGCTCCCCCTCGAGGTCGCCCTCGAGCAGCAGACGATGCGTACTGTGCTCGTGCTCGACGGCATCACCACGCCGGCCAACGTCGGGATGATCCTGCGATCGGCCACCGCGGCCGGTATCGACGGGATCGTCGTGCCGCGCCGGGGCGTGGCCTCGCTCGACCCGCTGGTGGTCAAGGCCTCGGCCGGGGTGGCCTTCCGCGCCCCGATCGTCAAGGCTTTCACCGCTACGGAGGCCGTGGCCGCCCTCAAGGCGCACGGGTTCCACGTGGTCGGGCTCGATGCCTCGGGCGACGACGACCTTTTCTCGGCGCATCTGCCCGAGCCGGTGGCGTTCGTGCTCGGGAGTGAGAGCGAAGGGCTCGGCCCCGAGGTGGCCGACCTCGTCGACACCTGGGTCTCGATCCCGATGGCGGCGGGTGTCGAGTCGCTCAACGTGTCGGCAGCGGCCGCCGTCGTCTGTTTCGAGCTGGTTCGCCGAGCCCGCCTCTGAACCCCGGCGTCCCACAACACATCGAGAAATCGTCAAGTACCGGTGACTGCAGTCGCAGGGAGTTGACGGTTTCTCGGTGTGAGGCCGAGAGGGGGTGGGCGTGCTGGGCGGTCGTGGGGATTGGGAGTCTCGGATCAGCGAGCGTGCATCGTGCCCGTACCGACCTCAGTCACCCTGCCCGCGACGTGGATGCCGCCGTCGGCGTCGACGGTCAGCTCCAGTCGCGAGGGTCGACCCACGGCAGCGCCCTGCGACACGTCGATGCGGATGCCGCGGGCACCCTCCCCCACCAGCCACCCACCGAGGTTGGAGCAGGCCGACCCGGTGGCGGGGTCCTCTTCGAGCGAGCCACCGCTGGCCGCGAACAGGCGCGCTTCGACCGTCGACTCGCCGGTACAGGCCCAGACGTAGACGTGCGGTGCTGGCCCGGCATCACCGAGGTGCTGGTACATCAGCGAGATGTCGGGCGAGCAGGCCCGCACCGCGTCGACGCTCTCGAGCCGAACGATGGTCTGTTCCACCCCCACGTTCACCAACCGGGTGCCACCGGCTGCGACCGCGTCCATGGGCAGCCCCAACGTGCGGGCCAGCGCCTCCCTGGTGACGGCGGGTGCACGGAACGTCGGGGTGTTCGCCGTCAGCTGCCAGTTCTGGCCAACCCTGCGCACCGGGATCCGGCCCGCAGGCATCGAGAGCAAGACGGCATCCGGTCGGTCGGCCAACACACCTTCGTCCAGTAGCCCGTCCACAACGTGCGCTGTGCCGAGGGTGGGGTGTCCGGCGAACGGCATCTCGTACGCCGGGGTGAAGATGCGCACCTGCGCCGAGCGGGTGTTCTGCTCCACTGCCGTGACGAACGTCGTCTCGCTGAGGTTCAGCTGCCGCGCCCAGGACTGCATCTGGGCAGAAGACAGCTCGGCGGCATCCGGGAAGACGGCGAGCGGGTTACCCGAGAAAGGGTCACCCTCGATGCCGAAGACGTTGAGCAGGCGGAACGGCAGGTCCATGACGGCAGTGTGCCCTGCCGCGGTCGACTCGGCTGCTCGGGCCTTGGCGGGTCGGAGCGTCGGTCGATACGTGCCGCACCCACAGGGCACAGCCCACTAGATTGGCGACATGGCCAAACCCGACGGCGTCGTTCCCGGCAACATCTACCTTTTTCGGCACGGTGAGACGGAGTGGTCGCTGAGCGGCCAGCACACCGGCACCACCGACCTGCCCTTGCTGCCCGAGGGCGAGCAAGCGGCTCGTGAGCTCGCCGACGTGCTGAAGAACCACCATTTCGAGCGAGTGCTCGTCTCGCCCCTGCAGCGGGCCAAACGCACCGCCGAGCTGGCCGGCCTAGGCGACTTCGAGGTCGAGCCGCTGCTGCGTGAGTGGGACTACGGCGCCTACGAAGGCATCACCACCAAGGAGATCAGCGCCCGGATCGGCCACCCCTGGGAGGTCTTCGTCGACGGTGTCGAGGCCGGCGACACGCCCGGCGAGACCATCGACGAGGTGAGCCACCGTGGCCAACAGGTGATCGACAAGGTGTGGCCCGACCTCTCGAACGGCGACGTCGCCCTCTTCGGGCATGGGCACTCGCTACGGGTGCTCACCGCGGCCTACCTGCGTATTGGCCCGCGGTTCGGCAGCCAGCTCATTCTCGACGCCGGGTCGATGAGCGTGCTGACCCACCACCGGAACACCCGCTGCATCGGAATGTTCAACCTCTCGCCGTGGCGCCTCATGCAAGACTTCTGAGACGCCGCAACGGCCCAGCGGGCTCGGCTCCTCTCGGGGCCCGAGCCCGGTGGCGTGTTCGGCTCAGTCGCGGGGCAGGTCCCAGTTGTGCACCGGCTCGTTAGCGTTCATGTTCTCGATGTAGTGCCGCAGCATCTCGCGCAGGGCCTTGTCGCGGTTCAGCCCGCGCGCTTCGAGTCGCTCGACGCACGCGGTCTGCCACGAGGCGCCGTTGACGCCCTTGAGGCAGCGCTGCTCGATGATCGTCAGGAACCGGTCGCGCACGGCCTGCGAGACCCCCCACTTCTCGAGGCCTTCGTGCGCCATCGGCAGCAACCTGCGCAGCACGAGCTCGCTCGCCGCCACGTCGCCGAAGCCGGGCCAGTAGGCGTGTGCGTCGATGCCGAGCCGGGCCCCCTCCTCGAAGTTGGCCTCGGCGGCGGAGAAGCTCATCCGGGTCCAGACCGGGCGGTCCTCCTCGGCCAGCACGCGCATGGCGCCGTAGTAGAACGCGGCGTTGGCCATGACGTCGGCGATGCTCGGCCCGGCCGGCAAAGTGCGGTTCTCGACCCGCAGGTGCGGCTTGCCCCCCGCGGTGTCGTAGATCGGCCGGTTCCAGCGGTAGACGGTGCCGTTGTGCAGCCGCAGCTCTTTCAGCTCGGGCACCTCGCCGCGCTCGAAGACCTCCTCCGGGTTCTCCTCGTACAGCTCGGGGAGCAGGGCCGGGAAGTAGCGGACGTTCTCTTCGAACAGGTCGAAGATCGAGGTGATCCAGCGCTCGCCGAACCACACGCGGGGACGCACACCCTGGTTCTTCAGCTCGACCGAGCGGGTGTCGGTGGCCTGGGTGAACAACGGGATGCGGGTCTCGGCCCAGAGTCGCTGGCCCAGGAAGAACGGCGAGTTCGCACCGAGGGCGAGCTGCGGCCCGGCGAGCACCTGCGCCGCGTTCCAGTGGTCGGCGAACCGGTCGGGGTGCACCTGCAGGTGCAGCTGGATCGAGGTGCAGGCCGACTCGGGTGCCAGGCTGTCGGAGTAACGGGCGATGCGCTCCCCCGTCGGACCCTCCAGCTCGAGCCAGACGTCTTCACCGCGGGCGTCGAGCACCGCATTGTTCAGCGCCGCGTAGCGGAGGTTCTCGCTGATCCAGTCGCCCTCGAAGTGCTCGGGCATGACGGTCGGCAGGATGCCGATGGCGACGATGCCGGTGTGCAGCTCGGCGGCCCGGGCCGAGGCCTGGTTGAGCGAGGTGCGCAGCAGCTCTTCCAGCTCGAGGGCCGAGTCGCCGGGCAACGGGCGCGGCGGCACGTTGAGTTCGATGTTGTAGCGCGCCAGCTCGGTCTGGAAGTCCTCGTCGGCGATCTGCTCGAGGATGACCTTGTTGTCGAGCTTGGGCCCGAGGTCTTCGGAGACGAGGTTGAGCTCGACCTCAATGCCGGTCATCGGCTTGTCGAACTCGAACTGGCTCTGGCTCAGCATCCTTTCGAACACGTCAAGGTCACGTCTGACCTTCTCTCGGTACTGCTGGCGCTGTTCGCGCGTGTACCTGGCCTGCTCGACGTCGGCTCCCACGTGCTGAGACAACCACATTCGAGGCTCGGACGCGAGACCCGAGCCCCGGGTGTTCAGCCTTCGAACGCAGCGGCCAGCGGGTCAGCCTGGAGAGCGAGCACGGCTCAGCTCTCGAAAGCCTCCGGTGGGGGGCACGAGCACACCAGGTTGCGGTCGCCGAAGGCCCCGTCGATGCGGCTCACCGGCGGCCAGTACTTGTCGGGGGCCGCGACGCCGACCGGGAACGCGGCATCCGTGCGCTCGTAGACGTGGTCCCAGGCACTGGCCACGTTGAGCGCGGTGTGCGGAGCGTGCCGCAGCATGCTCTGAGCCACCTCGACGTCACCCTTGTGCACCGCCTCGATCTCGTCGCGGATGGCGACCATGGCGTCGCAGAACCGGTCGAGCTCGTAGAGGTTCTCCGACTCGGTCGGCTCGACCATCAGGGTGCCCGCGACGGGGAAGCTCATGGTCGGGGCGTGGAAGCCGTAGTCGACGAGGCGCTTGGCCACGTCGTCGACGGTCACGCCCGTCTCGGCCGTGATCGCCCGCAGGTCGAGGATGCACTCGTGCGCCACGAGGTCGTCGTTGCCGGAGTAGAGCACCGGGTA
This sequence comes from Actinomycetales bacterium, assembly GCA_038235595.1. Classification (GTDB taxonomy): domain Bacteria; phylum Actinomycetota; class Actinomycetes; order Actinomycetales; family Dermatophilaceae; genus DSM-29435. Next base: position 369 of record JBBSTU010000072.1, on the reverse strand, counting down.
GTGCTGGCGCAGCCTAGCCGCGATGTAGTTCGCGCCCAGCACGGCCATCTGGGTGGCGTAGGTCAGGCCCGCGCCGCCCATCAGCCGCACGTAGGCCCAGGAGATCGGCAGGATGCTCGCCGACCCGAACGGGGCTCCAGAGATGGGGCCGACACCGGTCGCGGGGCCGGCTTCGGGCGCAAGAGGGTGGTTGGGCAGATGGGGGGCGAGGTGGGCGCGAACGCCGACCGGCCCGACCCCTGGGCCGCCGCCGCCGTGTGGGATGCAGAACGTCTTGTGCAGGTTGAGGTGGCTGACGTCGGCGCCGAACTTGCCCGGCTGCGCGAGACCGACGAGGGCGTTGAGGTTGGCGCCGTCGACGTAGACCTG
>JBBSTU010000071.1:0-17382 GCA_038235595.1 Actinomycetales bacterium | reverse complement strand
GGCTCGTCCTCGACGACAAGCAGCTTTGCCTCTGGCGTCTGGGTCTCCACGTGGATGAGTGTCGGCGCGTTTGCTGGGAGTTCCCTGAGTATCCCCCGAAACTTGTCTCCACGCTCGTCAAGCGCTCGTCAAGCGCTCGTCCGACGAGCGTCGGGCGTTGGCCCCAGCCTCGAACCGACCCCGCCCAGAGCTCCCCCTGAGCTCCCCCTGAGCTCGCCGGTGGCTCGTTCAGCGCTTGCGCGCGGTGTCGAGCACCTTCTGGAAGTCGCGCTTGCACATCGACTCGCACTCCTGCTTGCCGAGTCGATGCAGCACCACGGGGCACTTGAGGCACCGGGTGCTCTTCTTGCAGCACTTGGACTTCGGCTTGATCTTCTTGAGCTTCTTCGCCGTGAGGTCCTTGGCTTTGAGCTTGCTCACGACGCCGATGATAGTTAGGTAAGGCGTGTCTTACCTAATTGGCGGGAGCCGCACAGTCGACCGGCTCACAGGTCGTCGGCGTCGACGATGCGGTAGGAGTAGCCCTGCTCGGCGAGGAAGCGCTGGCGGTGCGCAGCGAAGTCGGCGTCGACGGTGTCGCGGCTGACGATCGTGTAGAAGTGCGCGGTGCGACCGTCACCCTTGGGCCGCAGTACCCGGCCCAGTCGCTGGGCCTCCTCCTGGCGTGACCCGAAGGTGCCCGACACCTGGATCGCGACGCTCGCCTCGGGCAGGTCGATGGAGAAGTTCGCGACCTTGCTGACGACCAGCGTGCTGATCTGGCCCGTGCGGAAGGCGTCGTAGAGCCGCTGCCGCTCCTTGACGGGTGTCTCACCGGTGATCACGTCGGCCTGAAGCAGCTCGGCCAGCTCGTGCAGCTGGTCGAGGTACTGCCCGATCACGAGCGTCGGCTCACCACGGTGACGCTCGACCAGCTGTTGTACCACGGGGAGCTTCGCGTCGGAGCAGCTCGCCAGGCGGTAACGGTCCTCGGGTTCGGCGGTGGCGTACGTCATCCGTTGACCGTCGGGCAGGCTGACGCGCACCTCGACGCAGTCGGCGGGTGCGATGTAGCCCTGGGCCTCGATGTCTTTCCAGGGCGCGTCGAAGCGCTTCGGCCCGATGAGGCTGAAGACGTCGGCCTCGTGTCCGTCCTCGCGCACCAGGGTGGCGGTCAGCCCGAGGCGGCGGCGGGCCTGCAGGTCGGCCGTCATGCGGAAGATCGGGGCGGGCAGCAGGTGCACCTCGTCGTAGACGATCAGGCCCCAGTCCTTGGCGTCGAGCAGGCCGAGGTGGGTGTAGACGCCCTTCCGTCTGGTCGTCAGCACCTGGTAGGTGGCGATGGTCACGGGTCGGATCTCCTTGCGGGCTCCCGAGTACTCGCCGATCTCCTCGTCGGTGAGCGAGGTGCGCCGCAGCAGCTCGTCGCGCCACTGCCGCGCGCTCACCGTGTTGGTGACCAGGATCAGCGTCGTGGCCTTGGCCGCCGCCATGGCGCCGGCGCCAACGAGCGTCTTGCCTGCGCCGCAGGGCAGCACCACGACCCCGGAACCGCCGTGCCAGAAGCCGTCGACAGCCTGCTGCTGGTAGGGCCGCAGGTGCCAGTCGGCCAGGTTGAGCTCGATCGGGTGGGCCTCGCCGTCGACGTAACCGGCCAGGTCCTCCGCCGGCCAGCCGACCTTGAGCAGCTCCTGCTTGAGGCTGCCGCGTTCGCTCGGGTGCACGACGACGGCGAGGTCGTCGATGCGCTCGCCGGTCAGCGGCTTGATCTTCTTGTGCCGCAGCACCTCCTCGAGCACCGGTCGGTCGGTCGTGCGCAATACCAAGCGAGTTCCCGCTGTGTTGTCGACGCTGTCGGCGAAGCCCTCCTTCTCGAGGGTGAGCCGCCCGTAGCGGGCCATCGTGTCGGCCACGTCGACGAGCAGCGCGTTCGGCACGGCGTACCGGCTGTAGGTGATGAGGGCATCGACGACCCCCTCGGCGTCGTGGCCGGCCGCGCGGGCGTTCCACAGGCCGAGCGGGGTGATCCGATAGGTGTGGATGTGCTCCGGCGCCCGTTCCAGCTCGGCGAACGGGGCTATCGCACGGCGAGCCGCTTCGGCATCCGGGTGGTCGACCTCGAGGAGGAGGGTTTTGTCGCTCTGCACGATCAGGGGTCCGTCAGTCATCGTGTTGGCTCAACCGCCCTTCCGGTTCGATGTATTCCGACGCACCGGAGCGCGTTGAAATACCTCGACCCCGGCGGTCTGTTTCGTGGTGACAGTATGGGTGGATGCGAGCGCCACAGGTCGAGACGGCATCCGGGCTGCCGGCCGAGGTGACCATCTACGAGGTCGGCCCGCGCGACGGGCTGCAGAACGAGAAGACGGTCGTGCCCACTGCCACGAAGGTGGAGTTCATCTCGCGACTGGATGCCGCTGGGCTCGCCACCATCGAGACCACCTCGTTCGTGCCTGCGACGTGGGTGCCGCAGATGGGCGACGCCGAGCAGGTGCTCGGCGCGCTGGGCGCTGCGGGGGTGGGCCGGCGCCGTCCGGTGCTGGTGCCCAACGCCCGGGGCCTCGACCGCGCGGAGGCGCTCGGCGTGCAGGCCATCGCGATCTTCGGCTCGGCCACCGAGACCTTCGCGCAGAAGAACCTCAACCGTTCGGTCGCCGAGCAGTACGCCATGTTCGAGCCAGTCGTGACCCGGGCGCGGGAGGCCGGTCGCTGGGTGCGGGCGTACGTGTCGATGTGCTTCGGCGACCCGTGGGAGGGCCCGGTGCCGATCGGTCAGGTGGTCGACGTGGCCGAGCGTCTGATGGGGCTGGGCTGTCACCAGCTCAGTCTTGGCGACACGATCGGCGTCGGCACGACCGGGCACGTGCACCGGCTCCTCGAGGCGCTCGCAGCCCGCGGGATCGCCGCCGACCGCGTCGCAGTGCACTTCCACGACACATACGGTCAGGCGCTCGCCAACACGATGGCCGCGCTGCGCGACGGCGTCACCGTCGTCGACGCGGCGGCCGGGGGCCTCGGCGGCTGCCCCTACGCGAAGTCGGCCACCGGCAACCTGGCCACCGAAGACCTCGTCTGGGCCCTGCACGGCGCGGGGGTGCGCACGGGAGTAGATCTCGAGGCGCTGGTGGCGACGAGCGCCTGGATGGCGCAGCAGCTGGGTCGGCCCAGCCCGAGCGGCGTCGTTCGCGCCCTCACCTCGTAGCCGTCGAGAGGACGGTTCGTGTCACCAGAAACGTGCTCTCGACGGTGTCAGGGGGTCTCGAGGGTGGCGCCGGTGATGCGGTGCACGGAGTACGACTTCTCGTGCCCGCCCTCGTCGGTGGCCCACACCCGCCCGCCGTCGACTCGTCGAGGGTGGATCAGGTGGCGAGCCACCCCACCGCCCTGGTCGGAGACGCCGATCCAGACACCGTGCCGCTCGGCGACCGCGTCGCGCAGCAGCGACAAGGTGACGACCGGGTCGGTCGTCGGGATGCGCGGCCCGGGCCGCGCCTGCTCCACGGCCCGCCGCTCGTCGGCGCTCGCCTCAGCGGCGCGCAACCCCGCCACGAGCGTGGTGGTGAAGTCGGCGTCGACGGGCGACACGGCGGGAGGCGCGGCGCGCCGCCGCGACCCGGCACGACGGCGCGGCGTCTCGGCGTGCATGACCGATCCGTCCTGACCCTCCTGGATCGGCACGAACCCGTGGTCGCGCAGCAGCTCGACGAGAACCCGCGGGTCGGCGCCCGAGACCAGCACGGTCGGGGCGAGCCGTCGCAGCTGAAGTGGCGCGAGCTCGCGTGTGCTCAACATGGTCTCGAGCACCGACTCGTCGTCGCTGCGGATGTAGGCGGACGCGCCGCCGATGCGCGTCTGACCGTGTTTGCGGGCTACGTCCGACACGAGGTACTCGAGCGGCTGCGGCAGGGGCGTGCGGCTCGACCGGCGCACCGTGTCGACGAACTCGGCCGCCGTCCACCCGGCGTCGAGGGCGCGCCGCACCGAGGCGGGCGTGAAACGGTAGACGGTGGCGCCGCCGCGCGACTCGACGTCGGCCGACAGCCGCATGAACGAGGCGAGACTGCCCTCCAGCGGGCCGGGAGCGACCGCCGTCAGGTCGGCCTGGACGAGCACGTGGTCGACCGGCTTCGGCAGGTGCTTCGACATGGCCACGGCGACGGCCCGACCTGCGCTGTCGGAGGCGACGTCTGCGGTGCCGGTTCGCTCTCGCAGGGACGACGTGCCGGGTAGCGCGTCGGACAGGGCTCGGCCGGGCGCCGAGAGCGCGCCACGACCTGTCACGCCCAGCCACTCCGCCTCACGCAGCACGGCATCCAGGGCGTCGGAGAGAACCGACGCCGGTCGCAGCGGTCGGCGCCACAACAGCCGCTCGCGCAACGAGTCGGCGTCGGGCGAGAGGCCGGCCTGCAGGGACGCGAGCTCGCGCAGCACCTCTCGACGGATGCCGCGGATGGCCGGCCACTGCACATCGGGGCCGAGCGCATTGGCCGCCGACGACCCCGACCCGACCTTGCGGCCCACGAGGTGGGCGGCCCGGGTCGACCGGGCCCAGGCCAGCGCGAGCGATGCCCAACGGTGCCCGGCCTCGGAAGCCGACCATTCGTCGACCTCGGACGTCGGCGCCCAGACGGGCACGACCTCGCCGTCGTCGGCCACGAGCCGGGCCGCGTAGGCGATCTCGACCACGAACGCCGATCGGTCGACGTCGAGATCGAGGGCGGCGGCGGTGGTCTTCAGGTCGCGCACAGACAGGCCACCGGTACGCACCGCCCGAGGGGGCTCGGCGCCCCAGACCGCGGCCAGCTCGTCGAGGTGCGTGAGCAGCTCGCTCGCCGAACCTCCGGCCACCGCGTCGGCCAGCGACACCGCACGGGTCGTGACCTCAGGCGGCACCAGGACTGTGTCGCGGTGCAGACGACCCGAGCGCAGGGCGAGACCCACCTCGCGCGGCAGAGCGACCCGGTCGGCCGACACCGGCACGAGGAGATGGTGTTCGAGCAGCCAGCGGGCGCTGCTCGAGCCGGCGCGCTCCTGGGGCAGCACCCCGAGCGCCGGACCCCACGTCATCTTCTCGAGCATGGCTCGTGCGGGGGCGGGGGCGGCATCGATGGTCGCCCGCAGAGCCTCGGGGTCGCGGTGGCGAGGGGTCAGGGAGGGGCGTAGCTCATCGATCGGCGCCCCGAGCCCGGCCACCGTGGGACCGAGCACCTCAGGAACGGTGCGCACGACGTGGTGCTCGCGGTCGTCACCGCGCCACAGCAGGGCGACGCGCCACAGGTCGTCGACCAGCCCGGTGACCACGGCCCGGTCGCTGGTGCTCTCGACCCCCAGGAGCGTGAAGAGGCCCGGCTCGCCGTCGCTGCGGCGCGAGGCATCCACGCCGCTCGACGGCAACCCGGTGCTGGGCCGGTCGCCGATGTCGCCGCCTTCGATGACGAGTGCCTCGAGCACCTGCAGATGGGCGCGGTCGAGCGCCTCGACCGCCCGCTGCACACTGGCCCGAGTGCTGGCCCGAGCCGCCAGGCTGGTGAGATCGGCCGGCGACGGGCGCGCCAGATCGGGCCGGGCGAGAACGAGGTCGGTGAGCTCGGAGTCGCTACGGCCGCGGATGTCGTCAGCAAGACTGCGGCGCGGGGTGGGCATCCTGACCAGCCTATGCCCGCCTGCGCCCCCTGCCAGGACACTACGGTTGGGCTCATGAGTGCGCTCACGCCAGACCCGTCGGGGCAGGGCCCCAGCCCCACCGGCCAGCAGTGGACCATCGCTCACGGCGGCTTCGAGGCCACCGTCGTCGAGGTCGGGGGCGGTCTGCGCCTGCTGACCCACGACGGCGTCGACCTCGTGGCCGGCTACGGCGTCGACGAGCCCTGTCGGTCGGGGCGCGGTCAGCAGCTCATGCCGTGGCCGAACCGCATCCGTGACGGTCGCTACTGCTGGGGCGACGACAAGCCGCAACAGCTGCCGATCACCGAGGTGCCGTTCACCAACGCCAGCCACGGGCTTGTGCGATGGGCTCTGTGGGAGCTGGTCGAGCACACCGACTCGTTGGTGACCGTCGGCTACCGCCTGCACCCGCAACCCGGTTGGCCGCACCACCTCGACCTGCGCACGACCTACCTGCTCGACGACTCCGGCCTGGTGGTCACGGTGGCGGCCCGCAACGTCGGAGCTGCCGAGGCCCCGTTCGGCTACGGCGCCCATCCCTACCTGGCCATCGGCGACACCCCGCTGTCTGACGTCGCGCTCACCGTGCCCGCCGGTCAGCGGGTCGAGGTAGACGAACGGTCTCTGCCCGTCGCCACGCTGCCCGTCGATGGCACCGACTACGACTTCCGCGAGGTGCGTGCGGTGGCCACGACCGATCTCGACACCGCCTACACCGAGATCGTCGGTGACGCCGACGGGATGTGGCGGGTCACCGTGTCGGCCGCTGATCGCAGCGTCACGCTGTGGGCCGAGCCGGCGTTCACGTGGCTGCAGGTCTTCACCGACGTGGCGCGTCTGCACAAGGGCGTCGCCGGTATCGCCGTCGAGCCGATGACCTGCCCGGCCGACGCGTTCAACTCCCGCACGTCCCTGGTGACGCTCGCCCCGGGTGACGAGTGGACCGGAACCTGGGGGATCTCACCCGGCTGAGCGGCTCCCTCGACCGGAGCCTGGCGGTGGGAATCGAAGTTGCGGTCAGCCGATAGGCTGAAGCCCAGCGCGAGGAGCGCTATCGAACCGTGCCCAGTGCCGGTTCGTCCCAAACGATCGACGAGGTGCACTGTGCCGACTGGCAAGGTCAGGTTCTACGACTCCGACAAGGGCTTCGGCTTCATCGCCGAAGACGAGGGGGCCGACGTGTTCGTCAGCTCCAGCGTGCTGCCCGAGGGCGTCACGAGCCTCAAGAAGGGTGCACGGGTGGAGTTCGGCATCGTCGAAGGTCGCCGGGGCGCCCAGGCGCTGTCGGTCTCGTTGCTGGAGCCCGCGGTCTCGGTCACCGCCAACCGGCGCGAGCGCGACCGGCGCCCGGCCGAGGACATGGTGGTGATCATCGAAGACGTCGTGCAGCTGCTCGACGGCGTGGGTGAGGGACTGCGCCACGGGCGCTACCCCGACCGCAAGATGGGGGCCAACGTGGCCCGGGCCCTGCGGGGCCTCGCCGACCAGCTGGAGGCCTGAGCCGGTGACGAGCACCACTACTGCGGCCCGCCCGAAGCAGGATGCCGTTCTCGCCGGCGCCGTCGAGATGGCCCGGGCCGCTCTGCAACCGGTCGCCGAGCCCGACACGGTCGGTGAGCACCTCGGCTTCGAGGCGCTCGGCGAGCGCCTCGGGATGCACTGGTTCGCCTGTCTGTCTGTCGGTTACGGCGGCTGGCGCTGGGGCGTGAGCGTGGCTCGTGTACCACGCGGCAAGGTGGCCACGGTCTGCGAGACCAACCTGCTGCCGACCGCCGAGGCAGTGCTCGCTCCCGAGTGGCTGCCCTACGCCGAGCGGCTGGCGCCGGGAGACCTCGGCGCCGGCGACACCCTGCCCTACCGCGCCGACGACCCTTACCTAGAGGCCGGCTTCGAAGCGTCGGGGGAGGAGGAGGTCGACCAGATGGCCTTGTTCGAGCTCGGGCTCGGTCGCCCCCGCGTGCTGTCGGCCGAAGGACGCGACGAGGCCGCCAGCCGGTGGTACGCCGGTGAGGGCGGGCCGACGTCAGAGGTCTCCGTCAAGGCCAGCGCGCGCTGCACCACCTGTGGCTACTTCCTGCCGCTGCCGGGTGCCCTCCGGGCCACGTTCGGAGTGTGTGCGAACGGGTGGAGCCCGTCTGACGGCCGAGTCATCTCACTCGACCACGGCTGTGGTGCCCACTCCGAAACCGAGGTGGACGCGCCCGAACCGGTCTCGATCGGGCACCCGATCGTCGACGAGTTCGCGGTCGACCTCGAACCGGCACTCAACCAGTCGAAGGGCGAGCCCAAGCACGAACCCGGGGACGAACCCAGAAACGTGGCGCAACACGAACCGCCCGAGCCGGTCGAGCAGACGAGCGACGCTCCGCCGGTTCCTGAGGCCGCTGAGGCCGCTGAGGCCGGGGCGGGCGAGGGTGGCGCTGTGGCCGGCTCGCCCGGCGAGGCATACGCCGACTGAGCTCAGCGGCATCCGTGCTGCGGCTGCTCGCCGTCAGGCGGCGTGGGCGTTTCCCCGACCCCGGCGCACGTAGAGCCAGCCCAACCCACCGAGCACGAAGCCTGCGACGCATGTCCATGGCCACCAGTCGCGGGCGCCCTGGTGCAGGCTCGGCACGACCAGGGTCACGGCGAGCGCGACCAGCCAACAGGCCAACCCGATCTCGACGATGCGCAACATCGGCGCACGGATCGGTTCGATCGGGGTCTGGGTGCTCACCTGGTCAGCGTAAGGCGTGGCGGGGTGGGGTTGCCCACTATGGTGTGCGCCATGTCGACCGAAACACGCGCCCGCCGGCTCAAACCCGGCCGCCCCGGTAGCTCCGGGCTTGACCGCTACTTCCGGATCACCGAGCGCGGTTCCACCGTGTCTCGCGAGATCCGCGGTGGCGTCGTCACCTTCTTCACGATGGCCTACATCATCGTGCTCAACCCGATCATCCTCTCTGGGGTGGTCGACGGCTCGGGAAACATGATCGGCGGCACGACCGACCTGGCCCAGAGCAAGCTGCTCGTCGCCGTCGGGACCGCGGTGGTGGCCGGCGTCATGTCGATCCTCATGGGGGTGGTGGCCAACTTCCCGATCGCCCTGGCCGCCGGGCTCGGGATCAACGCCCTCATCGCCGGAATGATCTTCACCCACTCCGGCGAGAAGATCACCTACGCCGACCTGATGGGCCTGGTCGTCATCGAGGGCATCATCATCCTCGTGCTGGTGCTCACCGGCTTTCGCACCGCGGTCTTCCGTGCCATCCCCGGGCCGCTCAAGGTGGCGATCTCGGTCGGCATCGGGCTGTTCATCACCTTCATCGGCTTCATCGACGCCGGTTTCGCGCGCCGCCCGACCTCGCCGGGCAACGTGCCGAGTGAGCTCGGCATCAACGGCAGCCTGAACGGCTGGCCGACGGTTGTGTTCGTGGTGGGCGTGCTGCTCATTGCCGTGCTGCTCATCCGCAAGGTCAAGGGCGCCATCCTCATCGGGATCGTCACGGCCACGGTGCTGGCCATCGTGGTCGAGTCGATCGCCAAGATCGGGCCCCGCGTCTTCGACGACAAGGGCGCGCTGACCAACCCCGACTCCTGGGCTCTCACGGTGCCGAGCCTGCCGACCTCGATCACCAACACCCCTGATCTCGGCATCCTCGGCCAGTTCAGCCTGCTCGGCTCGTTCCAGAAGCTGGGGATCATCACGGCGGTGCTGTTCGTGTTCAGCCTGCTGCTCGCCGACTTCTTCGACACGATGGGCACCATCGTGGCCATCGGCGCCGAGGCCGACCTGCTCGACGACGAGGGCAACCCTCCCGGAACCGACCGCATCCTCGCCGTCGACTCCATCGCCGCGATTGCCGGTGGCGCCGGCGGCGTCAGCAGCAACACCTCCTACATCGAGTCCGCGGCCGGCGTGGGTGAGGGGGCGCGCACCGGACTCGCCTCGATCGTCACTGGCGTGCTGTTCCTGCTCGCAACCTTCCTCGCGCCGCTCTTCGCGATCGTGCCGTCCGAAGCCGCCGCACCGGCACTCATCATCGTGGGCTACCTGATGATGACCCAGGTGAAGAACATCGCCTGGGACGACCTGGAGATCGGCATCCCAGCCTTCCTCACCATCGTGCTGATGCCGTTCACCTACAACATCACCGTCGGCATCGGTGGTGGCTTCATCGCCTGGGTCGTCATCAAGATCGCCAAGGGCAAGGCCGGTGCCGTGCACCCGCTGCTGTGGGTGGTGACGGCGCTGTTCGTCATCTACTTCGCCAAGTCGCCGATCGAGGCCCTGCTCACCGGCTGACTGCGTCGGCCCGCCGGGGTCGGGCCGCCCATCGGGGGCTAGCCAGAACCGCCCCTTTCGGCGCGTCGCGCGGCGCGTCGCGCAGGTGGTGTTGTGAATCCGACACTTTTGGCGCGTCGCGCGGCGCGTCGCGCAGGTGGTGTCGTGGGGCCGTTCGGAGGGTCGAATGGTGGTCGTCGGAATGCTTAGGCGTGCTAATGAGTTAGCCTAAGGAACTGATTCTGAACGAGACTTCCGAGGACCTGAACTTGCAGAGCAAGAGCCCCACCGACAGCACGACCTTGAGCCGCAGCGAGCGTGTCGCCCTGGCGAACGACCTGCGCATCGCCTGCATGCGCATCTCGCGCCGGGTGCGCTACGAGAGCGACAACGAGCTGGCATCGCACCAGTTCTCGGCCCTGATCCGCCTCGAGCACGGCCCGCGCACCAACAGTGAGATCGCCGAGATCGAGAAGGTCTCGGCTCCAAGCATGTGTCGTACGACGCAGGGCCTGGTCAACCGTGGCCTCGTCTCTCGCGCCGATGACCCCACCGACGGCCGCCAGGTCATCCTCAGCCTCACCCCGGAAGGCCGCAAGACGATCAAGCGGGTGCGCCGGCACCGAGACGAGTGGATGCTCGAACGGTTGGAGGGCCTCACCGACGACGAGCGAGACCTGCTCAACCGGGCCAGTAGCGTGCTCGCGAAAGTGGCTGGCGAATGAGCCCCACCTTCCACTCTCTCGGCATCCGCAACTACCGGGTCTACGCCTCGGGCGCCATCGTCTCGAACGTCGGCACCTGGATGGGGCGGGTGGCCCAGGACTGGCTCGTGCTCACGGTTCTGACCGACCACTCGGCCACCGCGCTCGGGCTCGTGACGGGCCTGCAGTTTCTGCCTTTCCTGTTGCTCGCACCCTGGGCGGGCATGCTCGTCGACCGCTTCCCGAAGCGCCGCATCCTCTTCCTGACCCAGACGGCGTTGCTCACGACCGCCCTGCTTCTCGCGCTGCTGACGGCTCTCGGCGTCGTCGAGCTCTGGCATGTCTACCTCCTCGCGTTCATCCAAGGTGTCGCCACCGCCGTCGACAACCCGGCCCGACAGACCTTCGTCTCGGAGATGGTCGACACCGAGCACCTGTCGAACGCGGTGGCTCTCAACAGCGCCTCGTTCAACCTCGGTCGCCTCATCGGGCCGGCCGTGGCGGGGCTGGTCATTGCCGGGTTCGGCATCAGCCAGGCTCTGTTCTTCAACGCGGCCAGCTTCGTCTTCGTGCTCTTCGCCCTGACCCGTATGAATGCCGACGAGCTGACGCCCTCGCCGCGGGCCCGAGGCAAGGGCCAGATCAGGGAGGGCCTGCGCTACGTCAAGGGCCGCCCCGACCTCAAGCTGATCCTGTTCCTCGTCTTCGTGCTCGGCACCTTCGGGATGAACTTCCAGGTGACGATGGCCCTGATGGCCACCCAGGTGTTCCACAAGGGCGCGGGGGAGTACGGGCTGCTCGGCTCGATCATGGCCGTAGGTTCACTGGCGGCCGCATTGCTGTCGGCTCGGCGAACCCCGCGGATGCGCGTGTTGATCGCGGCGCTCGTCGGCTTCACCGCGTCGACGGGCCTGCTCGCTCTCGCCCCGACCTACCTCACCTTCGCGATCATGCTCGTGCCGACCGGGCTCGCAGCCCTGACGGCATTGACCACGGCCAACGCCATGGTGCAGATCAGCGTCGACCCGATGATGCGCGGCCGGGTCATGGCCCTCTACATGGCGATCTTCATGGGCGGCACCCCGCTTGGCTCCCCGCTCATCGGCTGGGTCGGTGACGCCTTCGGAGCGCGCTGGACCATTGCCATCGGCACCATCATGGTCGGCCTCAGCCTCGCGGCGGTTGCCGTCTGGGTCCACCGCCGCGAGGATCTGGCGGTGAGCTTCGAGCTGCGCCGTCGGCCGCACCTGCGCGTGCAGGTCGCCCCGGTCGGGTCGGCGACACCCGAGGCAGTGCGGTGAACTTCAAGTTCCGCCACCGCATCACCGTGGGGGCCCTCGTGCTGTTCGTGGCGATCGCGGCGGTTGCGGCGCTCGTCAAACGCTGAACGGCCAACCCGCCACCAACGGCCCGGTCCTTAGGATGTGTCGCAGTCCCACACGACGGGCCGCACGACAGTGGCGGCCTCACACGCCGAGGAGCGGCCCATGGCATCGCAGACGTTCGTCGACCTGCTCAACGAGCAGATCGGCCACGAGTTCGCAGCCCACCAGCAGTACGTGGCGATCGCCGTGCACTACGACGACCTGACCATGCCGCAGATGGCGGCGCTGTTCTTCCGGCAGGCGCTCGAAGAGCGCGACCACGCCATGATGATGGTGCGCTACCTTCTCGACATCGACGCTCGGGTGCGCATTCCCGGGGTGGCGGCGCCGAGCACAGACTTCACCGATCTGGTGGCGCCGGTCGAGCTCGCGCTCGCGCAGGAGAAGCGGGTCAGCGAGCAGATCAACGCGCTGACCGCGGTGGCCCGAGACGAGCACGACTTTGCCGCCGACCAGTTCATGCAGTGGTTCATCAAGGAACAGGTCGAGGAGGTCAGCTCGATGCGCGACCTGCTCGATGTCGTGCGCCGCAACGTGACCGATGTCGAGAACATCGAGGAGTTTCTGCGCGCGACCACCAACGACGGCGCCGACCCGGGGGCGCCGCGCATCGCCGGCGCCTGAGCGGCATCTGGGGCTCTCGCCTGCCGGATGCCGTTCAGCTCAGCGCGGTGACCACATGGTCGATGGCCTGGGTCAGCTTCGACACGTCGTCGGGGTCGACGGCGGGGAACATCGCGACGCGCAGCTGGTTGCGACCGAGCTTGCGATAGGGCTCAACGTCGACGATGCCGTGGGCGCGCAGCACCTTGGCGACCGCTGCGGCGTCGATGGTGTCGTCGAAGTCGATGGTGCCGACGACCTGCGATCGGGCGGCCGGATCGGCAACGTAGGGCGTCGTGTAGGAGGTCTGCGCGGCCCAGGTGTAGAGCCGCGTGCTCGAGTCGAGGGTGCGAGCGGTCGTGAACTCGAGACCACCGTTGCCGTTCATCCACTCGAGCTGGTTCTTCATCAGGGCCAGCGTCGCCACGGCCGGGGTGTTGTAGGTCTGGTTCTTCAGCGAGTTGTCGATGGCGGTCGGAAGGCTGAAGAAGTCGGGCACCCAGCGGCCGGTGGCAGCGATCTGCTCGACGCGGGCGAGGGCGGCGGGCGAGAAGGCGGCGAGCCACAGCCCACCGTCGGCGGCGAAGCACTTCTGCGGCGCGAAGTAGTAGACGTCGGTCTCGGTGATGTCGACGGGCAGGCCGCCGGCGCCCGACGTGGCGTCGACGAGCACGAGGGCATCGTCGTCGGCACCCTCAACGCGCTTCACGGGCGCCATCACGCCGGTAGAGGTCTCGTTGTGGGGCCAGGCGTAGACGTCGACGCCGGCCTCGGCCTTCGAGTGGGCGAGCGTGCCCGGGTCGGCCTTGATGATCGTCGGCTCGCCGAGGAAGGGAGCGGCCTTCGTCACGGCGCCGAACTTGCTCGAGAACTCACCGAAGGCCAGGTGCTGGGCACGGTCGCGCACGAGACCGAAGGCTGCGATGTCCCAGAACGCCGTCGAGCCGCCGTTGCCGAGGATGATCTCGTAGCCGTCCGGCAGGCTGAACAGCTCGCGCAGCCCGGTGCGCACGTCGCCGACGAGGTTCTTCACCGGGGCCTGGCGGTGCGAGGTGCCGAGCACCGAGCCGGCGACCGAGGCGAGGTAGGCGACCTGCTCGGGGCGCACCTTCGATGGCCCGGAGCCGAAGCGTCCGTCGGCGGGCAACAGCTCTGCGGGGATGCTGACGGGCTGGGTCTGCTCGGAAAGGGTGGGTGATGTGGTCACGGGTTCACCTTCGGTTCGCGGCCACGTGGCTGGTGCGTGGCGGTGGGTTGGGGCGATGAGATGACGCCCTTGTCACCGATTCCATTGAACCGCAGGATCCCAACAGGTGGACCTGACTGCTCGCTGGGTGGACCGGCTGGGCCGGCGCCGGCCACGCGCACGCGCGGGCGCGCCCGTTCAGCCCAGCGCACCTGACAGACTCGCTCGCATGCCCTCGGCCCCCGACCAGACCCGCTACGCCGCGGGCGTCTTTACCGGGAACGGGTCGGGCCGGGAGCTCGACAGCGATCACGATGCGATGCGCTTCGAGGGCACCGACTTCTCCTTCGCGCACGCCGAAGGCCACACCTTCATCGAGTGCTCGTTGGTGGACGCCACCCTCGACGACGTCCGGCTCGATGGTTCGCGTTGGTCGGAGTGCACCTGGGAGGGCGTGCACGGGGTGAGTGTGTCGCTGCCCGAGGCGAGCCTCGTGGAGACCACCCTCGACGGATGCCGGCTCGGCGCCGTGTCGGCCTGGGCTTCGACCTGGCGCGACGTCACGGTCACAGGCGGGAAGATCGACTTCCTCAACCTTCGCGGGGCCAGGCTGAAGAGGGTGGCCTTCGTGGACTGCGTCATCACCTCGCTCGACCTGCAGGAGACGACGGTCGAAGGGCTGACGTTCCAGGGGTGCACCCTGCTCGAACCGGAGTTCGGTCGGGGGCGATACCTCGACCTCGACCTGTCGGGAGCGCAGCTGCGGGCTCCGCGGGGGCTCGCCGGCCTGCGCGGCGCCGGCCTGAGCCGGCTGCAGGTCATCGACCTGGCCGACGTGCTCGCGGCCGAGCTCGGCATCAGGGTCGTCGACTAGGTCGTCGACCGGGTCGGGCAAGGTTCGCGCAAGGGTCGCCGGGTCCGGGTCACCAGGTCGGTCGCCGGACGGGGCTCAGGGTGCGTCGGGGGAGCCCTGGCGCGGCTGGGCCGGGCCGGGGTTGATCGGCTTGTCACCTCGGCGCAGGGCGGCATCCGCGGCGTCCTTCGCGCGTTCGGTGACCTTGACCTTGTCGTCGGGCCGGAGGCGCCGGGTCAGGTCGGCGCGGTCGATGAGGGCGGTCAACGGCACGTTCGAGGCCGGGTAGACCGTCACCGCGGTGTCGCCGCTGAACACGACCCAGAGGGTCTCACCGGTCTGCGGCACCTTGAGCACCGAACCGTCACTGAGGGCCTTGGCGTGCTCGAAGGCCGAGCGACGGGCCTTCTCGCTCGTCAGCAGCTTGGCGGCGGCCTCCTTGGCCGGCTCGCGCAGGGCCTTGCTCGCCACCCAGATCTGTGGACCGTACTTGGCGCCCATCTTGAAGGCCACCACGACCAGCTTTCCTTTGCCTGCCATGCGTGGCTCCTACCCGTTGCGGTGTCGTTTCCTGCTCCCCGGCCCCCGACGCGAGCAGCGCTCCGGGGGGTCCCGCTCGGTTCGAGCCTAGTCTGGGACCATGACGACATCACCGCACAGCCCGGGGCCCGATGGGGTGCGCCGGGTCGACTACGCGGGGGAGGGGTTGCTCGAGGGCGACCTGCTCCCGAGCCCCTTCGAGCAGGCGCGTGCCTGGATCGACAACGCCGTCACCGCCGCCGACGAGCGGGCCGACGTTCCCGAGCCGACCGCTGTCTCGGTGGCGACCGTCGATCGATCGGGAGCGCCCAACGTGCGCACCGTGCTGATGCGGTTCTTCGACGAACGCGGCCCCGGTTTCGTCACGAACCTGGAGTCGAGCAAGAGCCGCGAGATCGAGGCCAACCCGCGGGTCGCGCTCAGCCTCACGTGGCCGGCGCTGTTCCGCTCCATCCGGTTCCGGGGCCGGGCGAGCCTGGTCGAGCGCGACGAGGTCGAGGCCTATTTCGACTCCCGACCCTACGGTTCCCGTCTCTCTGCCTGGGCCTCCGACCAGTCGCGTCCGTCGGCCGGGCGCGACGACCTCGAGCGCCGGTGGGCCGAAGTGCTGGGCCGCTACCCCGACACCGGCAGCGACACCGACGTTCCCGTGCCGCCGTTCTGGGGCGGCTGGCGGGTGAGCTGTGACGAGGTGGAGTTCTGGGCCGGCCGCTCGAACCGGCTGCATGACCGCCTCGTGTTCACCCGCGCAGGAGTGGGGGACCTGGCCGACGCGTCGTCGTGGGAGGTCAGCCGGCGCCAGCCCTGAGCGAACCCCGTCGCCTCGGGCCCACCCAGAGTACGGGCGGGAACAGGAACAGGGCGGCCCGACGAGGTCGGACCGCCCTGCTTCATCCTTGGATACGGATGGCAGACGCGATTATCGCGTGGCCACCTCATACGTTCCGGAAGAAATCACTTCGCGGATCACCTCCCTTCGGGTTCGGTGAGTCGACCGTAACTCGGGTTGGTTGTGTCGGCAAGCACTTTTCGGATGCCGTTCACGGCCGTGCGGACGGGCCGCTCCGAGGTGGGCGGGAAGGGGTACGAGCCTAGGGACGTTGTGTGTGTCGAGCGACACAGGACGCCTGCGAAATCTGAGAAGGTAGGACCGTGACCGACCTGATTGACACCACCGAGATGTATCTGCGCACGATCTTCGAGCTGGAGGAAGAGGGCATCATTCCTCTGCGTGCGCGCATCGCCGAACGGCTGCAGCACTCGGGCCCCACGGTGAGCCAGACGGTGGCCCGCATGGAGCGCGACGGTCTGGTGGCCGTCTCCGGCGACCGTCACCTCGAGCTGTCTGACCACGGGCGGCTGCTTGCTACGCGCGTGATGCGCAAGCACCGCCTCGCCGAGCGGCTGCTCGTCGATGTCATCGGGCTCGAGTGGGAGTTCGCGCACGAGGAGGCGTGCCGCTGGGAGCACGTGATGTCCGAGCAGGTCGAGCGCAAGATTCTCGGTCTCATCGGTGAGGGCTTCGAGTCGCCCTACGGCAACCCGATCCCCGGCCTGGCCGAGTTCGGGGTCGATGGGGCCGAAGAGTTCCTCACCGGTTTGTCGGCGCTGACGAGCGCGGCCGGCGACACCCCCAGGGTGGTGCTGATCCGACGCATCGGCGAGCCGGTCCAGGTCGACCCCGAGGCCTTGGCCCTGCTCACCAGCGCCGGCGTGGTGCCCGGTGCCAACGTCGAGGTGGTGCGCGAGGCCGGCCGGGTCATCGCGGTGCGGCACGGGGGCGACCCGCACGGCGGCGTCTCCCTGCCCGACGACGTCGCCACCCACGTCTACTGCGCCCCGGTCTGAGGTCGTCAGCGGGTCTGCCTCGATGCGGCATCTGCCCCGCCGTGACCTCAGCGTGACATTTGAAGAAGCGTTCGCTACCTTTGTCCCACTCGCTCACCCGTCGGGCGAGGGCCTGGATCGGACCGCCTAGTCCTGCCACCGATCCGAGGTTCGTTGCAATCCCACACGGCAGGAGCGGGGGAACCACTTCTTCGGGCGTCGCGAGACGTCCTCGGGGTGAAGCCCTTCGAAGGGGCCCACACGGGCCCTGACGGGGGCCGGGCAGCTACCTCTAGCCCGAACCCGACAGCTCACTTCGTAGGCGTCGAGAGGTAGAACGTGGCTCACATCGCTCCCGGGCGCCATCGTGCCCCCGG
>JBBSTU010000070.1:0-17399 GCA_038235595.1 Actinomycetales bacterium | reverse complement strand
GTCGTGTCTCGCCGTGGTCGAGCTCAGCTGCAGCGCCACCGAGACTCTTGCCATTGCCGAGCGCGTCACCGAGCTTCCCCACGTGCTCAGCGTCGAGCACACGAGCGGACCCCGATCACTCACCCTTCTCGTCGAGGTGCGGGATCTGGCGTTCCTCTCCTCGTTCCTGCTCGAGTCGGTCGGGTCGATCCCGGGTGTGGTCGCGACGAGCAGCTACGCCGTGACCAAGGTCTACTCGATGGGCGACCACTGGCAGCTGCACGTGCTCGACGCCGCGCAGCAGGCGGTGATGATGCGGGCCACCCAACCACGCCTGGACGGGCTCACATCGGCCCAGTCGCCCCTCGCCCGGCCCTACGACCTGATCGACCGGAAGGTGATCCTCCTGCTCGGCGAGGACGGCCGGATGCCGGTCGCCACCATCGCTGCCCGAGCTCGTCTCAGCGAGAGCACCGTTCGGCGCCGGCTGACCGACCTCGTCAGCAACGGCCGGGTGGTCCTCCGCTGCGACATCGCGCTGCCCGACTCCGGGTGGCCCGTCATCAGCTGGCTGTGGGCGCAGGCCGACGCCCACGACATCGACGCGGTCGCGACGCGGCTTCGGCAGATTTCCGGTATCCGGGTGTGCTGGCGAATCTCGGGAGGCCCCGCCAACCTCATGCTCGCGCTCACGACCCACTCGCTGCACGAGCTCTCGCTCGTCGAGGCCCGGCTGGCCACCGAGGTGCCTCGGATGCGGATTCTCGACCGGTCGATGGTGCTGAGGTCGATCAAGCGAATGGGCCGTCAGCTCGATCTGAGCGGCCGCAGCATCCGCTCGGTGCCGCTGGACATCTGGGCCGACCCCGCGGGCCTGCAGCCGTAGCCCGGAGGCCAGTCGTGACGCGGCCTAGGGCCTCCGGTCGTCAGCCGGTGAGTGGATGAGTCGGCCGATACGCCGGGTTCTGTTCCGCATCTTCGGTGCCGAGTGGTGCGGCGACGGCCATCCATCTAGGCCGACCATTGCTGGCCGGCTCGAGCGTCCTACCCGTGCACTCGACCGGGCCGGTCTTCCAGCGCTCGAAAGCACCACGTGCACTGTCTGGACTTGCTCCAGGTGGGGTTTACCGAGCCGCTCCAGTCACCTGGAGCGCTGGTGGTCTCTTACACCACCGTTTCACCCTTACCGGCTGCCGAAACAACCGGCGGTCTGTTCTCTGTGGCACTGTCCCGCGGGTCACCCCGGGTGGCTGTTGGCCACCACCTTGCCCTGTGGAGCCCGGACGTTCCTCGGCAGGGTCTGCACCCTGACGCGGCCGCCTGGCCGACTCATCCACCGCCGATCGTACACAGGTCGTAGGCCCGTCACGGTTCCCGCCCACGCTCCTACCGCCGAACGACGGGGCGAAGTCAAGAGCGTTTGCGCAAGTCGCGGGGGTCCGACACGGATCGGCACACGCGATGGCCTGCGGCCCCCGTCAACCGCGAGGCTCGCGACGCGGCCCCAACGGGTCTCACGAGAGCGCCGCTCGTGGCCGTTCTCAGCACAGGGCCGGGCCTGCAGTCCAGCCCTGCGACCGATCATCCGACGCAAGGAGAAGCACATGCACGCTGTCATGTCCCGGCACAACGCCGCAACGTACGGTCTCGTCGCCGCCGTCGCCACGTTGGGCCTCACTGCGGTGACCTTCGCAGGCCTCTGGGTCGCTGGTTCCCTCGGCATCTCGACCGCGGCCGCCAGCCAGATCGTGGCCGCCATCGTCGCGGGCGGATGGGCCCTGCGCGCAGTCATCATCATCTTCGGGGCCGGCATCATCGGCGCCATCGCCGCCACCGTCGTGTGGCTCATCTCTCGCCGGGGCCGCAACGCGGCCATCGCCTGATCGCTGTCCACCAGGGTCGGCTTCCGTACGAACCGGAAGCCGACCCGTGGAAGACATCTCATGACTCTCACTGCAGCGGTAGACCGGGCCGGGCTCCCCCAGGAGCGCGTCCGCGACTCCCTCACCCCCCTGGTGATCACCCTCCTGCTCGCCTCGTTGGTGGCGGGCATCGGCTCGGTTCTCGGGTTCCGGGCCATCGACCCGGTCTGGGCCGCCGAAAGCCTCGGCGCGGGCAAAGGCGCCCTGGGCGAGCTCGGCTTCCTCGAGATCCTCGTTCGCAACACCTCAGCCGCGCTGTTGTTGTACTCGGGTGTCATCACGCTCGGGCTCTCCACCCTGGGCGTGCTCACCATGACGTCCGTGTACGTCGGGGCCACCATGTCGGTCGGTGTCACCAACTCTGGTCTTGGTGGGCTCATCGGTGACACGGGCGCCTACCTGCCGTTCGAGCTCATCGGCATGCTCGCCGCCGCTGCCGCCGGTCTCTTCCCCCTGGTGCGGGCACTGTTGCCGCGACGCGGACCGAACCAGGGCATCGGTAGCTGCTACCTCGGCTCTCTCGCCGCCTCGCTGCGGCTGCTGGCTGTCGCTCTCGGGCTCGTCCTCGTCGGCGCTGTCATCGAGGCAGCCCTCCTGTCCACCCGCTGAAAGGCCGACCCATGTCCGATGCCGCATCCCTTCGTCCCCACGTCGGTCCGCTCTGGTCCGAGACGCCACGTGAGCAGCCTGCACAGCGCGCTTCGGCGCGCGCGACCGTCGTCGTCGCGCTGCTGACAGGTCTGGCCCTGGTCGCGGTCCGGGCCCCGACGACTCTGAAGGTGCTCGCCACCCAGGTCCCGGCCGAGATGTCCGCCGAGATCAACGACCCCCGTCTTGAGGGCCTGGCGATGAAGGCCGGCTTGATGGCGGGGGTGGTGGTGACGGTTTTCGCCCTGCTGGTCTTCCTCGGGCTGGCTGCCTCCTTGGAGCGCCATCTCTTCTCGGCATCAAGGCGGTTCGGCCCACTGCGCACCGGTCTGTTCACCCTCACGGTCAGTGTCTGCTTCATCGGCTTCCAGGTCGTCAGCATGGTCGTCCCGGCACAGCAGCCGGGCCCGCAGGCGACCATGATGCCGCTCAAGGCGGTGACCGGCCTCCTGCTGCCCCTCGTCTTTGCCCGCGACCTGGTGGCCCTGCCTCGCAGCCGGGCCGCCGTGATCGTGGCCACCTCCGTTCTGCTCGCCGTGCTGACCAGTGTCGGTTGAACCATGGCGCGCATAGACGTCCACGGCCTCACGAAGACCTACGGGTCGGTGCACGCGCTCGACAGCATCAGCTTCAGCGCGCTGCCCGGTCGCGTCACCGGCCTGCTCGGCCCGAACGGTTCGGGCAAGTCGACGGCGATGCGGCTCATGCTGGGCCTCGACATCGGCACTGGCACCACCTTGTTCGACGGGGTTGCCTACCGCGATCTCGACCGTCCATCGCGGCGCATCGGCTCGCTGCTGGACCCGAACGCGTTTCACCCCGGGCGCACCGCCCGCAACCACCTGCGCATGATCGCAGCCGGCCTCGGCCTGCCGGCCCGGGTGTGCGACGAGGTCCTGAACCGCGTCGGTCTCGCCGCGGTGGCCCACCGCAGAGCTGGGACGTACTCGATGGGAATGCGCCAGCGCCTCGGCCTCGCCGGCGCCCTGATCGGCACCCCCGACACCTTGATTCTCGACGAGCCCACGAACGGCCTCGACCCGCAGGGCATGGTGTGGCTTCGTGAGCTCCTGCGTGACTTCGTGGCCGCCGGCAACACGCTCCTGCTCTCGTCACACGTCCTGCCAGACCTGCAGGAGGTGGTCGACGACGTGATCGTCATCGGCGCCGGCCGCCTGCTGGCGAGCGGGAGTCTCTCGCACTTCCTCGACGCCCACGGGCGCCAGCACATCGTGGTGCGCTGCGACGACCCGGGCCGGTTCGCGCAGATCCTGGCCGGTCTTGGTCAGGTGGCCCCGCTCGGTCACGGACGCGTCAGTGTGCGCGGACCGTCCCTCGAGGTGATCGGTGCCCTGGCCCGCGACCACGGTGTCACGCTCTACGAGCTGTACGCGGAGTCGAGTGGCCTGGAGCAGGCCTACCTGGCGGTATCGAACCAACACCCCCTCCCGCCGGTCGTGGCTGCTCCGGTGACGGGCGTTCCCGCATGAGAGCCACCCTGCGCTACGAGTGGCTGCGCCTGTTCTCACTGCGCTCGACCTGGTGGCTCCTCGCACTCGGCGTCGTGGTGAGCGCGGTCGGCACCGCCGCCTACAGCGGTGTCGTCTGGATGCTGTCGGAGGACGGGACGGTCGTCACCGACGTGGAACGTCTGATGGCGACCGTGACCAAGCCCTCGACCGCCCCGGTGATCGGAGGCATCCTGGGAGTCCTGTCGGTCGCCGGAGACCGGCACCACCGCCTGCTGGGCACGGCCCTGCTGCGAGAGCCTCGGCGAGCCCGCGTGCTGGTCGCGAAGGCGCTCACGACATCCAGCACCGCGGTCGTGCTCGGGCTTGTTACGGTGGCCGTGAACGCCGCCCTGTCTCGCCTGCTCATCGGCGCGGGTCCGGGCAGACCGGTCGGACTGGCTGAGATCGCCTTGGCGGCCGGCGGGCTCACACTCGCCTGCGTAGGTTGGTGCACCGTGGGGCTCGCCATCGGCGTGCTCGTCCGGTCGCAGCTGGCCGCCGTTGCGCTCCTGCTCGTGCTGCCCTTCGGGGTCGAGCGCTCATTCTCGGCCATGTCGGTGGTGACCGACACGACGTGGCTGAGCTGGGTCAGTGATCATCTGCCGTTCCGGTCGGCTGACATCCTGCAGGCCCCGTTGACCATCCCCAGCCCGATCATGATGGGCCACCGGAGCGACTTCACCACGGCACTTGGCGTCTTCACGTTCTTCTGTCTGGTTGCGTCGGTGGCCGCGCTCATCGTGTTTCGCAAAGCGGACATCCATCCGGAATGACAGGGTCTCAGCACACCAGCAACCGAGGAGGAACTGATGAAATCGATCAAATGGGGCCTGGGCGTCTTCGCCGTCGTGAGCCTGGCCATGGTCGCCGGTCTGGTCTACCACGCGGTCGCACGTGACGGCGGGTCAGGATCGTGGATCTTGGCCGGCGTCTGGTTCGTCGGCGCCGTCTGTGTCATCGGCGCGGCACTACGCAGCGTTGCAACGCGCTGACGGCGACCGGCATCCGATGTCGATACCCGACGATGTTCGACCACACCATCGGCGCGCTCACGCGATCGGGTGCGTCGTGGCGTTCGCACTGACCGAGCGGTACGCGCCCTTTCGGCAGCTGGTCAGCAAGCCGGTGTTCACCGGGTTGCTCGTCTGCCTCACCAGCGCACTGCTGGTCGCTGGCCTGCTCGTCGGCAGCGTGGTTGGTCTGGCCACGCCACGCCTGTTCGAGGGACTTCCCAATGCCCTGGGGCTCGGACTAGCTCTCCTGCTCGTGCTCGATGGGTACCTGCTCCTGGCCTTTGCCGTGAAACAGACTGCCGGCCAACAGGTTCAGCGCATCACTGACCCGCCGAACGTCGCGCTCTTCCGGGCCATGGACCTACCACCGCTCGCGGTTTACACGGCGTATGCCGCCCTGCCCACCCTGGTCTTCCACCTGGGTCTGGTCGTCATGAACGTCACCGCCCTCGGGTTCCTGGCCGCAGGGTACGACGGTGTGGCCGGCGCGTGGTGGATCGTGCTCGTCCCCCTGCTCGGCCTGCTGGCGATATCCCTGGCGAGCGCAGTGGTGACGGCGCGCCCGCGTCGACCACGGCACCTGGTGGAGCGCAAGCACCTCATCGCAGCGGTGCTGGTGGCGGCCGCGGGCCTGGGCACCGGACGGCTCGTGCAGGCGGTGCGCAACGCCGGTCTACCAGGCGTGGAGGTGGCTCTCCTCGCCGACCCACCCGACTGGGTGCCGTTCGCCGGGGGGTTGCTGCTTCTGAGCCTGGGGTCGGCACTGGTCTGGCGGCTTCGCGCCCTGGAACGCGCCCGCTTCTCGATCGTCGACCACACCCCCGGAACGCGGCAGAAGTCGAGCGCTACGACGTCATCGGCCTACCAACGCACGGCCCGCGAGTTCTGGGCCCACCGGTCCTCCGCTGCTCTAGGGGCGGGCGCACGCACGCTCACGCTGGCCATGGTCTTCGTACTCACCCTGGTCGCGGGGGGCCTGGACATCGACCGAGAGCTGGTCCGGCAGTGGGTCATCCCGTCCACTACGGGGTACCTGTTCGTCACCACCCTGATCATGGTGGGGCTCACCTTCGCGGTCGTCGGGCCCAGCGTCCTCGCAGAACGTCAACGCTTCGAGTGGGAGAACTCCGGCCGGACCAGCCTCGCCATCGCCGGCTCGTCCCTCGTCTTCCACCTCGCGCTCGTCACCCCTCCGGGTGTGGCCGTGGCCTTTGCCCAGCTGGCGCTCTCCGGCACCGTCTCGGCCAAACCGCTGGCCATCACCTGGGCGATGGTCGGAGCTGCGACCATCGGGGAGACCGTCATCCCACCGCGTGCCCAGGTGGACGGCACCACCAGCCCCGGACCGCTCGCCCCATTGGTCATCCTGCTGCTCACCGCTCCCGTTCTCGTCATGGGTACGGGCCCGTGGTGGAGCCTCGTCCACGTCGTCTACGGCGTCGTCCTCCTAGGAGTTGGAACACTATGTCTGAGTCAACGCATCCAGCGGCTTCCCTCGAGCTACTCGACGTCGTCGTCGGTTACCGCAAGGACCGTCCTCCCGTCATCGACAGCCTGACGGCGCGGTTCGAGCCAGCGAGCCTGACCCACCTTGGCGGTGCCAACGGCCGGGGCAAGACGACCCTGCTCGAGCTGGCCAGCGGCTACCTGCGTCCGTGGGCGGGCTCGGTGGCGGTGGGTGGTCACGAAGCTTCCAGCGAGGCTGCGCGTTCCCTGCGCCGGGTCTGCCGCACCCAGCCGGCGCTGTACCCGAGCATGACGGCCATGGAGCATCTCGAGTTTGCGGCACTGTGCGCCGGGCAGTCCGTGGATGTCGCGCTCGACCGCGCCCAGTCGTATGAGCTCTCCCCCTGGCTGGGGCACGAGGCTCGGGAGCTGTCGACGGGTAACTCCCGCAAACTGTGGATCATCATGTGCACGCTCGGTGACTTCGACCTCGTGGTGCTCGACGAGCCGATGAACGGGCTCGACACGCGGGCCGTCCAGGTTCTCATCGAGGAGATCGAGCGGTGGCGCCAGACCAAGGCCGTGGTGCTGATCGCCCACCAGCTGCCAGCTGGACTGCGGCCGAACAGTTCGGTCTCACTGGCCGCGCCCCGGGACGGCACCACCGCTGATGCCGTCGCTGCCCTGCACGGCGCCTAGCGTGGGTGGACGCGGGCCAGGCCAGGGGCCGCGTACTCGCGGGTCCGACCCGCGGAGCCGAGCAGTGCGTCCGAGAGCGCGACGATCGACTGGGCCAGCGGCAGAATGTCCTCGCCCGGACGGGTGAGGCTCAGCCTCCCGCCGGTCCGCGCGAACAGCAGCACCCCCAGGTGGCCCTCGAGGGCGTGGAGCTGACGGCTGACCCCGGACTGGCTGTAGCAGAGGCTCTGCGACGCGTTCTGGATCGTTCCCAGGCGTGCAATCTCCACGAAAGCCCGGATCTGGGCAACGTCCATGTGAACCCCCGAGATGTCGAACGCCACCTAGCGTATGGCGACGAGATCAGCTCGCTGCCGACCGTCTGGCTATCGTGCGCCGGATGACCCTCGATACGCCGCAAGAACTCGTGGCAACAAGTTGCCCTGACCGCTTGATGCCAACCCCACGGCCGGGTGCGCTCCCCCATCGGCCGGAGCGCACCCCTGAGCAGGCCGCTCAGTCGCCCTTGACGTTGACGATCTGGTGCAGCGTGTGGCGCACCTCCACGAGATCGGCAGCGTCGAGCATCACCTGGTCGATGTCCTTGTACGCCATCGGGATCTCGTCGATGAACGCGTCGGTGTCGCGGTACTCGATGCCGGCCATCGCCTCGCGCAGCTGCTCACGGGTGAACCGCTTGCGGGCCGCCGACCGAGAGAAGGCCCGCCCCGCACCGTGCGGCGACGACATCAGCGCGACCGGGTTGCCCTTGCCGGTGACCACGTAGGAGGCCGTGCCCATCGAGCCGGGGATGAGGCCGGCCTCGCCGTGCCGGGCCGAGATCGCCCCCTTCCGCGAGAGCCACACCTGCTTGCCGAAGTGCTTCTCCTGCTCGGTGTAGTTGTGGTGGCAGTTGATCTCCTCCTGCCGCTCCACGCCCTCCCCCACCCAGGCCTCGAACGCGGTGACGACCCGGTCCATCATCTCCTCACGGTTCAGCAAGGCGAAGTGCTGCGCCCACCGCATCTGGCGGATGTAGGCCCAGAACTCGTCAGTGCCCTCGACGAGGTAGGCGAGATCCTTGTGCGGCAGCGAGATCCACCACTTGGTGTTGAGCGCTTGCGCCACCTTGATGTGGTGCTGCGCGATCTTGTTGCCGACGCCCCGCGAGCCGGAGTGCAGGAACAGCCAGACCCGGTCGGTCTCGTCGAGCGTCACCTCGATGAAGTGGTTCCCCGAACCGAGCGTGCCGAGCTGCAGCCGCCAGCTGCCCACGAAGGATGCCGGGTCGAACTCGGCCCGCATCGCCCGCTCCTCGAGGTCGGCGACGCGCCGCTGGGTGTGCTCGAGCTCGACCGTCTGGTTGTAGACGCCGGCCGACAGCGGCACCGCAGCCTCGATCGCCTCGCGGACCGGGACGGCATCCGCGGGGAGCTGGTCGCGGGTGAGCTGGGTGCGCACCGCGATCATGCCGCAGCCGATGTCGACCCCGACGGCCGCGGGCATGATCGCTCCGAGGGTCGGGATGACCGAGCCGACGGTCGCGCCGAGGCCGAGGTGGGCGTCGGGCATGAGCGCCACGTGCGGGTGGATGAACGGCATGGTGGCCGTGGTCAGCGCCTGCTCACGCGTGGCGGGTTCGAGGATCGATGCCCAGTTGAGCAGCCGACCGTTGATCTTCTCCATGGTTCCTTCTCTGGTGGTGGGAGCCTCGAACCCTAGACGTGGGCCCGCCCTCGGTTCGACGTATTTTGCGGTCGCCCCTGACCGCGGGATACATCGAACCGAGGCGCGAAGGCTCGAGCGCCGGTCAGAGGCACCACACCGGGACCCGGTTGGCGCCCGGGCCCCCGTTCACGTTCCTGAGGTAGCGGGCCGAGGCCCAGCTGTCGTTCTCGAGGTAGTACCAGAGGCTGTTGCCGTCGACGGTCTGGGACCGCACCTTGCAGCGGGCCCAGACCGAGCTTCCGGACGGCAGGGAAGCCACGACCTGGTCTGAGGTGGCTGGCCCCGATCTCAGAGTGAGTCCGGTGGTGGCGACGGCCTTGCCGTCTCCGGTGGCTCCCGACGGGCACCTCGGAACCGGGCCGGACGCATCGACGTAAACGCCTGTGACCCAGCGGGTTCCGGAGGGGTTCGTCGAGTACCACACGCGGCTACCTCCAACGCTCGTTCCGGTGGTGCGGCAGTAGAGGCCCACCGTGACCCCACGCTGGTAGACGAAGGTCTTGGTGGCCTGCGTGGTCGGCGCTTGCCGAGCGTTGAGCCCGCTCGTCGCCGTGACCACACCGGTCGGCCCTGACGCCTGCGCCGAGGTGGCGGCGCCCACCGTGGCGGCGATGGCCACCGCGGCTGCTACCGCACCGAACCGGATCGCTGTCTTCGAGCTGCTCATGATGTCCCCTGGTGTACGTGGGGCCCTCGGTCGGGGCCCAGTACTCGCAAAAACGCGTTGCGGCCACAGATCCGTTGGCAGCCTCGGGTCACGAACTGGTCACAGTGCCAACCTGACGGTGCGTAGCCGCAACGGCGTGAACCGCCAGGCAGCACAGACGTCTACGGTCGGGCGCCGTCAGGGGAGAAGAAGAAGCGAGATGGTGCCGGTGGCGATCTCGGCGGCCTGGACTCGCACCCGAACCGACTCCCCCGGCTTGGCAACGCCCTTCGCCTTCGCCACCACGCCGATCTCGGTCAGCTGAACGACCACACCCTTTTCGTTGCTGTCGACCACCACCGCTGCCTGCTCGCTCCCCACGAAGGCCAGCATCTCGGCCGCCTCGACCGCGTCGGTGCAGGCCCGGTCGACCCCGTTGGCGATTCTGTCGGAACTGGCCATGATCTCAGGCAGGGTGGGCAGTGCCTCGCGCACCCAGCCGGGCACCTCGCGACCGGCCGCGAGAGCCTCGCACACGACGAGGCCGAAGCGGTCGACGAGTCGGCGCAGGGGCGCCGTGACGTGGGCGTACGGGGCCGCCACCGCTGCGTGCAAAGGCTGCTCGGGCACCTCACCGTCGAACGGGGTGTAACCGGCGCCTCTGAACAGCGAGGTTGCCTCGTGAATCAGCGCCAAGTGCTTCGGGTTCTCACCGTTCAGGGTGTGCAGCAGTTCGCCGTAGCGCATGCCCTTGGGCCATGAGACCCCGGCGGCGGCGGCCTGATGCCGAAAACGGTCGAGGCTGCGCTGCTCGGGTGGCGGCATCGTTCGCAGGATGCCCACCTTTCCCTTCAGCATCAGGTCGGCGGCGCCCATGCCCGCCAAAAGCGAAATCTGAGCGTTCCAGTCCTCAGCGGCCACCAGTGGCCGGAACGAAACCTCGTAGCCGCCCTGCTCATCCTGGTCGACCTCCTGCTCGGGCATCGGTAGGCTCGCGCCGCCACGCTGCTGCTCGAGAGCGATGCGCATCTCGCCGATCTCCTTGAGCAGCAACAGGCCTGCGTCGCCGCTACCGTCGTCGACGACCCGTTGCACCTCGACGTAGTCGTAGCGGCGCACGCTGCGAACCATGGCTCGATAGATGTCGACCGTGGTGGCCTTCGCATCGGCGTCGAGGGCGATGTCCCACACGAAAGCCGGCCGCACCTGCCCCGGCAGCAGGCTCGCCGCCCCTTCGCTGAGCTCGGTCGGGTGCAGCTGCACCCGCAGGTCGGGGCAGTACACCGTCTGACCGCGCTTGCGCGCCTCCTGGTCGATGGCGCCACCGACCGCCACGAAGGCCGGTACGTCGGCGATGGCGTAGCGCACCCGGTAGCCGTCGCCGTCTCGTGCGAGAAACATCGCCTGGTCGAGGTCTTGCGAGCTGGCCGGGTCGATGGTGACGAACGGCACCGCGCTCTCGTCGCGGTCTGGCAGGTCGGCCCGGTCAGCGGCATCCTTCGCCTCCGCGATCACCGACGGCGGAAACTCAGGGTCGATCTTGAACTCTTCGCGGATCGCGGCGAAGCGGGCCGTGAGCTCGGAGCCCAGGTCTTTGTCGCTGCTGGGTGCCCGATAGGTAATGCTGCGTCGTGCCATGTCGACCACCCTACGCATCGAACGAACCGACGCCATGGGCACGCCGCAGGGGTCAGCAACCAACTGCATAGGCTGGTCCTGTGCTCATCCTCCTCCCGCCGTCCGAGGGCAAGACCGGCGCGAAACGCGGCCGCTCCCTCGACCTCGGCGCCCTCTCGTTCCCCGAGCTCACGGCGATGCGCAAGGCCGTCGTCGACGACGTCGTGGCGGCGAGCGGCCGGCCCGATGCCTCCTCGGTGCTCGGCATCAACCCCAACCTGGCCGCCCAGATCGAGCGCAACACCCGGCTGCACACCGCCCCGGCGGCGGCGGCCGTGCGGGTCTACTCAGGGGTGCTCTACCAGGCCCTCGACCACCCCACCCTCGACCCGGCATCCGTCCGGCGCGCCAACCGGCAGGTCGTGGTCGTCTCGGCGCTGTTCGGCGCGCTGCGCCTCACCGACCGCATCCCGGCCTACCGCGTGGATGTCTGCAGCACGCTGCCGCACGCCGGCTACCTCGCACGCACGTGGCGGCCGCTTCTCGCTGCGGCTCTCGACCCGGCCGTGCGGCCACGGGAGCTGGTCGTCGACTGCCGCTCAGACACCTACGCCTCGCTGTGGCGACCCAGTGGAGCCCTGGCGCAAGGGTGGGTGCACATCAAGGTGCCAGGGGCCTCACACATGGCCAAGTACACCCGCGGGCTGGTCACCCGCGAGCTCGTCTCGGGGTCGGCGCCGCGCACCGTGGCCGACCTCACCGAACGCCTGAGCGAGCGGTTCTTGGTCGGCCTGTCGGAGCCGGTTCGGCCAGGACGCCCGTGGACGCTTGCGGTCAACGAACGCACGTGATCCACCTGATGGCGACCTCGAGAACGGCGTGCGGTGACTGACCCGGCACAGCTCGCTGAGCGGGTGCTGCCCGTCCTAGCGTTTCTCATCGCCATCACGGTCGTGGCCGAGATCTGTGACGTGTCAGGGGTGTTCGACGAGGCAGCGCACTACGCCGCTCGGATCGCCCGGGGTCGGGTGCTCGTGCTCTGGGGGCTCGTCGTGGCGCTGGCCTGCGTCTGCACCATCCTGCTCAGCCTCGACACCACGGCGGTGCTGCTCACCCCGGTGGCCATCGCCGTCGCGAGCCAGGTGGGGGCGGCGCCCCTTCCCTTCGCCATGGCGACCCTCTGGTTGGCGAACACGGCCTCGCTGCTGCTGCCGGTGTCGAACCTCACGAACCTGTTGGCCCTGCAACGGTTCTCACAGCTGAACGTCACGGTTGTCGACTACGTCAGGCTCATGTGGGCGCCCGCCCTGACCGCGATCGTGCTCACGGTGGCCCTGCTGTGGCTGCTGCACCGACGCGACCTGACCGGCCGCTACTCGACGCCTCCACGAGCCGAGCCCCATGACCGCCCGCTGATGATCGTCTCCGCTCTTGTCGCTGCCGCCCTCGGGCCCGCCTTCGTGGCGGGTATCACCCCAGCCTGGCCCGCCGGCATCGCCGCCGTCGTGCTCGTGCTGGTCACGGCCCGGCGGGCGCCGGAGCTGCTGCGACGCATCAGCGTGCCCTGGCGGGCCGCCCTGGGCGTGGCCGTACTCTTCGTCGCCGTCGACCTCGCCCTGCGTGCGGGCCTCGGACCGTGGCTCACCGACGTGGTAGGAGAGGGCGACTCGCTGCCGGCCCTGCTGAAACTCTCGTCGATCGGCGCCCTCACCTCGAACGGCATCAACAACCTCCCGGCGTACCTCGCCCTCGAGGTCACCGCCGACACCTCGCCGGTGCGTCTCGCCGCCCTGCTCGTCGGGGTCAACGCCGGGCCCATCGTGACGGTGTGGGGCTCCCTCGCCACAATTCTGTGGGCACAACGGTGCCGAGCGGCCGGTGTGCGCGTCTCGGCGGGCCGCATCGCCGTGACCGGGCTGGTGTGCGCAGTCGTCGTGGTGACGGGCGCGACTGTCGCCCTGGCCGCGCGGCCGTGAGCGGTGGGGGCCACGCCAGCTCGCCGAGCCGACCGGCATCCGAGACTCCGGTGAGCCGCGCCACGCGCTGGTCAGACCATGGCGTCACACCGGGTGATCGGCCATAGGGACCACCACAGATGTCCCCGACGGCCCGAGGTGCACCGTCTGGTCACTCGGCACGAGCCGGCTGAAGTCGCGCACCCCGTCGGCGTTGCCGGAGTTGCGCAGGTGCAGGGGGTGGGCGCCGCTGGAGACCTGCAGACGAAGCCGATGACCATGCCGCACCAGCGCGGCTGTGGCGCCGAGGCGCACCTCGTGATGCCGCAGGCCCCCCCGGACGCCGCGCGCGGCTGCGCCGTCGTCGACCGCCCGGGCGTACCCGTCGGCGATGTTCCACGACCGGCCCCTGCCGTCGACCTCGCAGAGTCGCACGAACAGGTCGACGGTCGGGTTGCTCGACGACAGCACGACGTCGGCGACGACCTCGCCCGCCACGAGCGTGTCGTCGGCCAGTGGCTGGCTCGTCCAGCAGAGCACGTCGGAGCGACGCTCACGCTCGCGCTGCGGCTTACGACCAGCCGTCCAGGGGTTGAGTGAGCGACCACCGGTCATCGGAGTCGGGTCGGCCGGGTCGTAGCGGTAGCCGGCCTCCGACTCGCCCGTGGGCGCGTCGGCACGCAGCGCGCCCCCCGGGTGCAGGTGATAGGTGTGGGTGCGTCCCGCGGGCGGCCAGGTGGGCAACGTCAGCCAACGCGAAGAACCTATCGGCTTGATTCGCACGGGGGGCGCCGCGTGCGCCGCCTCGACCCCGGCCAGCTGACGTAGCGACTCCTGCACGGCGACCGGCGAGATGCCCTGCGAGATGTGGGTCCAGGGCCCGGCGACGAGTCGCACCGGTCTCCCGGCCGCCGCGAGGGCGACGAAGTCCTCGACCTGGGAGTGCCCGAAGAGGTCGTACCAACCGGCCACGAGCACGAGAGGAGGAACGGTGGCCGGATCGCTCGCGAAGTCGACCGGTTGCCACCAAGGGTCGTCGCCGCCGTGGGCGAGCCAGTCCTGGAAGAAGGCCGAGTCTGTGCCGGTCGCCGACTCCACCGCCCGCGTGGGCGGGATCTCGTCAGCCCCTCGCGGAACGCCGCGACGCCCGCGCAGCTGCCGCCCGGCCTGGCGCAGCAGGGTGTCTTCCATGCTGTCGAGGAGCAGGTTCCAGACGACCGCCGTCTCCATGCCGAAGCCGCCGCGGTGGTGGATGATCGAGCGCAGGAACGAACGGGCCGAGATGCCGATGACCATCGCCTCGACGGACGCCGGCGTGTCGCGGGTCAGCGCCCACTGGGTCAGCCCGACGTAGCTGAACCCGTAGGTGTGGATGCGGCCCGTGAACCACGGTTGCTGCTCGAGCCACGCTACGCAGTCGAGCCCGTCGTCCGCCTCGGTGAAGAACGGGTCGAAGGTACCGCCCGAGCCGAAGTGCCCTCGGCAGCTCTGCACCACCACGTGGTGACCGCGTTCGGCGAAGAGCCGGGCCTCTGCGCCGAACCCGTCGCGCCCGTAAGGAGTCCGGGTCAGCAGTACCGGCTTGTCGACAGGCTGCTCGGTCGGCGCCCAGTGGTCGGTGAGCAGGATGGTGCCGTCGCTCATCTGCACCGGAACGTCGCGTTCCACGAGCACCCCGCCGGTACGCACCCGGGGCAGGCCCTGGGAGAGCTGTCGGTACCGAAGGCGCTGCCCCAGCGAGAGCCGTCCCGCTGTCTGCCGTCCGCGTTCCTCGGTCAGCGCCATCGTCATCGTCCTCTTCGCCGTCTAGCTCTACCGGCACGACACCGGATGCCGAAAACCTAACCCAGGGCGCGCGTCAGGTCGGCGACGAGGTCGCGCACGTCCTCGAGACCGACCGACACCCGCAGCACCCCGTC
Source organism: Actinomycetales bacterium (assembly GCA_038235595.1). Taxonomy (GTDB): domain Bacteria; phylum Actinomycetota; class Actinomycetes; order Actinomycetales; family Dermatophilaceae; genus DSM-29435. The sequence continues at coordinate 2,337 of JBBSTU010000070.1, read as the reverse complement.
GGTGATGCCCACGGCCGCCCGGGCCTCGGGCGTGAGGCGCCGGTGGGTCGTCGTCGCGGGATGGGTGACGAGCGACTTGCTGTCGCCGAGGTTGTTGCTGATCTCGATGATCTCGAGGGCGTTCATCATGGCGAACGCCTCGGCCTTGCCGCCGACGAGCTCGAACGTGACGACCGTGCCACCACCGGACATCTGCCGCTTGGCGAGCTCGTGCTGCGGATGCGACTCGAGGAACGGGTGCACGACGCGCCTCACCTTTGGGTGAGACTCGAGCACGTGGGCCACCTCCAGCGCGCTGGCCGCCATCCGCTCTACCCGCAGCGACAACGTCTCGAGCCCCTTGACGAGCACCCACGCGTTGAACGGCGACATCGCCGGGCCGGTGTGGCGCATGAGGTTCTGAACCGGGCCGTCGATGAAGTCTTTCGAACCGAGCACGGCGCCGCCGAGCGTGCGCCCTTGGCCGTCGATGTGCTTCGTCGCCGAATAGACGACGATGTCGGCGCCGAACTCGAAGGGGCGGCTGAACACCGGCGTGCCGAACACGTTGTCGACCACCACCTGGGCGCCCGCCGCATGGGCCAGGTCGCTCACGGCCTGGATGTCGACCAGCTCTTGCATGGGGTTGCTCGGAGTCTCGAAGAAGACCGCGGTCGTGGGCTGGGCCAGCGCCTCCCGCCAGGCGTTGAGGTCGCCGCCGTCGACGAAGACGGTCTCGACCCCCCACCGCGGCAGGATCTCGTCGAGGATCACGAAGCACGATCCGAACAGCGCCCGAGAAGACACGACCCGGTCACCCTGCCCGAGCAGGGCGGCCAGGGCTACGAACACCGCCGACATTCCCGACCCCGTGGCGAAGCAGGCTTCAGCGCCCTCAAGGCGGCGCAGCCGTTCCTGGAACATCGTCACGGTCGGGTTGCCGTAGCGCGAGTAGATGAATCGGTCGACGTCTCCCTTGAAGGCCGCCTCCGCGTCTTCGGCCGTCGGGTAGATGAAGCCCGAAGTCAGGTAGAGCGCCTCTGACGTCTCTTGGAACTGGCTGCGGGACAGACCCGCTCGCACGGCAACGGTGTCGGGCCGCCACTGGTCGGGGGCAACGTCGCCCGACTCGGTCATCCCTGCACCCACGGCAGGCCCGTGACCTTCCAGCCCGCCACCGAACGGTGCCGCTGGTCGTCGGGTGGGCCCTCAAAACCCTCGAGCACGTTGTACGCCTGGGCCCAGCCGTCACGGGTGGCGGCCTCGGCGGCCGCGATCGAGCGCACTCCGGACCGGCAGAGGAAGTAGACGGGCTGGTCGTGGGCGACACCGGCATCCTCGAGGTCGCTGGTGAACAGGTCGTTCACGCTGCCATCGGGGTAGCTCTGCCACTCCACCTGAACGACCTCCTTACCGATGACGCCGAGGTCAGGCAGACCCACGTACGCCCACTCGGCTCGCGTGCGCACGTCCACGAGCACGGCATCCGGCTGGTCGCGCAGGGCGACCCAGGCCTCGTCGGGAGTCACGTCACCGGCATACGTCATGACAGCGAATATCGCACAGCGAAGCTCAGCCGAGGTGGTCGGTCCGGTTGGTGAAAGCGACCGATGCGGTGCCGTCGGGCCAGACCTCCACCCCGCTCAGGCTGCCCGGGGCCGTGGCGAGCGCCCAGAACCGGTCGTCCGGGATGCCGAGCACCTCCCCCACCACCGTCAGCACCCCTCGGCGGGTGGTGACCACGACGACGGTCCCACCCCGCTCGGCCAGCTGTTGGTACGCAGCGCTCACGCGCCCATCGGCGCCGTGTCCGCTGGGCGCCGCCCAGCCCCCCTGGTGCTCAACAGGGCGTCCCAGCTCTTTGGCCAGGGCGGAAACTGACTCTGCGGCAACGGTGCCCGACACCAGGACCCCGTCGTCACCGACGAGCCGCCGCACGGCCTGCGCGACACGGGGGGCGTCTGAGGGGTCGGCGGGCTCCTGCACGAGCAGCAGACGTAGCGCTTCTCGCGCCGTCGACCCGTCACCGGTCGTGGGCTCGGCACCCGTGCTCTCGTCAACCGTCGCCTCGGCCGGCTCCCCGGAGCCGATCGGCACGCGGCGCACCGAGCTGCCGTCCATGGCCTCGTTGCTCAGTGCATCGGCAGCCTTGTTCTTCTCGCGCGGAATCCACTCGAAGTCGACCGACCCACCGGCCGCGCTGATCTCGGAGCACAACTCACGCGCTTCGAGGGCGAGCCGGCGCATGTCCTCGTGCTTGATCTTCCAGCGCCCCGACATCTGCTCCACGACGAGCTTGGAGTCCATCCGCGCCACGACCGCGGCCGCGGCATCGATGTCGAGCACGGCGCGCAGGCC
>JBBSTU010000069.1:0-18024 GCA_038235595.1 Actinomycetales bacterium | reverse complement strand
CAACACGTTCGGCAGGTGCCGGTCCAACGCCAACGCCAGACCCACGTGCTGGCTACCGCGGTGTGGGGACTCGCGCCGCGCCAACGCGACCTGCGCCGCGATCCCGTTCGCCAACACCGGCCGCTTCCGGCCCCGCTTGCCCTCACTCGAGCCCTCACCGGTTGAGCGCTCTCCGGCCGGGGCGGGCTCCTCCAGCGAGGCCCGGCGGGCGTTGTCCCGCGCCTGGCGCCACCCGTCGAAGTCACCGGCATCCGAACACGCCCTGCCGTGCTCACGCCACCCCTGAGCGATCTGCTCCTGCGAGGCCACGAACCCCACCGTGACCCGCACCTGCGCCGCCGCCGCCGCGGCCTTGATCGCCTCCAAAGCCGTCAGCTGGTCGATCCGCTGCGCGTCAGTCACGTGCTGATCGACCTGCGCAAGCGAAGACACCAGGGCCCGCAGGCCCTCGATTCCTTGCGCCGCCGCCGTATCGATCATGTGTTCGATTCTACCTGATGCAGGCAAAGAGTGCTAGCGCCTGAGAGCACGAATCACGCTGCAGTGGAGACAGATTCGCCTCCATCGCGTGATCAAGCACGGGTATTCGATGGTTCCCGAGATGATGACCCTTGGATTGCGTCCTACTCCGAACAGCACGACGTGCTGCCACGGCCGAAGCGGAAATGATCGCTGTGCGCCGATCCCACCAGATGGCCACTGTCTGAAGTTGAGTCTTCGGCCAAGTTGCCGAGCCGGCGTATGGTCAGCGCCCGGGGTTGAGCGCGAGATCAGCGAAGCCGGCCGGAAACAGTGGCAGCGGCTCGGAGGCGTCGTCGAAGGGGCGCCAGACGACCGGCACCACGCTCCCGTCAGATTCGGTGAGCTGCGCGCCGCTCTGCGCCGGCTCAGGAAGAAGGCGCCCCAGGTAGATGAAGACGACCTCATGCCCCAGCACCCCGTCGATTCCAAAGATGTTCTCGATGACGTCCACATAGGTGAGGTCCAGGATGGTGGCGCCGAGCTCTTCGTGAACCTCGCGCACGATCGCCTCACGATGAGTCTCCCCGAGCTCGACGCTCCCACCGATGAGGCGGTGGTAGCCGTGGGGCTGCTCGGTGGTCGGGGGGAGGAGGCTGACCGCGTGAGCGGCGAGGTCGCGACTCGGAGCCACGAGCATGGCTTTGACCCGGATGAGTGAGCGATCGACGGGCACGGGTAGCGGCACACCGGCTGCGTCGTCGGCGCCGCCGCTCACGGGGCCGGACTGCGCGCACAGCCACTCGCCGAGGCGGCGTGCGTCGACCGCGTTGATCGGCCCCCTCAGTTGGGCACTGAACGACCCATCCGACTTCTTCTCCATCCATCCGGCAGAACCGAGCGGCAGCGTTGTCACCCGAAAAGGCTATGGGGTCGGGGGAGGCGCCGCGAAGTGCGTGGCCGGCCGATCAGACGCTCTCGACGACTGGGGTCCCTACGGCGCGTACGCCCGCCTCGCTCATCTGCGCCAGGGCGGCCTCCGTCGTTGCGCGTGAGACCCCAGCGGTCAGGTCGAGCAGCACCGTGGTGTCGAAGCCCTCGCTCTCGGAGTCGGTGGCCGTCGCCCGGACGCAGTGGTCGGTCGCGATCCCGACGACGTCGACCCGCGACACCTTTCGCTCGCGCAGCCACTCGGCCAGGGTTGAGCCGGGCGCGTCGTCGCCGTGGCCCTCGAACCCGCTGTAGGCAGCGGCATACTCACCCTTCTTGAATACGGCCTCAATGTGCTCGAGCGCGTCGGACAGGGCGGGATGCAGCGCCGCTCCCTCGGTGCCGGCAACACAGTGCACTGGCCACGAGTCGACGAAGTCGGGCTCGTCAGAGAAGTGGTCACCAGGGTCGATGTGCCAGTCGGCGGTCGCGACGATGTGGTCGTAGAGGTCGGCGTGGGTCTCGACGTGGTTGTTCACGGCGTGCGCCACCGCGGCCCCACCGGCGACGGCGAGGGCGCCGCCCTCGCAGAAGTCGTTCTGCACGTCGACGATGACGAGCGCCCTTCGGTAGCAGGGCGCCTCGGTGATGTCGGTGATACCGGTGGTTGCGTCGGTCACGGTTCAGTCCTTCTCGTAGACGGTGGGGATGACAGGCTCCCCGCGGGATAGCTGGGTGGCCGCCCGGGGCAGCTCGGCCCGAGAGGCGAGGTGGCGGGCGCGACTCTCGTGGATGTCCTGATGGTCGATGACCTCGCCGTCGCGCACGAGGCTCACCATCAGCGGCCGGTCGTTGCCGTCGTTGGCGGGCAGCTCGCCGATACCGATGACCTCGGCCTGGGCCACGCCCCGGTTGTTGAGCCGGCGTAGGGCCCACTTGCGGCCACCGACCGACACCTTGTCCTTGCTCTTCTTCGCGACGCCCTCGAGCTCGCCCGCCGCGTTCTCGCGCTGCACGAGCTTGTAGACCATGGATGCCGTGGGCGCGCCCGAGCCGGTCACGAGGGAGGTGCCGACGCCGTACCCGCTGACCGGCCCCGCTGCCAACGCCGCGATCGCGTGCTCGTCGAGGTCGGAGGTGACGATGATGCGGGTGCCGCAGTTGCCGGCCGCGTCGAGCTGAGCCCGCACCTCCTTGGCCTGGATGAGCAGGTCGCCCGAGTCGAGGCGAACGGCCCCGAGCTCGGGGCCGGCGATCTCGACCGCGAGGTCGACCGCCGCGCGCACGTCGTAGGTGTCCACGAGAAGCGTCGTACCCTTTCCGAGCGACTCGACCTGCGCGGTGAAGGCCTCCCGTTCGGAGTCGTAGAGCAGAGTGAACGCGTGAGCCGCCGTGCCGGTGGTCGGCACCCCGTAGCGCCGGCCCGCCTCCAGGTTGCTCGTGGCCTCGAAGCCGGCCACGTAGGCGGCGCGGGCCGCCGCGACGGCCGACTCCTCGTGAGTGCGCCGGCTGCCCATCTCGATACACGGGCGGTCGCCGGCCGCACTGGTCATGCGGGAGGCGGCCGAGGCGATCGCCGTGTCGTGGTTGAGGATCGACAGGGCGAGGGTCTCGAGCACGACGCCCTCGGCAAAGCTCGACTCGACCACGAGCACCGGCGACTGGGGGAAGTAGCACTCGCCCTCGGCGTAACCGCTGACCTGGCCGCTGAACCGGTAGCCCTCCAACCAGTCGATAGTCTGCCGGTCGACCACGTTGGTGTCGCGCAGGAAGCGCAGCTCGTCGTCGCTGAAGCGGAAGCTCTCGAGGGCCTCGAGCAGACGCCCGGTTCCCGCGAGCACCCCGTAGCGTCGCCCGTCGGGCAGCCGTCTCGCGAAGGCTTCGAAGACGCATCTGCGGTGGGCCTCGCCCGACCGCAGCGCGGCCTGGAGCATGGTCAGCTCGTAATGGTCGGTCAGCAGGGCCGTGCTTGCGGCGGCAGTCTGGCTCACCCTCGTGAGCCTACGACGGCGGGCCTCTAGGGTGGGTGACGTGTTCGCCCCACTGCTCTCGCTTGCCCCCCTGACGGAGGAGGTGACCTCGACCGACGAGGTCACCTCACCCGACCTGCCGTGGGTGACGATCGTCTGGAACGACCCCGTCAACCTGATGAGCTATGTCACGTGGGTGTTCGAGACGTACTTCGCCTACCCGCGCGCCAAATGCGAGAAGCTGATGATGGACGTCCACCACAAGGGCCGGGCCGTGGTGTCCAACGGGCCGCGTGAGTCGATGGAGCGCGACGTCGAGGCGTTGCAGGGCTACGGCCTCTGGGCCACCTTCGAGAAGGACCGCTGATGGCTCGCGCCTTTCTGCGCCAGAAGCAGCACTACGTCGCGCTGCTCGATTCGACCGAACGCGCCATGGTCGCCGGACTCATGGAGCAGACCCGGCTGATCCTCGCCCCCGAGGTGGAGTCGACGGGCGACCCCTTCACCGACCTCGTGGCCTCGATGGGCGTCTCGCTCGCGATCGAGGACCAGGTCGAGGATGAGCACCAGCCTGACGCCGACGATGCTCCTTTCGGCGAAAGAGACTCTGACGCCAGCGACTTCACCGACCGAGACCCAGCCCTCGACCGGTTGCTGCCGACGGCCCACCGGGGTGACGACCAGGTGGCAGCCGAGTTCCGTCGTCTCACCGAAGAGGGCCTGCGCCAGCGCAAGAGCGGGAACCTCGACGTGGCCCTGCGGGCGCTGGAAGCCGCGGGAACGGCATCCGGTGACCGGGTGGTGCTCGACGGCCAACAGGCGCCGGCCTTCCTGATGGCCCTTACCGACGTGCGCCTGCTGCTGGGCGAACGGATGGGGATGCGCACCGAGGAGGATGCCGCTCGCCTGCACGACGCGATGGAGACCATCGCCGACGACGACCCTCTCGGCTACGCCCTGGCCTGGTACGACTTCCTGACGTGGATGCAGGAGAGCCTGACCCACGCGGTCATGGGTGAGAGCCCCCCTGGGCCCCCTGAGCCCCCTGAGCCGTCTGTGTGACGCAGCCGACGTGCTGCTCCCCGGCGGGGGTCGGTGGCGGCACCTAGGCTCGGCAGCGTGGATGTGACGATCGTCGGCTGCTCCGGCTCCTTCGCGGGGCCGGCGTCACCCGCCTCCAGCTACCTCGTTCGGGCTGAGCGCGAGGGGCGCACGTGGAGCGTGGTGCTCGACCTCGGCAGCGGAGCGCTCGGCGCCCTGCAACGCCACATCGACCCGGCTGCTGTCGACGCCGTCGTGGTCAGCCACCTCCACGTCGACCACTGCATCGACCTCTGTGGGCTCTACGTCATGCTCAAGTACGGCCCGCCCGGGTCAGGCCCGGCGTCGGGCGCGGGGCTGCCGGTGTGGGGCCCCGTAGGCACGGCTGCTCACATCGCGACGGCCTACGGCAACGCTCATGTAGAGGACGTCCCCGGCGTCTTCGACTTCCACGATGTCACCGACCGCCAGCCGATCGTCGTCGGGCCGTTCCGCATCACCCCGGTGCGGGTCGAGCACCCGGTCGAGGCCTACGGTTACCGGGTCGAGGCGAACGGCCGCACGCTCGCCTACACCGGCGACACCGACGCGTGCGGCCAGCTGGGCGCGCTCATGACGGGCGCCGACCTCGTGCTCGCCGACTCGGCCTTCGTCGACGGCCGCGACGACGTGCGCGGCATCCACCTCTCGGGTAGTCGCGCGGCCACGGCAGCGGTCGAGGCCGGCGGCGTGTCCCGGCTGATGCTGACCCACCTGCCCGCCTGGAACGACCCCGAGGTGTGCCGTGACCAGGCCGCGCGGGTATGGCCCGGGAGCGTTGAGCTCGCTGAGCCCGACCGCACCTACCCCGTGTGAGCCCGCTCCGGCGGACGGCGGGGCGCCTCACCCCACTTTGTTCGTCGAACAGGAGACACCATGAAGCAGCGCACCATCGGAGAGCTCACCGTCAGTGCCATCGGCCTCGGCGGGATGCCGATGTCGATCGAAGGACGGCCGGATGAGGAGCGCTCGGCGCGCACCATCCACGCCGCCCTGGATGCCGGTGTCACCTTCATCGACACCGCCGACGCCTACCACCTCCATGCCGACGAGGTGGGCCACAACGAGAGCCTCATCGCCAAGGCGCTGGGTTCGTACTCGGGCAGCACCGACGACGTCGTCGTGGCGACCAAAGGCGGTCACCTGCGGCCGGGTGACGGCTCGTGGACCGTCAACGGCCGACCCGAGTACCTCAAGGAGGCCGCGAGGGCATCGCTGCAGCGGCTCGGGGGCGACGCCATCGCGCTCTACCAGTTCCACCGCCCCGACCCCGACGTGCCCTACGAGGAGTCGGTGGGCGCGCTCGCCGAGCTGCTCGACGAGGGTGTGATCCGCATGGCGGGCATCTCCAACGCCGACCCGGGCCAGATCCGGGCGGCCCAGCAGGTTCTCGGCGGGCGTCTTATGTCGGTGCAGAACCAGTTCTCGCCCAAGTTCTGCAGCAGCCGGCCAGAGCTCGACCTGTGCGCCGAGCTCGGCATCGCCTTTCTGCCCTGGAGCCCGCTCGGTGGCATCAAGAGCGCTGCCGGCCTGGGCGATGACCACGACGCTTTCGCCGAGGTGGCCAAGGCCCACGACGTCAGCCCGCAGCAGGTGGCGCTCGCGTGGGAGCTCGCGTTGGCCCCAGTGGTGATCCCGATTCCGGGTAGCTCCCGCCCCGAGAGCATCACCGACTCCTCGCAGTCGGCCGACCTCGAGCTCTCCGCTGCTGAGCTGGAGTCGCTCTCGGCCACCACCGCCGGCTGAGCGGCCGGCCAGCGCTTGTCGGCGGACGCTTACCGGCTCCTTACCGACCACCGGCAGCGCCCGTCGATGACCGACGGCGGGCGCGATGCGGGCTTACCGTTGAGGCATGGCTAGCCTCGGCGGTATGACTGCTGAGCCCAACCCTGCCCGCCACGTCCGAGCTGACGGGCGTTCCCCCGATGAGACTCGAGAGGTGCGCATCACGCGCAACTGGCTCGACCACGCCGAGGGGAGTGTGCTCGTCGAGTTCGGGCGCACCCGGGTGCTGTGCGCGGCCTCCTTCACCGCGGGCGTCCCCCGTTGGCTGAAGGGCAAGGGCACGGGCTGGGTGACGGCCGAGTACGCAATGTTGCCGCGAGCCACCAACACCCGCTCCGACCGCGAGAGCGTCAAGGGGCGCATCGGTGGACGGACCCACGAGATCAGCCGGCTCATCGGCCGCAGCCTCCGGGCCGTCATCGACACCAAGGCCCTCGGAGAGAACACGATCGTGCTCGACTGTGACGTGCTGCAGGCCGACGGGGGCACCCGAACCGCGGCGATCACAGGGGCCTGGGTGGCGCTCAACGACGCCGTCGAGGACGCCCGGGCCAAAGGCCTGATCGGCAAGAACGCGCAGCCGCTCCGCGGTTCTGTCGCGGCCGTGTCGGTGGGCATCGTGGGCGGCCGGCCCCTGCTCGACCTCGACTACCCCGAGGACAGCACCGCCGAGACCGACATGAACGTCGTCATGACCGGCGACGGACGTTTCGTCGAGGTGCAGGGCACTGCCGAGGGCGAACCCTTCGACCGGATGCTGCTCGGTGAGATGCTCGACCTGGCGACGAAGGGGTGTGCCGACCTGACCGAGCTGCAGCAGGTGGCGGCGAGCGAAGAGCCGAGCCCTCGACCCGGCGGAGCGTCCGAATGACCCGGGTGGTGCTCGCAACCCGCAACGCGCACAAGGTCGACGAGCTGCGCGGCATCCTCGCTGATGTCTGCCACGACCTGGGCCTGACGATCGTCGGTCTCGATGAGTTCCCGGAGGCGCCCGAGGTCGTCGAGGACGGCGTCACGTTCGAGCAGAACGCGACCCTGAAGGCCACCTCCGCCGCGGCCGTCACCGGGCTGCCCGCGTTGGCCGACGACTCAGGAATCTCGGTCGACGTGCTCGGTGGGTCGCCCGGCATCTTCAGCGCTCGCTGGTCGGGCGGCCGGGGCGACCGCGCCAACCTCGATCTGCTGCTCGCGCAGCTCGGTGACGTGCGCGACGAGCACCGCGGCGCGGCCTTCGTGTGTGCCGCCTCGCTCGTACTGCCCGACGGGCGCGCAGCCACCGAGCTCGGGTACTTCCCCGGCCGGGTGGCGCGGTCGCCGGCCGGCACGGGCGGCTTCGGCTACGACCCGATCTTTGTGCCCACCAACCAGCCCATCGACCGGCAAGCCGACCACATCACGGGCGGCGACCGCACGTTGGCGCAGTTCACGCCCGACGAGAAGAACGACGTATCGCACCGGGCCCTGGCCTTCCGGGCCCTCGTGCCGCACCTGAAGGAGTACCTGAGTCCATGACCGTCACCACCTCGAGCGAACCCGTCACGACCCCCTCCGAAACGCCACCGCCTCGGTGGGTCGGAGCCGTCGACGGGGTCGTGGCGGGGCTGGTCACCGTCGGGCTCGGCACCCTCGTCGCGGCCGCCTTCCAAGCGCTGGGCCAGGCCGGCGGACAGCCGGCTCCCATCGCTGCAGTGAGCGGTGCCTTCATCGACCGCACGCCGGCGTGGCTCAAGGACTTCGCCATCGCGACGTTCGGCACGAACGACAAGCGGGCCCTGCTGGTCGGTACGGTCGTCGCGCTGGCCGTGATCTGCGCCGGTATCGGACTGGTCGTGAGGCGCCGGATGCCGCTCGGCCTGACGCTCTTCGGGCTGGTGGGTCTGGTGGGCATGGCGGCTGTGCTCTCACGCCCGGGGGCCGCCCTCGCGGATGTGGTGCCCACCCTGCTCGGCACCATTGCCGGTCTGTGGTTCCTGCGCCGCGGCGTCGGCATGGACGCGCTGCGCCGCTCCGGTGGCACCGGGTCGCGTGAGGCCGAGAGCCCGACGCGACGGTGGGTGCTCGGCGGCGGTCTGGGCATCGTGGCGGCCTGGTTCGGCAACTTCATCACCGGCGACTCCGCCGCGGCCACGGCCTCTCGCGATGCTGCCGTCGCGAAGGCTCCCGTGCCGTCGAACACCGTGACGATCCCGCCCGGTGCCGACCTCAAGATCCCTGGCGTCGCGCCTTTCATCGTGCCGAACGACGACTTCTACCGCATCGACACGGCGATCGTCGTGCCGCGGGTCGACGCCAGCACCTGGACGCTCAAGGTCACGGGCATGGTCGAGGAGGAGATCGAGATCGACTGGGCCACCTTGCAGTCCAAGCCGATGCAGGAGGCGCTGGTGACGTTGATGTGCGTCTCCAACGAGGTCGGGGGAGAACTGACCGGCAACGCCGTGTGGACCGGCTGGCCGGTGCGCGAGCTGCTGAAGATGGCCCGGCCCAAGCCGGGTGCCGACATGGTGCTCTCCCAGAGCGTCGACGGCTTCACGGCCGGAACCCCGATCGAGGCCCTGACCGACGACCGCAACTCCCTCATCGCGATTCGCATGAACGGCCAGCCGCTCCCGTTCGAACACGGGTTCCCGGCGCGCATCGTCGTGCCCGGTCTTTACGGCTACGTGTCGGCCACGAAGTGGGTCAGTGAGCTCAAGGTGACGACCTTCGCCAGTGACCAGGGCTACTGGACCCCACGTGGCTGGTCGCCGAAGGGCCCGGTCAAGACGGAGTCGCGCATCGACGTCCCCCGCTCGGGCGCGACGGTCAAGGCGGGCAAGGTGGCCGTGGCCGGCGTGGCCTGGGCCCAGCACCGCGGCATCTCAAAGGTGGAGGTGCAGGTCGACACGGGCCCCTGGACGCAGGCCCGACTCGCCGTCGACGCGAGCATCGACGCGTGGCGCCAGTGGGTCTACGAGTGGGACGCCACCTCGGGCAGCCACGAGGTTCGGGTGCGGGCCTACGACAACACCGGTGAGGTGCAGTCTCCCCTCGAGGCGCCCCCGGCGCCCGACGGTGCGAGCGGAATCCACACCGTCACCGTGCGCGTCGACTGAGCCGCGCCGCACCCCTCCCTCGGGTCGAGGGTGCCAAACAGGTGCCCTTTCTCGCCCGGCCGTGATCGGGTCGTTCCTCATCGCCGGCGTCGTGGCGGGACTGACCGCCGTCTGCTACGCCGAGCCGGTGAGGCTCTGGTCGCTGCGCTGGTCGCTGCGCTGGTCGCGCACGGGGTCGACACGGTGTTCGGCATCCTGGGCACCCACAACCTCGAGATCTACCGCCACCTGCTCTCTCATGGGGTTCGACACGTGGGCACTCGGCACGAGCAGGGTGCCGGCTATGCCGCCGACGGCTATGCGCGCACGACCGGCCGGGTCGGGGTCGCGCTGGTCACCACCGGACCAGCCCTGCTCAACGCAGCCGCGGCCATCGGTCAGGCCTACTCCGACTCGGTGCCGGTGCTCGTCGTCTCACCCGGTCTGCCCCTGCGGCACCCGGCCGCGGGCAACGGGTTGCTGCACGAGACGAAGGACCAGCAGGGGGCGATGCGCGCGGTGGCTGCGGCCAGCCTGCGACCGACCAGTGTGGAGCAGATCCCCGTCGCCGTGGCCCAGGCCTTCGCCATCATGACCCACGGTCGACCCCGACCGGTGCACCTCGAGGTCCCGCTCGACGTGCTCCTGGAGACCATCGACGGGCCGGTCACCCTGCCCGCGGTCGTCCGTCACCGGCTCGCCCCCACGGCGCCGGCCGGCGTCGTGGCCGAGGCGGCTGCCTGGTTGAACAATGCTGCCTTCGCGGTGATCCTCGCGGGGGGCGGCGCCAACCGGGCGGCAGCCGAGCTGCGGGCCCTGGCCGAGCGGTTGGGCGCCCCGGTGGTGACGACGACCAACGGCAAGGGGGTGCTGCCCGAGGACCACCCCCTCGCCCTGGGGGCGGGGATGCACCTGCCGAGCGTTCGCGACCTCGTCGCGCAGGCCGACGTGGTGCTGGCGGTCGGCACCGAGCTGGCACCGGCCGACCTGTGGAACGGCCCGCTGCCGTTGGCGGGTCGGCTCGTGCGCATCGACATCGACCCGGTCGAGATGGTCACCAACGCCCTGCCCGACCTGGGGCTCGTCGGCGACTCGGCGCGGGTGCTGGCCGACCTGCGCGTGGCGCTGGGCGGGGGCCCCGACCGACGTGAGCGCGGCGACCTGGAGGGCTGGCGGGAGCGCAAGACGGCCGACGCCGAGCGGGAGGGGGCGACCTGGCTCCCGCTCGTGCGCGCCCTGTCGGCAGCACTGCCTCGCGACATCGTGCTCGGCACCGACAACGCCATGTTCTGCTACTACGGCATGTTGGCCAACCTGCCTGTGCACGAACCGGGCTCGTACCTCTTCCCAACGGGCTACGGCACGCTGGGCTACGGGCTGCCCGCCGCCATTGGGGCCAAGGTGGGCAACCCCGACCGGCCCGTGGTGGCGGTGCTCGGTGACGGCGGGCTGATGTTCACGGTCGCCGAGCTCGCGACCGCTGCCGAGCTGCGTCTCACGCTGCCCGTGGTCGTGATCGACAACAGCGGCTACGGCGAGATCCGCGACGAGATGACGGGGCGCGGCGACCCGGTGCACGCCGTCACGTTCGAGGCCCCCGACTTCGCGGCTCTCGGGCGCTCGCTCGGCTGCCTCGGTGCCACCGTCGACGACCCGGACGAGCTGACCGCGGCGGTCACGGCGGGCCTTCTCGCCGACCGCCCGACCGTCATCCAGGTGCGCCACCAGGAGCCGGCCGCCCAGCCGCTGAAGGAGAACAAGAGTGCCCTCGCTGCTCGAGATCACCTGGTGTGACCCCGTGTCCTCTCGACGGGGCTACGTCGTGATCGACTCGCTGGTGCGGGGGCTGGCCTCGGGGGGCTACGGCTACGCGACGGCTGCAGCCTCGAGGAGGTGCGCGGGCTGGCCCAGGGCGTGACCCGAAAGGAGGCCCTCGTGTACGACCCCGCCGACGCCTACGTGCCCCTCGGCGGCGCCAAGGGCGGCATCGACATCGACCCGGGTGCCCCCGACGCTCGCGACGTGTTGAAGCGTTTTCTCGCGGCCATCCTGCCGACCGTGCGCTCGCAGTGGAACACCGGGGAGGACTTCGGGCTGCGCCAGGAGACGATCGACGAGGTGGCAGCCGAGCTCGGACTGGCCTCCACCATCGAGGCCGTCTTTGCCACGTTCGACGACCCGGCAGCCGCTCGAGGACGGCTGGCCGATGCGTTCGCCTGCATGGTCGACGGCATCTCCCTCGACGGTCTCGTCGGCGGCTACGGCGTCGCACGGGCCGCCCTGCTGACGGCCGAGGGACTGGGACTGCCCCAGACGCGAACGACGGCGGTCGTGCAGGGCTTCGGGTCGATCGGCGGAGCCGCAGCACGTTATCTCGCACGTGCTGGTGTCAAGGTCGTCGCCGTCGCCGACCGGGAGGGGCTGGTCCGGTGCGACGACGGACTCGACGTCGAGGCCCTGTTGCGTTCGCGCGACGAGCATGGCGTCATCCACCGCAGCGCCCTGCGCCCCGGCGATGCCACGGCCGATCGCGACACGTGGCTCGACGTTCCGTGCGACCTGCTCGTGCCGGCGGCCATGTCGTACGTCATCCACTATCGACGTGGTCGAACGGGTGCGGGCCCGAGCCGTCGTGGAGGGGGCGAACGTGCCGACCCTCCCCGACGCCGAAGCGGCGCTGGCGCAGCGCGGCATCCCCGTCGTTCCCGACTTCCTCGCCAACGTCATGACGAACGCGTGGTGGTGGTGGGTCGTCTTCGGCGACATCGAGCCCACTGCCGCAGCGTCGTTCGCAAAGATCGACACGGTGATGCGTCGGCTCGTCGACACGGTGGAGGGCGACCGCCGCACCTGCGGCGCCACCCTGCGGGAGTGCGCGCTGGCCCTCGTCGACCGCAACGCGCAGGCTCTGGCCGAACGGGTCGGCGTGATCGGCTGACTGCCACCCTCGCCACAGAAGGCCCTGCGACCGACAATGGGCGCAGCACCGCACCACCCGCAGCACCGCACCACCCGCAAGCGCAGAGAATGGGGAGAGAACCATGGCCGACGCCAGTGCCGACCCGCTCGTTCGTCAGGCCCGGGATGCCGCTGCCAGAGCGGCATCCTTCTCCAACGTCGAGGTCGGGAACGAGCACGCGATGAACCGGTTGCGTGACGTGGCAGCGCTGCTCACCGGCGTATGGGGGAGCTCGCCCGACGGGGCGCCGCTTCCACCCGACGTGCTCCGAGCCATCAGCCACGCCGGCTGCAACGTCACGGTGGCCCACGACGGCGACCGACGTCTGCTGGGAACGGCGGTGGCGATCGTCTCACCCGATGGCGTCTGCGCCTACTCGCTGATCGCGGCCGTCGCGCCAGACGTGAGCGACCGGGGTATCGGGTTCGCGCTCAAGCTGCACCAGCGAGCCTGGGCCCTCGAACGAGGCTTCACCACCATGAACTGGACCTTTGACCCGTTGGTCAGCCGGAACGCCCGGTTCAACCTGACCAAGCTCGGAGCCCACAGTGGCGAGTACCTCCCCGACTTCTACGGGCCGATGGCCGATGACATCAACGTGGGTCCGAGCGACCGCCTGGCGGCAGTGTGGCCGCTCACCGACCAACGCTCGGTGGCCTGCAGCGAGGGCCAGCCACCACCGGTCGACCTGCCCGACTTCACGGCCGACGACGTGTCGGCGACGGGCCCCGACGGTCAGCCCTTCGTGGTCGAGGTCGCAGGTGCACGCTGGTGCCGGGTTCCGGTCGACGTCGTGGTGCTGCGCCGCCGAAACCCCGACGAGGCGTCGCAGTGGCGGACCCGCGTGGGGGAGGTGTTCGTGGAGGCGTTCGGGTCGGGATACCGCGCGACCGGAGTCACGCGGACGGGCTGGTACCGGCTCACGAAGGGCGCCGTAGACGCTGAAGACACCGTGGACGCTGAAGACGCTGTGGACGCTGAAGACACGGGCCGCACCCAGAGAGGCACGTCATGAAGATCGAGAAGATCGAGCTACGACGGGTCCGTCTCCCACTGGTCACCCCGTTCCGCACCTCGTTCGGCACCTCCACCGAGCGAGAGACCACAATCGTGCGGGTGGTCACCGCCGACGCCGAGGGGTGGGCCGAGTCGGCCGCCGAACCCGAGCCGCTCTACGGCCCGGAGTTCCTCGACGGCGCCGACCTGGTCATCCGCGACCATCTCATCCCACGGCTGCGGGCCGTGGGCGAGGCCCTGACCGCCGAACGTGTCGGCCCGGCTCTGGCCGCTGTGACCGGGCACCCGATGTCGAAGGCGGTGCTCGAGACGGCCATTCTCGACGCCCAGCTGAAGGCGAACGGCGTCTCCTTCGGGCAGTATCTCGGGGCCGTTCGCGACCGCGTGCCGGCCGGTGTCTCCGTCGGAATCATGGACTCCATCGACGAGCTCCTCGCGGCGGTGGCGGGCTACCTCGACGAGGGCTACCTGCGCATCAAGCTCAAGATCGAGCCGGGCTGGGACCTCGAGCCGGTGCGGGCCGTGCGCGAACGCTTCGGCGACGAGACCTTGCTGCAGGTAGACGCCAACACCGCGTACACCCTTGCCGACGCCCGACACCTGGCCCGGCTCGACCCCTTCGACCTGCTTCTGATGGAGCAGCCGATGGCCGCCGATGACCTCCTTGGGCACGCCAGGCTGGCCCAGGTCATCTCCACGCCCATCTGCCTCGACGAGTCGATCGAGTCGGCTCGTGATGCTGCGTCGGCCATCGCCCTCGGGGCCTGCAGCGTCATCAACGTCAAGCCCGCCCGCGTCGGTGGCTACCTCGAGGCTCGCCGCATCCACGACGTCGCAGCGGCCCACGGCATCCCCGTGTGGTGCGGCGGGATGCTCGAGACCGGCATCGGCCGTGCGGCCAACGTGGCCCTGGCGGCGCTGCCGAACTTCGTGATGCCGGGTGACACCTCGGCCTCGAGCCGGTACTACGCGCAAGACCTGACCGCCCCCTTCGTGCTCGACGGGGGACACCTCGTGGTGCCAACCGGGCCGGGCATCGGCGTCGACGTGCTCCCCGACGTGCTGGCGCAGGTGACGGTGTCCACGACCGTCATCGCCTTCTGACTAGAGTTGGTGGCGCAGCGACCGGCGGACGTGGTGGAACTGGTAGACACGCAGGATTTAGGTTCCTGTGCCCTAGGTGTGCGGGTTCGAGTCCCGCCGTCCGCACTCAGACCTTTTCTCAAGGAGCAGCTTCGTGACTGACCCGGCCCGCCGGCTCGAGACCGGTGATCCCGCACCCGACTTCACCCTTGCCGACGACACGGGACGGCAGGTCGCACTGGCCGACCACCGCGGCCGCAAGGTGATCGCGTACTTCTACCCCGCGGCGATGACCCCGGGGTGCACCACCCAGGCCTGCGACTTCAGTGGCTCGATGGCCTCGTTCACGCGCGATGGCTACGACGTGGTCGGTATCTCCAAGGACGCGCCGGCCAAGCTGGCCCGGTTCCGGGAGCGTGACGGTCTCAGCTTTCCGCTCCTGAGCGACGAGAACCTCGCCGTGCATCGGGCCTACGGCGCGTTCGGTGAGAAGAAGCTCTACGGCAAGACGGTGGAGGGCGTCATCCGCTCAACCTTCGTGATCGACGAGCACGGCGTAGTCACCCGGGCGCTCTACAACGTCAAGGCCACCGGTCACGTCGCGAAGCTGCGTCGAGACCTCGGCCTCGAGGGCTGACCGAATGGGTAGGTTCGGCCTGCGACGAGCACCCCGAGACACGCCGCTAGAGTCGGCCCCAGAGTCGGCACAGCAGCGAAAGGAAGCCAGATGAGCGACACCGCACGGATCGAGGCCGACATCGAGGCCGCCCGCAAGCGGCTGGAGGTCACCGTCAACGAGCTGGCCTACCGCGCGCAGCCGAAGGTGATTGCGCAGCGCCAGGTGCGCAGCCTCAAGCTGAGGCTCGACGAGGCCACGCACACCCCTGATGGTGAGCTGCGAGTCGAACGGGTGGGGGCGGTGGTCGCTGCGGCTGTCGCCGCCATCGTGGTCATCGCACTGGTGCGTCGCCGCCGTCGCTGACCCTCAACACGACAGAGGCCCCTCGCGCCTGCGAGGGACCTCTGCCCTTGGTGCGCCGCCAGGGACTCGAACCCCGAACCCAGTGATTAAGAGTCACTTGCTCTGCCAATTGAGCTAGCGGCGCAACGAGGGGAAACGTTAGCAGTCGGGCCGACCCCGACAAAATCGATAGCGCCCTGGTTGCCATCCCCGGCGAACCGGTTCTGATTGCTCCGATCGGTGGGCCGAGGCTAGGCCAGGGCCACCGATACGAGCGACAGGGCCAGGCTGATGATGACCAGGCCGACGATGACACCGACGGTGATCTTCTGGGTGCGCTTGTTGGTGGAGAGCATGCCCCATTGTGACCCATCAGCGAATGTCGAGAGCCCGACGGCATCCGGTCGCGCTCATGGACGCACCCGCGCGGGAAGCGACCAGTGGACGAGCAAGGCCCCCGCACGAATGTTTTCGCGCGGGGGCCCTCTTGGGGTGAGTGACGGGACTTGAACCCGCGGCCACCTGGACCACAACCAGGTGCTCTACCAGCTGAGCTACACCCACCAAGACTCTCCGTCGGCTCCGGGCGAACCCGAAGCTGGCTGGACAGCGACGCCAATCGTACCTGCTCCGGAGGGGTGCTGGTGACCGGGCCTCAGAGCGTGACCGTGAGCACGCGAGAGCAAGCCGAGGTCAGGTGGTGATGACGTGGGGTCGGGCCAGCGCCTTGGCGGTGGCGCTGTCGGGGCCGGGCTGCGCGACGAACACGGCCTCGCGGTAGTAGCGCAGCTCGGCGATCGACTCGCGGATGTCGGCGAGCGCCCGGTGCCCCCCCGACTTCTTCGGCGCGTTGAAGTAGACCCGCGGGTACCAGCGACGCGAGAGCTCCTTGATCGAGCTCACGTCGATGATGCGGTAGTGCAGGTGAGCCTCCAGCTGCGCCATGTCGCGGGCCAGGAAGCCGCGGTCGGTGGCGACGGTGTTGCCTCCGAGCGGCGCTTTGCGGGGCTCCGGCACGAACTGGCGAAGGTGGTCGAGCACGCGGGTCTGTGCTTCCTCCAGCGTGACGCCGGAGTCGAACTCCTCGATCAGGCCCGAGGTGATGTGCATGTTGCGCACGAAGTCGTCCATCTGCGCGAGCGCCTCGGCGGGCGGCCTGATGACCACGTCGATGCCATCGTCCAGCTGGTTCAGCTCGAAGTCGGTGACGAGGGCCGCGACCTCCACCAGGGCATCGGCTCGCAGATCGAGGCCGGTCATCTCGCAGTCGATCCAGATGATGCGGTCGGCCGTCGATCGGGGGTGTGTCTCGGTCACCACCTCACCCTACGGGAGGGCCGATGACCGCTGCCTGCACTAGCCTTCTCGCCATGGCCTCAGGGGACCCGATGACGGGCGGGACGAGCGAAGCCGCGGTGGGCACGTCCGACCCCGGTCAACAGTGGAGCACGGTCAGCAACCCGACGAGCCGGCCGTGGCTACGCACCACGATCACGGCCGGGGTCACCGTGTCGTTGTTCCTCGTGTGCCTGCTCGTGCTGCTCGGCATCCTGGGTGGGCGGCTCGACTCGCACGTGATCCTCACGGCAGCCCTGGCGGCCATCGTGCCGCTGTTCGTGATCGTGCCGACCTTCCTGTGGCTCGACCGCTTCGAGGCCGAGCCGCCGGGCTACCTCGTCTTCGCCTTTCTCTGGGGGGCGCTGGTCGCGGTCGTGGGCGCGTTCTTCATCAACACCTTCGGCCTGCAGGTGCTCATCGACGCCCAGTGGAGCGACCCGTTCGAGACCGGTGCCGTCTATCTCGCCCCGCTCACCGAGGAGACGCTCAAGGGCCTCGGAGTGCTGCTGATCTTCCTGCTGCGGCGCAAGGAGTTCGACGGCATCATCGACGGCATCGTCTACGCCGGTCTCATCGGGGCCGGCTTCGCGTTCAGCGAGAACATCCTCTACCTCGGTCAGGCCATCACCGAGTACGGCGATGAGGGACTCCAGGCGACGTTCATCGTTCGGGGTCTGATGGGTCCGTTCGGGCACCCCCTCTTCACCTCGTGCATCGGCATCGGCATCGGCATCGCGGTCGGGGTGCGCAACCCGCTCGGCAAGGTGGTGGCCGTGGTCACCGGATGGGTCTGCGCGATGCTGTTGCACGGGCTGTGGAACCTCTCTGCGCTGGCCGGTCTGTCGGGCTTCGTGCAGGCGTACCTGACCTACCAGGTACCGATCTTCTTGACCTTCATCGGTTTTCTTGTGTGGCTAAGACGTCGGGAGGGTCGACTCATCGGCCTGCACCTCTCGCCGTATGCGGATGCAGGGTGGCTCAGCCATGGTGAGGTGGCCATGCTCTCGCGGCTGCGCACCCGAGCGGCCGCCCGGTCGTGGGCACGGTCGACGGGAGGCTCGCCCGCGAAGCGGTCGATGCGCGCCTTCCAAGACAGCGCGAGCGAGCTGGCCCTGCTGCGCTACCGACTGGTGCGCGGCACGGCCGAGATCGGCGCGAGCGACCGCGAACGCGTTCTGCTCGATGCCATCACCGCACACCGCCGGGCCTTCATCGGGTCACCGGTCACCTGATCGACCCGACTATCATGAGACCTCGTTCGCGCGGGTGAGGTGCTCCGCGCCTGCGACCGGCCCCCGTAGCTCAGCGGATAGAGCAAGAGCCTTCTAATCTCTTGGTCGCAGGTTCGATTCCTGCCGGGGGCGCCAT
>JBBSTU010000068.1:0-18089 GCA_038235595.1 Actinomycetales bacterium | reverse complement strand
CTTACGCCTCACTGTGCACCTCTTCCTCGTCACGGGTGGGCACCTGGCCCACCTGCCGTCACCTTCGTCAACGTTCAAGGGAACTTCAAGATTCCGCAGTGTCGACCCGTGTCCACCCGTGTTCATCCGCGGGTTCGCCACTGACCCAGCAACGGTTGACGCTACCGAAGCAGTTCCCGATGGTGGGCCATCCGTGACACCTGACGTCCCAAATGTCCACCACGTGGGCAGTGCTCACCCCCCCATCGGCTCAGGGAGGCGATCGACGGGGCTTCCGCCGCGCCCCGGCCGCGCCCACCTGCCATGATCGGGAGTCATGACGAACACGGTCTGGCTCGTGCCCCACACGCACTGGGACCGGGAGTGGTACGAGCCCTTCCAACGCTTCCGTCTGCGCCTCGTCGACCTTCTCGACGATGTCGTCGCCAGGGCCGAGCGAGAGCCCGACTTCCGCTTCACCATGGACGGGCAGATGGCCGCCGTCGACGACTACCTTCAGGTGCGCCCCGACCAGACGGATGCCGTGCGAGCCCTCGCTGAGAGCGGCCGGCTGGCCATCGGCCCGTGGCGGGTGCTGATGGATGAGTTTCTCTGCTCGGGCGAGACGATGATCCGCAACCTCGAGATCGGGTGGGCCGACGCCGCACGGCTGGGCCCGGTGATGCCGATCGGCTACCTCCCCGACATGTTCGGCCACTGCGCCCAGATGCCGCAGATCCTGCGCCACATCGGCATCGAGCAGGCCGTGGTCTACCGGGGCGTGCCCGCCGAGGTCGACCAGCACGAGTTCTGGTGGCGTTCACCCGACGGCAGCGGCATCCGCACCGAGTTCCTCGCCAACAGCTACGGCAACGCCGCTGACGTGTTCGGAGCCGGCGACGTGCGACGCCGCCTCGCCGAACGCCTGGGCACCCAGTCGAGCTGGTACGGCGACGACTTCCTCGCGATGTACGGCACCGACCATGCTGCGCCGCTGCCCACCCTGATGGCCGAGGTGGCCGACCTCAACGCCGACGCGACCGGGCCCCGCGTGCGGGTGGCGACCCTCACCGAGTACCTCGAGGCACCGCGCCATCCGATCGGGCAGCTGCGGGTGGTCGACGGCGAGCTGCGCAGCCACGCCCGCGCCAACATCCTGCCTGGGGTGCTGTCGGTGCGCTGGCAGCTCAAGGAGGCGATGGCTCGCACCGAACGGCTGCTCGCGCGGTACGCCGAGCCCTTCTCCTCGTTGTTCCTGCCCACCCTGCCCACGTACTACCTCGACCTCGCCTGGCGAGGCGTCGTCGACTCCTCGTGTCACGACTCGGTCACCGGCTGTGGCGTCGACGAGACGGCCGGCCAGGTGCTGGCCCGTCTCGAACAGGCCGAGCACGCCGCTCAGGCCGTGCGTGACCGTGCGCTCGCCCCGGCGATCTCGGCGGCTCCGAGCGGCTCCCTCGTCGTGGCCAACCCGTCGCCCGACGTGCGCACCGACATGGTCGACGTGACAGTGCCAGTGCCCGACGAGTGGGCGGATGCGGCTTTCGCCCTTCCCGACGGCAGCCTCGTTCCAGCGCAAGAGCTTTCACGCCCCACGGCCGAGCTGGCGCGAGAGCGGGTCCGCTCCACGGACCTGCCCCGGTTGATGCACCGGGTGCACGACCGGGAGCTCTTCGGGCTGCAGGTGCGTGCCATCGAGATCGATTCCGAACTGCGACAGCTGACCTTCCTGCTGGCCGACCAGGGCGACCCGGCCTTCGACGCCATCGCGGCCGAGCTGCGCCTCCGCGCCGCGGCGCAGGCCGCGGGCACCGACACCGAGTGGCTCGTAGTGACCCGTGACGAACCCCGGCGTCGCCTGGCCGCGCGGGTCAGCGTGCCCGCCCTCGGCTGGGCGGCGATCAAGCCGGTCGTCTTCGCGCAGCCACCGCCGGGCAAGCCCGTTCGTCGCGACGCCCGCACCCTCGACAACGGCATCGTCGCGGTGAGGGTCGCCGAAGACGGCACCCTTTCCGTCACGGCGGACGGCGTCACCGTCGAGCGGGTCGCCCGTCTGGTCGACGGGGGAGACGGCGGCGACTCCTACAACTACGGCCCGCCGCTCGACGATGTGCTCGTCGAGACTCCCACCGAGGTGACCGTGACCGCCCCGGGTCAGGTCGGCCCGGTCGTCGGGCACCTGAGGGTCGAGCGGCGCTACGAGCTACCGACGTCGAGCGACCTGGCCGGCCGCTCGACCACGACCGAGTCGACGCTCGTCACCATGGCTGTCGAGCTGCGGGCGGGCGAGCCGTTCGTGCGGCTCGCGCTCGAGTGGGAGAACCGCTCGAGCGACCACCGCCTGCGACTGCACCTGCCCACGGCCCGGCCCGCCGACGGGTCACACGCCAAGGGCCAGCTGGCCGTCGTCCGCCGGGGCCGAACCGCAGAGGCCGGCCCGGTCGGGGAGTACCCGATCGCGACCTTCCCCGCCGAGACGTTCGTCGACGCCGGAGGCCTCGGCGTCATGCTCGGTCGCACCATGGAGTACGAGGTCGTGGACGGTGATGCTGCCTCCGGATCCGAGATCGCCCTGACCCTGCTGCGTTCGGTCGGCTACCTGAGCCGCAACGTGCACCCCTACCGCAGTGAGCCCGCCGGGCCGCAGCTGCCGACCCCGGCCGCCCAGGTACTGGGCCCTTGCCGGGCCACCGTCGCCGTCATGCTCCACGACGGCGACTGGGCGCAGGCCGACCTCGGGGCTGCCGTCGAGGGGTGGGCGCACCCGGTGGTCGTGCGCGCCGGCGCGGCGCCAGCCGACTCCCCACTGGCGAGCACCGAGGGGCTGCCGGTCACCGGCCGGGGAGTCGACCTGTTGTCGTTGCGCCGCCGCTATGACGACGACAGCGCCGTTGAGGTACGCGTGCTCAACGCCTCCGACGCACCGACGACGGCGGTGGTGGGCTCGCCGAGTCGGCCGGTGCAGCAAGCGTTCAGGGTGACCGGTCGCGGCGTCGTCACCGATCGGGTCGACGTGACCGACGGGGTCGTGGCCCTGCCTCTGGGCCCCTGGCAGATTGCCACCGTACGCGTCGACGTGGGAGCGCCGTTCGGATCGTGACGACCTCAGCAGCGAAGGGGGTCAGCGGCAGAGTGCGTGCACCACCCTGTGATCGTCCTCGAGCCACCACGGGTTGGTCGTGGCGTCGAACCGCACCGTGTCGCCGACCACGGGCCGCCGGCCCTGGTCGGCACCGGTGAGCAACAGCCCGTCGGCGTCGACCGCCACGAGCTCGTCACCGTCACGCAGCAGCAGCGGGCCGTCGACCGAGGCGCTGACGCTCGTGCGCCCGGCCCGCACCCCACTCAGCACGTCATCGCTGTCACCGTCCGCGTTACCGAGCACCCACGTCGTCGGCGAACCCGGCAGGGCGTCACTGCCGGGTTGGTGGAAGTCGCTGCCACCGATGGGGGTCGTGCCGGGAGTGAGTAGCCACCACGCCAGAGGCGCACCCCACGACGGCACCTGGGCCCACGACGAGTGCCATACCTCGGCGACCGGCGCCTGGCCGAGGGGCGAGAGCCAGGCACAGTCAGCCGCGAGGGGGTGGTTGACCGAGAGGATGCCGCCGCGCCGCGCCACGTCGGCGGCCCAGGCGGTGGGCGGCTGGCGGAAGTCGACGAACCCGATGTCGCCGAAGGCGTTCGCGTGGCCGATGTCGCGGGTCACCTCCTGACCGGGAAGGAGCCGGATGCCGTGGGCGCGCCCGGCGGCCGGCAGGTGCGCGTGGTGGCTGGTCGTGTTGTGGTCGGTCACGGCGAGGAAGTCGAGACCGCGTGAGGCGGCCAACGCCGCCAGGGCGCCGATCGACAGGGCTCCGTCGGAATGCACTGTGTGAGAGTGGAAGTCGCCCGCCAGCCACGTCAGCCCGTCCAAGGTGGGAAGCCTTCGACGACGGTCTACGCGGTCGGTCGGGGGAGGGTCGGCCGGTTCGGCCTCGCGAGCCCGCCCAACGGCATCCGCGCTCGTCGACCGCACGGTGAGCGTCATCTCGACGCCGCCCGGCGCCACCCGGTGCAACCCGACCAGCACCCGCCATACGCCGGCCTCGACCGGCACGGGGAGGTAACCCGGCGTCGACCAGCTCTCCGACACGACGAACCGGCGCCGGGCCCCACCCGACCAGCCGACATAGCAGGCCGGCCCGGCCAGCCCCAGGTCGAGCACCGCCCCGGCCGCGGCGTACGACAGCTCGACCTCCAGCGCTGCGCACCCCGCAGGCACGTCTACCGGTACCTCGCGGATCTGCAGCTCGGCGCGGTCGCTGGGCCCCCAGCGTCGGGTGACGGTCGTCAACACCCTGCCGCTCACGGGCGCAACAGCTCGCCCTGGGCGTCGTAGACCAGGATGCGACCGGGCACGGGTGCCACGTGCACGTCGGCTCCCACGTCGACCTCCTCACCCTCCGGTACCACCGCCTGCACCCGTTGGTCGTCGTCGGTGCGAACGGTGACGAGCACGCTCGCGCCGAGGTTCTCCAGGGTCTCGACCGTTCCCGTGAACCGCAGCGGGCCGGCGCCGTCGACCCGGGCGTACTCGGGCCGGAACGCGACGGTCACCTCGCCGGCGTCGACGGCACCGGCCGACCAGGCGGCCAGCTCTCCGGCGGCCTCGCGCCCCACGGCCGCGTTGCCGACCCGGAGCGCTCCCTCACGCAGCACGCCCGGAAGGAGGTTCATCGGCGTGGAGCCGATGAAGTTGGCCACGAAGGTGTTGGAGGGGCTACGGAAGATCTCTGACGGGGTGCCGAGCTGGCGGATACGGCCCTTCTCCATGACGGCGATCTGGTCGGCCATGGCCAGGGCCTCGCTCTGGTCGTGTGTGACGAACACGGTGGTCACACCGAGCTCGCGCTGAAGACGCTTGAGAAAGCTGCGTGCCTCCAGCCGTAGCCGGGCGTCGAGGTTCGACAGTGGCTCGTCGAGCAGGAACACCGACGGCTGGCAGGCCATCGCTCGGGCCAGGGCCACGCGTTGCTGTTGCCCACCCGACAGCTCGGCCGGGCGGCGCTCCATCAGGGCCTCGAGGCCCAGGGCGGTGCCGGTCTCCTTGGCCTTGAGGGTGCGCTCGGCGCGGCCGGTCTTCTTGATGCGTAAGGGATAGGCGATGTTCTCGTTGACGCTCATGTGGGGGAAGAGGGCGTAGTCCTGGAAGACCATGGCGACGTTGCGGTCGCCGGGGGGCAGAACCGTGACGTCACGCTCGCCGATGTGGATGGTGCCGGCCGACGCGGCTTCCAGACCGGCGATCGTGCGCAACAGGGTCGTCTTGCCGCAGCCCGACGGGCCGAGCAGGGCGAAGAACGAGCCGTCTTCGATCGTCAGGTCGAGCCCGTTGATGGCAGTCACGCCCCCCGGGTAGACCTTCGTGAGACCGTCGATGTGGATACTGGCCATCAGCTCTTGATGCCTCCGTGAAACCTGAAGCCGTAGCGGCGGTTGACGAACAGGTAGAGCGCGACCACCGGTAGCGCGTAGACGAGGGAGAACGCCGAGATGAGAGGCAGGTTCGCCTGGCCACCCTCGGAGTAGAAGGTGTACATCACGACGCCGGCCGGGATCTTGGCCGGGTCGCGCAGCAGGATGTAGGAGATGAGGAAGTCGCTCCACACGTTGACGAGCGTCCAGACCGCGATGGTGGCCAGGCCGGGCCGCACGATCGGCAGCATGACGTGGCGCAGCACCTGCATCGAGCTGGCCCCGAACACCCGGGCACTCTCCTCGTACGACTTCGGCGTGGCGTCCATGAAGTCCTTGAGGATGAAGATCGCCGCCGGTAGCAGGCCACCGATGAACACGAGAATAACGCCGGAGCGGTCGTCGATCAGGTTCAGCGAGAACATCAGCTGGAAGATCGGCACCATGGCCGCCGTGCCGGTGACGATGGAGCTGAGCAGGAGCAGGCCGTAGAGCAGCGCGTTGCGCCCGGGGATGCGCACGCGCGACAGCGAGTAGGCCGCCAGGGCGGCGAGGATGGTCACCCCGATCATCGACCCGCCGGCGAGGATGACCGAGTTCTTCAGCGACGAGAAGGCATAGGGGTTCTCGGCCAGGCGCTGGAAGTTCTCGAGCGTCCAGTCGGGCCACGACACGGTCAGGCCCGGCCGGCGGTCGAAGGGCGCGGTCACGAGCCAGAGCAGCGGTAGCGCCCAGAAGGCCGTGGCGATCGAGAGGAAGGCGGTGATCGCCAGCCGACGCAGCACGGTACGGGTCGTCATCGCCGCTCCCGGAGGAGACGCACGTAGAACAGTGCGATGACGAGGTTGATGAAGAGCATGATGAACGAGATGGCCGAACCGTAGCCGAGCTGCCCGCCGTAGAGCGCCTCGTTGTAGATGAAGACCGGGAGCACCTCGCTCGCGTGGTTCGGCCCGCCGGCGGTGAGCAGGTACGGCGAGAAGTCGTTGAAGGTCCACAGGCTGATGAGCAGCGTGTTGGTCAGCACGTGTCCGCGGATGTGCGGCACCACGACGTCGCGCAGCTGGGCGAAGGTGCCCGCCCCGGAGAGCCGGGCGGCCTCGAGCTGGCTCGGGGGAACCGCACCCAGCGCCGCCGAGAAGAGCAGCATCGAGAACGCCGTGCCGCGCCAGGTGTTGAAGACGATGATCGAGAGCATGGGGTGGGCCAGCAGCCAGTCGGTGCCGCCGGTGTGCAGAATCGCGTTGAGGGTGCCGCCGTCGCGGGAGAGGTAGGCCACCCAGAGGAAGGCGACGATCGAGCTCGGCAGGATCCAGGCCAGCAGCACGAGCGTCTGCACGACGGTGCGCACGATCTTGGGTACGGCGCGCAGCGTCCAGGCCAGGGCAAAGCCCGCGCAGGTCTGTCCGACGATCGCCGACCCGAACACGAACACGAGCGTCAGCCACAGCGCGTTGCGGAAGGCCGGGTCGAGCAGCGCAGCGCGGTAGTTGTCGAGACCGACGAACTGCGGGTTGGCCGCCTGGATGCCGGTCAGTCGGTAGTCGGTCACGCCGAGGTAGACGGTCCAGAGGGCCGGAATGACGAGGAAGGCCGTGATGAGGATCAGGGCGGGCGCCACGAGCAGCATGGCGCGCCGGCGCCCCAGCCCGGCGGCGTCGATCGTCGCGGTGCTCACCCGGTGCCCACCTCCCCCCTGTGAGGTGGGTACCGGGGAGTTCTCACGATGCCGACACCTTGTCGGCACCCACGGCCTTCTCGACCGCAGCCTGGTACGCCTTCGCGGCGTCATCGACGCTCTTGCCCGACACGATGTCGGCCGTGGCCTGCTGCAGGGCCTGCGAGACCTGCGGGTAGACCGCCAGGCCCGGTCGGTAGTGCGTCACGGGGAGCACCTTCTCGGAGATGAACGACAGGAGCGGGTCGGTCGAGAGCACCTCGGTGTTGACGTCCTGGCGGGCGGTGATGCGCGCTGTGCCACCCAGCAGGGCCTTGATGGCATCGGCCGAGCCGAGGTACTGCAGCAGCTCCCAGGCCTGCTGGGGGTACTTCGTGTTGGGGTTGAGGAAGTAGCCGCCGCCACCTGACATCGACACGGTGTCGGTGCCCCCGATGCCGGTGCCCGGCTGCTGCGACGGGATGGCCGCCCAGCCCACGTCGGAGTCACGCGTGGCCATGGCGGCATCCCCGTTCTTGGGGTTGATCACCGAGCGCCAGAAGTAGTCGCCCTCGAGCAGGATGCCGATCTTGCCCTGCGCGAAGGCAGCGAACGACTCGTCGCGACCTTTGGCCGCCTGCTGGAAGTCGGTGTTCTCCAGACCCTGCTTGACCAGCGTCTGGTAGAAGGTCAGCACGTCACGAACGGCCTTGGTGTTGCCCTGCCACTTGTTCTCGGAGTAGATCTCGGTGCCGGCTCCGGCCAGCAGGGGCAGCACCCCCTGCATCGTGGTGGCCTCGCCCATCGCCGTGCCGGCGTTGATCTGGATCGGGTCGACGCCGGGTAGCGACTTGAGCTTGGTGCCCGCGTCGAGGATGTCCTGCCACGACTTCGGCTGCCAGTCGGTCGGCAGGCCCGCCTTCGCGAACAGCTTCTTGTTGAAGTAGAGCACTCGGCCGTCGGTGCCTGACGGGATGCCGTACGTCTTGCCCTCGAAGGAGGAGTTGGCCTGCACCGCCTTCGGGATCTGCGACCAGCCCTCCCACGTGGTGACGTCGGAGCCCACGACCTCGCTCAGCGGCTTGATGTACCCGGCCTGGGCGAACTCACCGACCCAGATGCCGTCGAGCGCGACGATGTCGGCGCCGGACTTGCTCTTGAGGTCGAGGGCCAGCTTGGTCTTGTACTGCTCGTCGTCAACGCCGGACGGCGAGAAGGTGAGCGTCACGTTGACGCCCTTGGCCTTCTGCGCCTTGGTGAAGTTCGGGATGACGTAGTTCTTGTACCAGTCGGCCTCGTCGGCGTTCTTGCCCCCGGCGATGGAGTTGGACGTGATGGCGAGCGTCACCTCCTTGGCGTTCGCGTTCTGGGTCGGGCTTGCCGCCGGCCCACTGCTGCGGTCACAGGCCGCGAACGTGGTGACGGCGAGCGTGGCACTGAGGGCCAGCGCGAGACCGCGACGGCGATGTGGGTGACGCGCGGAATGCTGCGACGGGTGGTGGCTGGCTGGGGCGTTCATGCGGTGGCCTCCTCGGTCACTGGTGGGATGTGGGTGGGTCAGGCGGGAGCTGGCCGGTCAGGCCAGGAGCACCTCCGTGCCACGCGTTCGCGCGGTCTCGAGGATTCTGTGGTCGGCGAGGTCGGTGGTGACCAGCACGGAGACGGAGTCGAGACCGCACACGCGGATCGACCCCTGACCGGGGAACTTGCTGTGGTCGGCGAGCAGCACGACTCGCTCGGCGGCCTGGATGAGGCCCCGTTTGGTGGGCACCTCGACCGACGTCGTGTCGAGCACCCAGCCGTTCGCGTCGACGCCGCTCGTGCCGAGGAAGACGGTCGTGGCGTGGACCTGGCGCAGCGCGTCCTCGGTGAGCACGCCGACGAGGGAGTGGTAGCGACGGCGCAACAGCCCTCCGAGCACGATGACGTCGGTGGTCGGGTCGCTGCGCAGCTCGTCGAGCACGGCGAGGCTTGGGGTGATGACGGTGACGGCGCGCCCCCGCAGCTCGCGGGCCAGGGCGCCGGTGGTCGTGCCGATGTCGAGGAGCACGGTGTCGCCGTCGCGCACGAGATGAGCGGCCCGCCGGGCGATGGCCTGCTTCTCGATGGCTGCGTCATCGGCCACCTCGTCGTAGGGCCGGTCGACCTCGGGCTCGCTCGACGGCAGGGGGGCGGCGCCGCCGTGGACCCGCCGCACGACGCCGGCGTGGGCCAGCTCGGTCAGGTCTCGGCGGATCGTGGCCGAGCTCACGCCGAACCGATCGACGAGGGACTGGACCGAGACGGCCCCACCTTTGACCTCGTCGACAATCGCGCGATGTCTCGCATAACGCACGATCCCACCTTGGCACAGAAGTGAGCGAAACCGCGCGGAAGTGAGCGAACTTTGAGCGACGGTCTGATGACACCGACGCGCCCCACCACTGCACGGCAGTCGCAGGGTGCAGCCGGCCGGATGCCGCTCAGTGGATGAACGTCAGGCGACGACCGTCGCGCTCTCGACGTCGAGAGCGAGCGGATCCGCAGTGGTCGGCTCCGTCACCAGCCGGGCGACGAGCCGGGGGGTGACCCCGGCGTAGGCCGACGGCGACACGGGAAGCAGCCACTGCAGTGCCTTCCGGCCGCCCCCGACATCGAGACCGAGATCGCCGAGCACCTCGTCGATGTTGTGCAGCGAGAACGGGATGACGTTGGTGCCGTGAGCGTGCTTTCCGTGGGTGCGCTGCTTCATCCAGGCCAGGCGTTCGCTCACGTGTCGGCGCGCCGCCTCGGGGGATGGCACGTGGTGCGCCCGGGCCAGGTGCGACCCGATCCACGCCGCCGACATCTCGGCCGACAGCGGCGAGAAAAGCGAGGAGTTGTACCCGTTGAAGCTTAGGTCGGGAACCCCGATCGGCAGGATCTGCCGGTAGAGCACGTAGTCGCCGTTCGGGTCGAGCAGCCGGCCGGTCACCTCCTCGGACAGGAACGGCACGACCTGGCGGAAACCGTTTGCCGCCAGCACCAGATCGGCGGGCACGAGGCGTCCGTCGGAGAGCGCGGCGTGCGGCGCCCCGTCGACCGCCTGTAGACGATCGATGACGCAGTCACGGGCCACGGCGATCGAACCGTCTCGCACGCCCGGGAAGAACCCTTCGGTAGCCAGGCTGACGGTGCTGCGGGCGATGTCACCGAAGCTGCCGTTGGGCACCAGTCCGAGGTCGGCCAGCCCCAGCTGACGGACGGTGGCGGCGCCGACACTGCCGAGCATGCCGTTGGCCAACGTCGAGTCGTTGGCGTGCAGCACCCGCTCCGCCCCTGCCACGCTGCGGTAGCGGAACAGCCCCTCGCCGAGCCGGGTGAGCATGAGGAACTTGTAGTTGAGCACCCCGCCCAGCTTGCGCGGCAGCTTCCAGAGCAGCTCTCGGGTCACGACCGTGGTCGACGAAGCGGTCTTCGACACCTCGACCGCGACGTCGCACGCCGACTTCCCGTAGCCGACCACCACCACGTGGCGACCGGCCGTGGCCGTGTGGTCGCGCAGAGCGCCCGCCCGGGGCGATCTCTCCACCGGCTGCACGGAACTCCTCCTCGCCGGGGTACTGCGGCACGAACGGCGTCGAGAAGATCCCGTTGGCCACGACCAGGTGGTCGTAGTGCGCGGATTCGGCGGCGGTGTGGACGTCCCAGCCGCCTGTGTCGGCTGGAACCGCGCTGATGACCTCGGTGCCGAGACGGAGCTTCGAGGACAGGTGGAAGCGAGCGACGTAGCTTTCGAGGTAGGCCTGAACCTGGGCGCCGCCGGGCCACTCGGGGTAGGCCCTGGGCATCGGGTGGTCGGAGAAGGCGTAGGTGCCCTTGTTGTTCTGCGTGCAGAGCCCTGGGTAGCGACGGGTCGCGCTCCACACCCCGCCGACGTCGGGCGTCTTGTCGTAGACGGTGACGTCGTGTTCGAGGGCGGTGAGCACCTTGGCTGTCGCGAGGCCGGAGAAACCGGCTCCGATGATCGCAATCTTCATGGAGCTCCTTCTGTGCAGGGCTGGATGAACGGCGACGAGACGTGTAAGCATGGAGTCGTCAGAGGGCTCCGTGATACAGGGCCGCTGTCGCGAATGTCCGACACGAGAAGACCGGCGGCCGCGCGAAGAGCCGCCGCTCAGGGCCTGACGAGGCCGTGGGTGTAGGCGTAGCCGACCGCGTGGGCCCGGTCGCGCAGGTGAGCCTTCGCGAAGAGGTTGTTGATGTGGGTCTTGACCGTCGCCTCGCTCACGAAGAGCCTCCGGGCGATCTCGCGGTTGCTGAGGCCCTCGGCGATGAGGGCGAGCACCTCGTTCTCGCGGGGAGTCAGCCCGTCGGTGGGAGGGAGCGGCGCACCCGCCGAGCCTGCGGTTGGTCGCTGCTCGGTGCTCGGCGCAGCCACCGACCGGTTGACGGCGGCCGATACGAGCCGCGCCTGGACGGCTCTGTCGAGCACCGACTGGCCCGCGGCGGCGGCTCGGATCGCGGCCGCGATCTCAGCGCGACCGGCGTCCTTGGTCAGGTAGCCGCGTGCGCCGGCCTGCAGCGCCGACAGGATCGAGGCTTCGTCGTCGAAGGTGGTCAGCACGATGACGGCCGTCTCGGGCGCCTGCTCGGCCACCTGCGCCGCGGCTGCGGCGCCGTCCATGACCGGCATCCGCAGGTCGGTGAGCAGCACGTCAGGTCTCAGGGCGAGAACGCGCTCGACGGCGACCTGGCCGTTTTCGGCAGCGGCGACCACATCGATGTCGTCCTCGAGGTCGAGCATCATGGCCAGCGCCTCGCGGATAACGGTCTGGTCATCGGCCACGACCACCCGAATCCTTTTGTCTGTCAACGTCATTCCTTCGTGGCACTTTCTTCGCGAGACGCAGGGACCGGGCGCTCGGGGGGAACCGCCAGGGTCAGCCTGACCAGCCAACCTCCGGCCCAGGCCGCCTCGAGAGCGTCGTCGGGTGCGACCGGGCCGGCTGTCACGCTCGACCCGACGAGTGCAGCACGTTCTCGCATGCCAAGCAGGCCCATCCCACTTCCGGCGGATGCCGTCCGCCCGGCATCCGATGTCTGCTGAGGCGCCGCGTTGACGACCACGAGCTGTACGTGGCTGCTGCCGGCGTCGCTCTCGAGCCGCACCAGCACCGGGACGCCGGGGGCGTGCCGGCGGGCGTTGGTCAGCGACTCCTGGGCGACCCGGATGACCGTCTGCGTGCGCTGGGTGTCGAGGTCAGGCACCACTCCGACGACGGTCAGCGCCTCGCCGTGCCCCGCCACGAGGTGCTCCAGCGCGGGCACCAGCGGGGTGGTGTCCTCCCGCAGGGCGCCGACCGCCCGGCGAGCCTCGACCAGGCCCTCGACGACGAGGCTGCGGGCCGACCGCACCCGCGCTCGGGCCTCGTCGTCGCGGCCCTTGTCGAACAGGGCGTCGGCCACCTCGAGCTGGAGGTTGACCCCCGAGAGCGAGTGCGCGAGCAGGTCATGGATCTCGCGAGCGACGCGGGCGCGCTCGGCCAGGGTGGCTGCGTGGGCATCGGACTCGGCCGTCCGTTGGGTCTGCTCCACGAGCCGGCCCATGGTCTCCAGCGTCTGCGCGCGGCTGCGCCGGGCGATGCCGAAGGCAACGCAGGCACCGGCCGTCAGGGGCGGCCAGAGGGGGAAGCCGGCCAGGTTCGGGTGCACAGCCAGCCCCAGCACCCCCACTGCCGAGACCAGCGCCGCCACGAAGACGGCTCGCCCGGTGGCCAGCCGGCTGCCGGCGTTGATGGCGACGACATAGGCGTAGGCCACGCCCCAGCTGGCGGGGTCGTGAGCGTAGAGCAGCCCGGCGGCAACGGCGCCGACGAGTGCGACGGCGAGCTGTCGGCGCTCGGTCGCCGTGACCGGGGTGCGCATCCGCACCAGCGAGACGACGACGTTGACGGCCAGCAGCACCGATCCCCAGAGGCCCGCCCCGGTGAGCCCGAGTGGTGACACCGTAGCCAAGGCCAAGGCCAGGGTCGCGAGGGCGAGCAGCGACTGGGTCAGGAGTCTGGGCTCACTGGCTGCGGCGGGGCGCGGCGGTCGGGTCGGTCGCTGAGGACGCACCCACCTGCTCCGCTGCTCGGTCACGGCCCCAGTGTTCCAAACCCGACGCGTGGGTGGGGTGGTCAGCCTCCGCGAGCGAGGTGGAGATCGCGTCTCCACCTGCTCTCCACCCGGTCTCCACTCGTGGGTCGATCCGAGCCCGGGCCGGCGAGACGAGTCTGGAGAACAGCACCAACCACCCAGCTCTCCCCGACGGGAGACCACCCAAGGAGTCGACATGTCAGACCTCGCCCAGGCCGCCCTCATCAGCGGAGGCATCTTCGCCGTCGTCATGCTCACGCAGTTCGGACGTCGCGCCAACCGCACCATGAGCACGCTGCGCCCCATCCTCATGGTGGTCGGCGTCGGCTACGGCTACCTCGCCGGAGCGCCCACGGACACCAGCTCGCTCAAGGTCTACCTCGCTGCCGTGGGCGTGGGCCTGCTGTTCGCAGCCGGTGCGGTGGCTACCACCCGGGTCGAGGTCGACCGCCTCACAGGCACGGCCTCCACGATCTGCGGTCTGGGCTTCGTCACCGTCTGGCTCGTGGCCATGGCCGCCCGGCTCGCGTTCATCTGGCTCGTCGAGAACAACCTGTGGGCCCGCAACGAGTTCGGCACCTGGATGATCAGCCACCACGTTGACTTCGCCGTCATCGCCCCGTTCTTCGTCATCTGGGCCCTGACCATGGTGCTGGCCCGGGTGGCCGTCGTGCAGCTGCGCATCCGTCACGAGCTGCTGACCGCCACCGCCCCGGTGGCCGCCTCTCGAGAGCACGTCTCGATCGGTAGCTGATCGCCGGAGGACAGCAACACCGAGCACCGACCCCCGAGCACCCTCGAACCGGATGCCGTTGGGCCAGCGAGTCATCGCCGGCCCAACGGCATCCGGCATCTGGCATGCGGGTGAGAACGGGGCTCGTTACCGTCTGGGCATGGTCGTGACGGGGGAGACGCCGCAGTTCGAGCACGAGTCGGAACGGCTGGTCTGGCTGCGGCTGGCGGCAACCGTCACGCCGGAGACGGTGCTCGTGCCGAACCTTCGTCTCACCTCCGAGCGCAAAGACCACGAGCTCGACCTCGTCGTGCTCATGCCCGGCGTCGGCATCGTCGTGGTCGAGGTCAAGGGCGGTAGCGTCTCGGTCGACGAGCAGGGACGGTGGTGGTCAGGCGGTCGAGGTCACCGGCACCCGGTGCGCCCCGTCGAACAGTGCCGTGAAGGCAAGCACGTGCTGCGCGAGTTCGTCGAGAAGGACGCGCGATGGCGGTCCAAGCACAGTCGGGTGCGGTGGGGGCACGCCATCGTCGTGCCGTACACCGACCTGCACGACGACTTCGCCACGACCGACTGTCTGCGGTGGATGATCACGGCCGGGGCGACCTCGACGAGCTGGCCGAGCGCATTCGTGACGTAGCCGCACGGCAGGAGAACGACCAGCGGGTGCCGAGCCACGACGACGTCGCCCTCATCCTCGAGATCCTTACCGGGCGCTGCCTGCCGACCTACGACGTCGCCGCGGAGGCCGACGAGCGCGAGGCCGCCGCCGACCGGCTCACTCTTGAGCAGGCGACCCTGCTCAAGGTGACACGACGGCTTCACCGTATGGAGATTTGCGGGGGAGCGAGCTCCGGCAAGACGATCCTCGCCTTGACCCAGGCGAAGGATCTGACCCGTGGTCAGGGTGATCGCAAACCTCAACGGGTTGCTCTGGTCTGCTACTCGCTGGGGCTCAGCAGCTACCTCTCGCGCCAGCTGGCCGGCGCCCCGCGCAACCACCGGCCCGCCTTCGTCGGCTCGTTCGAGGCGCTCGCCAACGAGTGGGGCGTCGAGACGGCCACGCACGACCGCAACGATGCGCCGTTCTGGGAGCGAGAGCTCGCCGAGCGGATGACCGAGCGGGCCCGTGACCTGGCCGACGGGAAGCGCTTCGATGCCGTGATCGTCGACGAGACGCAAGACTTCGCCGACCACTGGTGGCAGCCGCTGATGGCCGCTCTGCGCGACCCCGAGACCGGTGGCCGCTACGTCTACAGTGACGAGAACCAGCGGATCTTCGCCCGCTTCGGCCAGCCCCCGGTGCCGCTCGTGCCGTTGGTGCTCGACCACAACCTTCGCAACACCCGTCAGATCGCCCGCGCCTTCGGGCCGCTCGCCCCGATGCGCATGCAGCTGAGGGGCGGCGACGGCTCCGACGTCACGTTCGTGCCGTGCGCCACCGACGCCGTGATCGACACCGGCGACGACCACGTCGAGCGGCTGCTGGATGCCGGGTGGCGGCCGGAGCACATCGCCCTGCTCGCGATGGGGTCCCGTCACCCGATCCAGAAGGAGCGACAGGAGACGGACGGCCACCTCGGCTACTGGAACTCGTTCTGGGACAACGACGATGTCTTCTACGGTCACGTGCTCGGCTGCAAGGGGCTGGAGCGGCGAGCGGTCGTGCTGTGCGTGAACTCCACCAACCCCGAGCGGGCCCGCGAGATGCTCTACGTCGGAATGTCACGCGCCACCGACCAGCTCGTCGTCGTGGGCGACCCCAACTTCGTACGCGAGATCGGCGGCGACCGGGTGGCTCACCATCTCGGCATCAGCTGAGTCGAACTCCGCACGCTCCGAACGCCACGACGACGCGGCGGGCGCTCACGTCAGGTCGAGCGTGAGGGCAGGACAGCTCTCTCGGTACGGCTGCGAGGGCTTTACCTCGTGAGGCACGATGCCCAAGCGATCAGGTCGCCCACCATGACCCATGACCATGACCCATGACCATGACCATGACCCCCACGAACGTTGACCCGGTCCTCGCGGTCGTGGCGATGGCCATGGCGAACGGGGAAGCGACGCCGGTCACCTGGGCTGCACCTTTTCGGGTTGCTCCCCGGGCCAAGAGCGGGCGTCCCACCGCTGCCATCACCATGGGGGCTATTCCTTCTGCAGCTCAGCGATGAACTGTGATGGCATGCTCAGCCGACCTGGGACCGTTCCTTCCTGGCCGGGGTCACCGGGCGTACGAAGGAAGGGCTCGTTGGTCAGACGCACGGTGCGGCACCCGTAGTCATCGACCACGACGCCAGTCAGATCCCGGGCGTGGGAGAACACCATCATCAAGCGCGCGCCCAAGTTGGCCGGACAGGCCCCATCCTCCTGGGGTTCCAGCTCGGTCAAGAGGGGGACCATCGCGGTGAGCTGGGCCTGGGTCAGTGGCCTCGGTTCGCCTGCGCGCTGCCACACGAACCGTGCCCCTCCGTCTGGGGTGGACCCTGCATCCACGGCCAGGTAGCGGCAGACCCACGCTGACTCCGGGGTCAACAGCGAGGGCTTGGCGGTCGCCGGCTCGTCGGTGCCGAATCCGTGCCCGGACGGGTCATCAACGGACGTTGGTAGCTGATGGGGGCAAACCTGCCCGCCAAGGGCGGTCATCTCGTCGACGACCACTGCTTGGGTCGGAGCGACGGCCGCGCTGCAGCCGCTCATCGCCAGCAGGGAGCCCAGCGACGCTGCCCACGCCACGCTCGTGCTCATGGAGGGAATCCTGCCTTGCCAGGAACGTGGAGTGTGTGAACGCGCCAAAGGCGTTCTGCAGCGGGGTCTGCACTGATCGGCGTCACCTGTGCCGCAGTTCCATTCCGGGCGCGTTCAGTCAGGGAACCGTTTCCATTGCCCCTCGGAGACAACCTCGGCGGTGCCGTCGGTGACCTTGATGGCGGTCTGGTCGTCGATGGCGTACGCCGGACCTGCGATGCCAGCGGCCCATGTGTCTGCTTCGGCCAGGGTGTTCTCAGGCATCATCTCGTGACCCAGGTGCGGGAAGATCGAGAAGTCGACGAACCCGAGGGTTCGGTCGTCCGCGGCTGACGGCCACTCCACGAAGTCATCACCGATCCGGGGCGTCATCACCATGCTGCCAGCGCTGACGCCCACCCAGACCGTCTCGCGCAGCGATGGCAGCAGCTTCGCCAGCCCGGACTCCCGCATCCAGTGGCACAAGTAGGTCGCCTCGCCACCGTCCACCAGCAGTACGTCGGCCGCCCGGACCCACGGCGCCCACCGTTTCTCGCCGACGCTGGGCAACGCGGTGAGCTCGAGGACGCCCACTGACCCCCAACCCAAGCCGCACATGAGCGACGGGGCCTCGCCGACGACGAAGCGCCGCACCGAGGCTGGCCCGCACATGGGGTGTCCCCACTGCGCTGTCGGGATGCAGAGGGCATTGCAGTCGGCGACGGGCTTGCCTAACAGCTCGACGAGGGCGGCTTCGATGCTCGGGTTCGTGACGCCTCCAGACGTGAGAAGAAGCTTCACGGTGTCTCCCCGCTCGGGTTCGGTGGATTGGCGCCCGTTCAGACCGGGCAGCCGCATCCTTGAGTATGGGATGTGGTGGGCAACGTCGCCCGTTCGGAGATAGATAGGTACGGATCAGAAGGGGGGGCGATCGTCGGGCGCCTCAATTGGCTCCGGCGCGGCTGTTGAGCGCTCGACCACGGTCTCCGGTGGCCGCCCCGGCTCGTGAACCCCTTCGAGCCAGTCTTTGGGGTGGGTGGTGTAGCGGCGTGCAGCGGCCGTACGCCAATGGACGGCGCCGTCGGGGTCGCGGGTCGCGGACCAGTGCTGATGGGTGCGGGCGTTGTGGTGGCGGCGTTCCTTGGCAGTGAGGTTGCTGACGTTGGTCGGGCCGGCGGGCCAGGGGGTGTCGTGGTCGAGGTCGCAACGGTTGGCGGGCACGGTGCAGCCTGGGCCGCGGCAGGTGCCATCGACGGCCATGACGTGGGCGCGCATCGCGGCGGTGGGTCGGTAGGCGGTGGTCTCGAGTTGCAGCGCGGCGCCGGTGTCGACGTTGACGGCGAGGCGTTGCCAGGTCGAGCCTGCCGCCAGCATGATTCGGCGGGCTTGATCAGCTGGTACCCAGCCGTAGCCGGGGATCTCGCACGGGGTGTCGGTGAG
>JBBSTU010000067.1:0-18199 GCA_038235595.1 Actinomycetales bacterium | reverse complement strand
GTGAGCTGATCGTGGTGACGTCGAGGCCTGGCACGTTGACTCCCATGTGCGCCAGCGTAGGGGTCGGCGTAGGAATCAGCGCTGACGCCGCCCGTCGAAAGTCGGCCCGGAAGGTCCACCAACAGAGCCCAGCGATGCCGCGGCGTCTCGCCCGCGTCTCCCCTGCTTCTCGCCCGCGTCTCCCCCGAGCGGTGGAGTCGGATGCTCACCCACGCGCCTAGGCTCTGGCCATGAGCACCGGATCGCGCCAGCGCCTGGAGCGCGTGCAGGCCTGGTTCGGCGTCGACACCGAGTGGGAGCGCGTGCGGGGCGACCCCGCCCGCACCCATCGGGTCGACCTGCTCATCGCCGGCGGGCTGCTCTTGTCGGGCCTGCTGGGGGTCGAGGTGCTGCGCAGCCTCGACGGTCTGGGCCAGCTCCCCGGGCCCGTCTGGCTGCCCCACCTGGTCGTCGTCATCGGCACGGTTCCGCTCGTCTGGCGGCGTCGCTACCCCATCATCGTGATGGCGGGGCTGTCGCTGCACTTCCTCGTCGTCGGCCTGACGCTGCCCGCCGTCGCGTCGTCGATCTCGATGCAGGTCGTCTACTTCTTCGCGATCTTCACGGGCGTCGCCTGGGCCCGGAACCGGCAGGCCATGCTGTTCGTCGTCGGGGGCGTCGTCGTGGTGATGTTCACCTGGCTCACCTGGCAGTTCGCGGTCGGCTCGGGGCTCGAGAACGTGCTGACCCAGAACGGCAAGCCCCTCGCTCGACAAGGACTCTTCAGCCCCCTCGTCGCGTACGTCGTCTACTCGACCATCATCAACGTCTTCTACTTCGGGGGCGCCGTCATCGGTGGCCAGGCCGCGTGGAGGGCCGCCCTGCATCGGGCCCACCTCGCCGAGCAGGCGGCCACCATCGAGGCGCAGGCGCTCGACCTGCGGCGCCAGGCTGTCGTCGAGGAGCGCCTGCGCATCGCCCGCGAGCTGCACGACGTCGTGGCCCACCACGTGTCGGTCATCGGCATCCAGGCGGCCGCCGCCCGGCGCGTCATGGGTCGCGACGTCGCCACGGCAGAGAAG
The DNA here is from genome assembly GCA_038235595.1 of Actinomycetales bacterium. Taxonomy (GTDB): domain Bacteria; phylum Actinomycetota; class Actinomycetes; order Actinomycetales; family Dermatophilaceae; genus DSM-29435. The sequence goes on along the minus strand of JBBSTU010000067.1, from coordinate 17,138 downwards.
TCGTTGCGCTCGATCGAGTCGTCGTCGCGCGACGCGGTGACCCAGATGCGGGGTCTGCTCGGCACCCTGCGTTCGGGCGATGCCACCGAGGGTGACGCCCGCGCGCCCGAGCCCACCCTCTCCGACGTACCGCACCTGGTCGAGGAGACGCAGTCGCAGGGGCTGCAGGCGAAGATCCGCGTGGTCGAGGACCGCCCGGGCGCAGTCGAGTCGGTGCCCTCCCCCATCGGGCTCTCGCTCTACCGCACCGTCCAGGAGGCGCTGGCCAACGTGCGACGCCACTCCACGGCGAACAGCGCCACGGTCTTCGTGCGCGTCGACCGCCGCGGTGAGGCCGGGTTCCGGCACGGTTACGCCGAGGTCGAGGTGATCGACACGGGGCGCCCACGAGCGGGCACATCGGGAACCGGCCTGGGCCTGTTGGGCGTTCGCGAACGTCTCGCCACCCACGGCGGGGTCAGCGAGATCGGTCCCCGGGCCACCGGCGGCTACCGGGTCAGGGTGCGGATGCCGCTGCCGGAGGAGTCGTCGTGACGCGCGAGAGGGTCTCGAACGCCGGGTTCATGAGCGAACACGCCGGTCTACCGCGGCGTTCGACCTCGAACGAGTCGTTCGCGGGGGAAGGGTGAGGCCGATCCGGGTGCTGCTCGCCGACGACCAGCAGCTCGTGCGGTCGGGCTTCTCACTCATCCTGTCGGTCGAGACCGACCTCGAGGTGGTGGGCGAGGCCGCCAACGGCGCCGAGGCCGTGCGGCTGGCTCGCGACCTGCGACCCGACATCGTGCTGATGGACGTGCAGATGCCGGTCATGGACGGCATCGAGGCGACCACGCGCATCGTCGAGGCCGGGCTGTCGAAGGTCATCATCCTCACCACGTTCGAACGTGACGACTACGTGTTCGCGGGGCTCTCGGCCGGGGCGAGCGGCTTCCTGCTGAAGAACGCCGACGCCGACCACCTCATCGAGGCCGTTCGCACGGTGGCCGGCGGCTACGCCCTGCTCGCTCCCGAGATCACCCGGCGCGTCATCGCCCAGATGACCAGTGGGGCCAGAGCCACTGCGGTAGCGCACGACCCGAGCGACGGCGACCTCAGCGGCATCCCGGATGCCGCTGAGGCCGTGGCTGCCGGCCATCGTCTCGGGGCGCTGACCCCTCGCGAGCGAGAGGTGCTGGGCCTGGTCGGCCGCGGGATGTCGAACTCCGAGATCGCGCAGGAGCTCTTTCTCGGCGAGGCCACGGTGAAGACGCACCTGTCGAACGTGTTCAGCAAGCTGCACCTGCGCGACCGGGTCCAGGCGGTGGTGCTCGCCTACGAGTCGGGGCTCATCCTCGCGGGGGAGAACGGATCTCCCCCGGGCGACTGATCCTCATCGGCGCCCACCTTCCTATCGTTGAGGCATGAGCCAAGACACCAGCACCGCAACGGGTGCCAGCCCACGACCCGGAGCCAGTCACCCCCACGACAGTCAGACCAACGACATCGAGGTGCGCGGACTCTCGCGTTCGTTCGGCGAGATCCGCGCCGTCGACGACGTGAGCTTCACCGTCAGAGGCGGCGAGCTCACCGGCTTCGTCGGTGGCAACGGCGCCGGCAAGACGACGACGATGCGCATGATCATGGGCGTGCTGTCGATCTCGTCGGGTGACGTGCTCTGGCGAGGTCAGCCGATCACCGCGCTCGACCGTCGCGGCTTCGGCTACATGCCGGAGGAGCGCGGCCTCTACCCCGACCAGGCCGTGCTCGACCAGCTGGTCTACCTCGGCCGGCTCCGCGGCATCAGCACCGCCGGGGCCAAGGCGTCGGTCACCGACCACCTCGAACGGCTCGGCCTCACGGAACGGGCCAAAGACAAGGTGCAGACCCTCTCGCTGGGCAACCAGCAGCGCGTGCAGATCATCGCGGCGCTGATGGGAAGGCCCCAGGCCCTCGTGCTCGACGAGCCGTTCAGCGGGCTCGACCCGCAGGCCGTCGACAGCATGGCCGACCTGCTGCGCGAGCACACCTCGCGCGGCGTGCCGGTGCTGTTCAGCTCACACCAGCTCGACCTCGTGGAGCGCCTGTGCGAGCGGCTGGTCGTGCTGGCCACGGGCAAGGTGGTGGCGGCGGGTACGGCTGACGAGCTGCGCGCGCAGACCCTGGTGCGTCACCGTCTCGTGCTCTCGGGTGACGCCGGCTGGGTTCGTGATGCCCCCGGCATCCACACCGTCGACGTCGACGGCTCGTCCGTTTTGCTCGAGGTGCTCGACCCGGGCGCCGACCAACGGCTGCTCTCTGAGGCCCTGCGCCGAGGAGACGTGCTCGAGTTCGCCCCCCAGCGTCCGTCGCTGTCCGAGATCTACCGTGAGGTGACCGCATGAGCACCACCGTGAACCGCCCAGACCAGCCAGACCACGCCTATCGGAGCAATGATGCGGGCCGGCCCTGGCTCATCGTGGCCGGCCGCGAGATCGTCGTGCGCCTGACCAACAAGTCGTTCATCGTCTCGACCCTCGTCACGCTCGTGTTCATCGCCGGCTTCGGGGGCTTCTCGGCCTGGCAGAGCGGTCGCTCGTCGACGACGACGGTGGCCGTGACGGGGCCCGCCGCGACCCAGCTCGTCGAGCAGGGGTCGGCCGCCGCTACGAGAGCCGACGACAAGGTCTCGATCAAGCCCCAGGCCGTGGCCGACGACGCGGCGGCGAAGGCCGCCCTCACCTCGGGCAGCGCTGACGCCTGGCTGCACCAAAGCGGCCAGGGCTGGGTGCTGACGGCCACGGATGCTCCCGACAGCGCGGTCGAGGCCGCCATCGGCGGAGCGGTGCGAACGCAGGCCCTGTCAACGAACGCCGCCGCCGCCGGAACGACCGCCGCTGCCATCGAGAAGGGAACAGTGCTGACGACCGACCGGCTCGACGGTCAGCAGGACGACTCGCTGTTCATCAAGCTCGCGAGCCTCGCGTTCTCGCTGCTGTTCTTCATGGCGGCGATCCTCTTCGGCCAGCAGATCGCGGCCAGCGTCGTCGAGGAGAAGCAGTCGCGGCTCGTCGAGATCATTGCAACGGCGATCCCACTGCGGGCCCTGCTGGCCGGCAAGGTGCTCGGCAACTCGGTGATCGCCTTCGGCCAGGTGGTGCTCTACGGCGCCGTCGGCCTGGTGGCCGTGGCGTTCACCGACTACTCACGGCTGCTGCCGAGCCTGTCGGCGGCCGTGATCTGGTTCGTCGTGTTCTTCGCGGTCGGCTTCTTCGCCCTGGCCTGCCTCTTCGCCGTCGCCGGTGCCCTCGCCTCGCGCACCGAAGATCTCCAGAGCACCACCGCACCGATGACCATGCTGCTCGGAGTCGTCTACGTCGTCGGCTTCACCGTGACGGGCACTGCCCTCAAGGTGGTCTCGTTCATCCCGATCGTGTCGGTCGTGGCGATGCCCGGCCGTATCCTCTCGGGTGACGCCGCCTGGTGGGAGCCGGTCGTGGCGCTGCTGGTGATGGCCGGGTTCGCCGCCGTGACCGTGCTGGTCGGCGAGAAGATCTACCGCCGGTCGCTCATGCAGACCCGTGGCAAGATGTCGTGGCGTGAAGGCCTGAAGTCGGCCGATGCCTGACCCACCCGAGGTCAGGCGGATCGGGCTGCGCCGGCTGGGACGGGCGGGGGTGGCGGGGGGCCGACGTAGCGGGCACTCGGACGAATCATCTTCGGGTCGTGGCTCTGCTCGACGATGTTCGCCGTCCACCCCGCCACTCGGGCCACGCAGAAGGTCGGGGTGAACATGCTCGGGTCGATGCCGGCCAGCTTCATCACGACGCCGGCGTAGTACTCCACGTTGGCGAACAGCTCGCGGCCCGGCTTCAGCTCGGCGAGGGTGCGTTCGAAGACCGCCTCGACCCCGACGGCCAGGTCGACGAGGGGGTCGTCGTAGCCCAGGGCGGTGCACCGCAGCATCTCCGATCGCGGGTCCTTCGTGCGGTAGACCGCATGGCCGAAGCCCATCACCCGGTCGCCACGCTCGATCTTGTCGCGCACGTAGGTCTCGGCCCGGTCGAGCGAGCCGATCTCGTCAAGGGCCTCCAGGGCCCGACTGGGCGCTCCGCCGTGCTTGGGCCCCGAGAAGCTGCCGATGGCGCCGACGAGGCAGGCGGCCAGGTCGGCGCCGGTCGAGGCGATCACCCTGGCAGTGAAGGTCGAGGCGTTGAAGCCGTGGTCCATCGTCGACACGAGGTACTGCTCGACGGCGCGGAGGTCGTGCGCGTTCGGGCGTGCGCCGGTCAGCATCCGGAGGTAGTCGTCGACGTGGCCGAGAGTGGGGTCGGCCTCGATGGGCTCGCGGCCCTGCCGGATGCGGTGCGCGGCCGCGAGGATCGTCGGCGTCACCGCCGCTGCGGCCATCGCCGCCTCCACGATCTCCTCCGCGTCGGCGTCGAACAGCGGGCGCAGACGCCGGATGCCACCCCAGAGCGAGAGCGCCGTGCGCACGATGGTCAGCGCGTCGTCGGTCGTCGCACAGATCGACGGAAGCAGGGCAGCGAGCGGCTCAGGCATCGCCCGCAGGGCGCCGACCTGCTCGCGAAAGCGCCTGAGCTGGACGGCATCCGGCAGCCTTCCGTGCAGCAACAGGTGCCACGCCTCCTCGAAGCCGACCGCCTCGGCCAGGTCGATCGCCGAGTACTGCCGGTAGTGGTAGAAACCCTCGGCTCCTCGCACGTCGCCGAGCTCGGTCTCGGTGACGACAACGCCGGCGAGCCCGGGGGGAACCATGACGGCCAGCTGGTCGGTGCTTCTCATGACTTGCTCCTTCTGCTTGGTCAGGCCACTCTGAGTCCAGTTGATCAACACCGTCAATGTTGATCAGATCAACGGTTGACCCGATCAACACGGGTGAGGAGCAGGGCGATGAGCGACGATTCCAGCAGGTGGGTCACGACGACGGAGGCAGCCCAGCGTCTCGGGGTGAAGCGCGCGACGCTCTACGCCTACGTCAGCCGAGGTCAGCTGCGCAGCGAGCGCCGCCCGGGCCAGCAGGAGAGCCTCTTCGACCGGGCTGAGATCGACGCCCTGGCCTCGTCAGCACGGCCGGCCGGGGCGCCCCAGCCCGTGCTGCGTTTTCGCAGCATCGCCACCGCGGTCAGCGCCCAGCGCGACGGCGAGCTGCTCTATCGCGGAGTGCTGCTCCCCCAGGTGGCCAGCCTCACCCTCGAGCGCGCAGCCGCGCTCGTCATGGGCGACGCGGATGCCGCCCCCAGTGACCTTCCAGGGGTGAGCCGCGCTGTGGCGCAGGCCATTGCGCTGCTCACCCTCGAACGTCGGATGCCGGTTGCCGTGCAGGCCCTCGCCTCAGCCGACCCGTTCGGCCCCGACACCGACGCGGCGCGAATCCGCTCGACAACGCTGGCTCTGGTGCCCCGCGCCGTCGCCCTGCTCGGTGGTTCTGACGCTGAGGAGCCGGGCGACCCCAGCTCGTCCACCACCGACCGCCTGACTCGAATCACCATGCAGGCGTTAGGCGGTCGCCCGGGGTCACCGGCCGAGCTGGAGGTGCTGCGGGTCATGCTCATCGCGCTGCTCGACCACGGCTTGACGGCTTCGACCGTGGCGGCCCGGGTCGCGGCCTCGACTCGGGCTGGTGTGCATGACTGTCTGTGTGCGGCCTACGCCACCATGGCCGGCCCGCTGCACGGGGCCGCGCCGATCGCGGCGCACGGCCTGCTCGGCTTCGAGGGGCCGGCGAAGGAGGCAGTGGCGGAGTCGTTCCGACGGCACGGCGACGTGCCCGGCTTCGGGCACTTCCTCTACCCCGATGGCGACCCCCGCGCCGATCTCGTGCTCGATGCGCTCGCCGAGCTGCCGGGTACCACGCGGTTGCGGCGTCGAGTGGCGCGGGTGGCGCAGGTCGTGCTCGACCGCACGGGGCGGCATCCGAACATCGACCTGTCCGGGGCGGCGGTGCTGCACGCCCTCGACCTCCCGCCCGCGGCCGGCGAGGTCTTCTTCCAGGTCGCCCGCAGCTTCGGTGTGGCCGCACACGTCATCGAGGAGTACGCCGAGCAGCCGCTGCGCTGGCGCGGGCGAGAAGCCGTCGGCTGACTGTCGCTACGGGCGCTGGTCGAAGACGTGGCGGCGCACCCAGGCGTGCATGGCGACGGCCGCCGCGGCCCCGGCGTTGATCGAGCGGGTCGAGCCGAACTGCTCGATGTGCAGCACCGCCTCGCAGTGCGCCCGCATCGAATCCGAGAGACCCGGCCCTTCCTGCCCGAAGACGAGCACGCAGGCTCGCGGCAGGTCGAACGTCTCGAGCGACACCGAGCCCGGCAGGTTGTCGACCCCGACGACCGCCAGCCCCGCAGCGTGCGCCCACGTGGCGAGCGCGGCGGCATCCGCGTGGTGGTGCTCGTGCTGGTAGCGGTCGGTCACCATCGCGCCGCGGCGGTTCCACCGGCGCTTGCCGACGATATGGAAAGCCTTGGCGTTGAAGGCGTTCGCCGTTCGGATGACCGAGCCGATGTTGAAGTCGTGGCCCCAGTTCTCGACGGCCACGTGGAACTCGTGCCGCCGGGCGTCGAGGTCGGCCACGATCGCGTCGTGGCGCCAGTAGCGGTAGCCGTCGACGACGTTGCGCCGGTCACCCTCGCGCAGCAGCTCGGGGTCGAGCCGGTCGTCGGCCGGCCACTCCCCCACCCACGGACCCACCCCGACGTCAGACGTCGGTTGCTCTGGCGGCTCGGTCACGAGGCGAGCCGCGAGAGGAACTGCCTCGTGCGCACCTGCTGGGGGTCGCCCAGCACCTCGGCCGGTGGGCCGGCCTCCAGGATGCGGCCCGCGTCGAGGAAGCACACGATGTCGGCGACGTTGCGGGCGAATCCCATCTCGTGGGTCGAGAGGATCATCGTCATGCCCTCGGCGCGCAGGTCGCGCAGCAGGTCGAGCACCTCGCCGACGAGCTCGGGGTCAAGGGCACTGGTCACCTCGTCGAGCAGCAGCAGCTCGGGTGAGTTGACCATGGCGCGCGCGATCGCGACGCGTTGCTGCTGCCCGCCCGACAGGTCGTCGGGTCGAGCCTTCGCCTTGTCGGCCAGTCCGACCCGGTCGAGCATCGTCATCGACCGGCTCTCGGCCTCGGCGCGGGCGACCTTGTGCACCCGGCGCGGCGCGAGCGTCACGTTGTCGAGCACGCTGAGGTGCGGGAAGAGGTTGTAGGCCTGGAAGACGATGCCCATCCGCGAGCGCACCTGGTCGGCATCGACCCGCGGGTCGGCGATGTCGCGCCCCGCCAGCTCGATGACACCGTCGTCGACCTGCTCGAGCAGGTTGAGGCAGCGCAGCAGGGTCGACTTGCCCGAGCCCGAGGCGCCGATGAGGGCCACACACTGGCCAGGCTCGATGTCGAGGCTCACGTCGTCGAGCACCACGTTGTCGCCGAACGACTTGCGCAGGCCCCGCACCGACAGCAGCGCGGAGGGGGTGCTGGGCTCGCTCACAGGGTGCCCCCCGCGCCGTGCCAGCCCTGCTTCTTGGCGATGTGGTCGGTCAGGCGCGCGGTCGGGATGGTGAGACAGATGAACAACACCCCGGCGACGACGTAGGGCGTGTAGTTGAAGTCGGATGCCGTCTCGATGCGGGCCGCCTGGATGGCGTCGGTCACGCCGAGCACCGAGATCAGGCCGGAGTCCTTCTGCAGCGAGACGAAGTCGTTCATCAGCGGCGGCATCACCCGTCGCACGGCCTGGGGCAGCACGACGTGGCGCAGCGTCTGGCCGTGCGAGAGGCCCAGTGCCCGTGAGGCCGCCCGCTGCGACGGATGCACCGACTCGATGCCGGCCCGGAACACCTCCGCCACGTAGGCCGAGTACGACAGCACGATGGCGACGCCGCCCCAGAAGGCCAGGCTGATGGTCACTCCGGGCAGCCGCAGGGCCGGCACCCCGAGACCGAGGAGCAGCAGGAGCAACAGCAGGGGCAGCCCACGGAAGAGGTCGACGTAGACCGTGGCCAGCAGACGCAGGGGAAAGAAGATCGGCCCGCGAAGCGTGCGCATGATCGCCAGGGTCAGACCCAGCACCACGATCGCCACACCACAGATGAGCATGATGCGGATGTTGAGCCAGAGGCCCTTCAGCACCACCGGGAAGGAGTCGACCGCCTTGTCCCAGCTGAAGAAGGTGGTCTGCACCCGCGGCCACCCGGCCGAGCGGGTCACCAGCCAGATGACGAGGCCGCCGACGACGAGGGTGCTGATGGCCGAGATGAAGGCCGACCGCTTGGTGCGGGACTGCCGGAACGCCCGGCGGTCGAGCTCGGTCTGCGACGGCGACCAGCTCGGCTCCGACGGCTCGGATGAATGGCTGGACGGGCCCAGCGGCATCCCGGATGGTGCGGTCACCGGTGGCTCACTTCAGCTCGGGGGCGCCCGCGTTGGCGAGGTACTCCTGCTGCAGCTTGTCGAGGGTTCCGTCGCTGCGCAGGGCGTCGATCGCCTTGCTGACGCAGGGGGTGAGGGCCGAGCCCTTGTCGAGCACGGCACCGAACTGCTCGGGCGTGCCGGTCGCGGGAAGCTGACCGACGATCACGCCGTCGTCGAGCTGGGCGGCGACCATGTAGAACGCCGTCGGCACGTCGACGACGATGCCGTCGATCTGCTTGTTCTTCAAGGCCTGCACCGCGAGGTCGTTGGTGTCGAAGACCTTGGGGTCGTTGCTCGGCTGGATCTGCTTCTTGATGGCGTCATAGGAGGTGGTGCCGACCTGGGCGGCCAGGTTGGCCTCCTTGAGCGCTGCGACCGTCGTCTTACCGTCGAGGGGGCTGCCCTTGTAGGTGACGACCGCCTGGCGCACGTCGTAGTAGCCCGAGCTGAAGTCGACGGCATTCTTGCGTTCGTCGCTGATCGAGATCTGGTTGACGTCGAAGTCGAAGGTCTTGGCCGCCGGAGAGATGGCCGTGTTGAAGGGCACGACCACCCAGGTCACGTCGGCCTTGGCGAAGCCCATCTTCTCGGCGGCGGCGAAGGCGACGGCCGACTCGTAGCCCTTGCCGTTGGTCGGGTCGTCCTTGCTGAACCACGGTTCGTAGGCCGGCTTGTCGGTGCCCACGGTCAGCTTGCCGCTCGTCACGAGCGGTAGGGAGGCCTTGGCACACGCGTCGGCCGAGGCTCCGGCGCCGGTCGCGGCGCCACCCTCGGTGGCCGCGAGCGTCGGGCCGGCCGGTGTGGTGGTCCCGCAGGCGCCCAAGGTGGCGAACGCGGCGACAGACACTGCAGCGAGCGCGAGACGGGGTCGGTTCATGACAGGCTCCTGCAGTTCGGGGTGGCCGGTCTGTTGGCAGGGCGACGAACAGGAGCAAACCACCTGGGCGTCTGCACGTCACCCTGGCGACCGGGACGACGAGCAGAGTCTACGAGCGAACCGGCTGCGGCCGGAACGGGTCCGAGATGCGAACGACTCGGCATCCGGAAGGGGGCCAGCGCTGGTGGGCGCCGGGGAGGAGAGCCACGTTGGGCCGCCGCAACGTCACCGTCGCTACCCCTAAACCACGGCTCCGCGTCGCGCTCCTTCCCGACTCCCAGGGACATAATGGGTTGAATAGGTCGAAGAGCCAAGAGCCCACGCCGTTTTGAGACCCAACCGGTGCACCAGGGCCCCACGGGCCACGGGCAGAACGCTTCTCAGCCAGGATTCAGGTGTTCCCGACCCGTTCGCCTACCCTTGGCCCATGCACGCACTCGGAGCTGTCGCCACCCTCGGCCCTGACTGGATGGACCCCACCTACCTGCTGACGCAGTACGGCGACGCCTTCTTCTGGCTTGCCATCGTCATCGTGTTCATCGAGTGCGGACTGCTCTTCCCGATCCTGCCGGGTGACTCGCTGCTGTTCGCGGTCGGGCTGTTCATCGCCACCGGTCAGGTGCACGTCAACCTCGGGGTGGCCATCATCGCCCTCTGCGCGGCAGCCTTTCTCGGCAATGTCGTGGGCTACGAGATCGGCCGAGCGATCGGTACTCCGCTCTACCGACGCGACGGGCGAATCCTCAAGAAGAAGTACTTCGACGAGACGACCGTCTTCTTCGACAAGCACGGCAACAAGGCCCTGGTCATCGGGCGCTTCGTGCCGATCGTGCGCACCTTCATCACCGTCGTCGCGGGGGTCAGCCGCATGGAACGCCGACGCTTCTTCACCTGGAGCGCCGTGGGTGCTGTGCTGTGGGCGGCCGGACTGACGCTGGTGGGCTACTTCCTCGGCAAGACCTTCCCCGGGCTGCAGGACAAGCTCGAGGTCGTCATCCTGCTCATCGTGGCGGTGTCGGTGCTGCCGATGCTGTTCGAGTACCTGAAACACCGCCGGGCCGCGCAGAAGATCGCCGCCGAGGCGGGCGAGGCGGCCGGCGACATCGCCAAGCGATCGACAGGCGCCGACTCCACCTCGCACTGACGCCCAGCGGCATCCCGGATGCCGCTGGGCGCAGGTGCGGGCGGCAGTCAGGCGTTCGGAGTGGTGCGGTCTGACGTCGGGTCGGGCGCGCCGGCGCCGGGAGCCTGAGCCTGCGGCAACGCTTCGGGAGCACCGCCCGGGGCCGTCGAGGCCCCACCCACCGCGCCCGACTGCGTCGAGGGGGCGACCTGCGGAGCGCCGCCGGCCGGGCTGTTGTCACCGAACGAGATGCTCGGCACCACGGCTTCGACCGCCGAGGTCTCGAAGTACTCGGCCTTGTGCACCCCGGCGATGCCGGCCACGAGGTTGGAGGGCACCGACTCGACCTTGGTGTTGAGCTCGCGCACGAGCGCGTTGTAGTAACGCCGTGAGCTGGCGATACGGTCTTCGGTGCTGGTCAGCTCGTTCTGCAGGGCGAGGAAGTTCTGGTTCGCCTTGAGGTCGGGGTAGGCCTCGGCCACGGCCATGAGACGCCCGAGAGCCTGGCTCAGCTGGCCCTCGGCCTGCGCTGCCGCCGCCGGTGTGCCGCCACCGTTCATCGCGGCCGAGCGAGCCTGCATGACCTCCTCGAGGGTGCCGCGCTCGTGGGAGGCATAACCCTTGACGGTCTCGACGAGGTTCGGGATCAGGTCGTGGCGACGCTTCAGCTCGACGTCGATCTGCCGCCACCCCTCCTCGACCCGGTTCTTCAGGCCGATCAGGCCGTTGTACATGACGACGCCACCGATGCCGAGCAGCACCACGAGGCCAAGCAGGATCCAGACGATGATCACAGGTTCTCCCCTGTACGAGCGGTCAGGTGCCTCGATGGTAGACCCAGGCACCACTTACGACGGTCGGCTACCGACCGCGGCTGCGACGCTCGCCGACGCTGTCGCGTTCCGATCGGCTGAGGCTTCGCCGGACCGGGGGCCAGTGCGACGCGACCGGTGGCCTTTCCAGGCCGCGCTCGGGCCGTTCGGGTGACCTCAGCCCAGGCCCAGCTCGTCGAGCGAGTAGACGTAGCGGTACTCGACCCCTTCGGCCTCGATCCTGGACCCCGCCCCGGTGGCCCGGTCGGCGATCGTGGCCACCGCCACCGGCGTCGCGCCGTCGTCGCGCACGGCCGCCACGGCGTCGAGGGGCGAGGCCCCTGTCGTGGTGGTGTCCTCGACGACGAGCACCTGCCGGCCCGTGATCGACGGACCCTCGATGCGTTGCTGGAGACCGTGCGCCTTGCCGGCCTTTCGAACGACGAACGCGTCGAGCCGCTCGCCCGCTGCGGCGGCGGCGTGCAGCATGGCGGTCGCGACCGGGTCGGCCCCCAGGGTGAGACCGCCGACAGCGGCGTAGGTGAGGTCCTTGGTGAGCTCGCGCATGACAACGCCGACCAGAGGCGCGGCCTCGCCGTCGAGGGAGATGCGGCGCAGGTCGACGTAGTAGTCGGCCTCACGACCGGAGCTGAGAGTGACCAGGCCGTGCACGATCGCCTTCTCCCTGATGATCTCGAGCAGGCGGGCACGGGCGGCGGCGACATCGGGGGTCGGGTTCGGCGGGTTCACGCTCCAGATCGTATATTCCGACCCGTGGGCAACCTGGTGCTGGCGATCGCCGTCGCGTTGCTCTATCGGTCGTCGGTGCGACGCGAGCCCCGCCGGCTGCGTCTCGGTGCCTACCTCGTGGCCGTGGTCTGGCTGCTCTTCGCCGCCTCGATGAACCTCGTCGACGCGCTGCTGCCGCGGCACGGTCTATGGCCACTCCTGGTGCTGGCGCCGCTGCCGCTGTCGGTGCTCGTGCTGGCCGCGTTTCTCGTCGCCGATGGCCTCACGATGGTGCGCCAGAGGAACCGTGGCCTCAGAGACCTGCTCGCGTTGCTGATCAGCCTCGCCCTGGTCGCCCTACCCGTGGGCGGGTTGTTGCTCGCTCGGTCGCACGTCGGCGTGCTGCTCGGGCTCGCCGCGCTCGCGTTCCTCGTCTCGTTCTACTCCGGCCTCGCGTTCGTGTCGTTCCTCGCCTACGTCGTGAGCTACGGCCGCAGTCGGCCGCGGGCCAACCCTGCCGCCGTGGTCGTGATGGGCACCAAGCTCGTGCGCGGTCGGATCACTCACCAGCTCGAGGGCCGGCTCGACCAGGGCATCGACGAGTGGCAACGGCAGGTCGTTCTGGGCCACCGCCCGCTGCTCGTGCCGTCGGGTGGCCTCGGCCCCAACGAGCCCCGGTCGGAAGGTGCCGCGATGGCCGACTATCTCGTGGAGCACGGCATCCCGGCCGCCGACGTCGTCGCTGAGACGGCGGCGCGCACGACGGAGGAGAACCTCTCACTCTCGCAGCAGGTCGCCGTCGCGAGCGGCCGCGTGGGACACCTGACGCTCGTGACGAGCAGCTACCACGTGGCCCGCACCTCGCTGTTGGCGCGCCGGGCCGGCCTGGACGCCGACGTCATCGGGTCGAGCACCGGCGGCCGCCTTCCCCCTCGCGCCTTCCTGCGCGAGTTCGTCACGGTGCTGACCTTCCACCCGTGGCTGCACGTCGTGCTGCTGGGGCCCGCCGTCGCGCTCTCGGTGCTGCTGGCCCGTTCGATCTAGCGAACAGGGGCCACGCCGCGAACCGGGGTGTCCGTGGCACCGCAACCTTCGGATCCGGTTCTCGGGGAGCGCGACTCGTTGGCTCGCCGCACGACACCCGCACGGCACCAGCGCGTCACCGCGAGCGGCGCAGGCTCGGTAGGCGCAGCGTGCGCATCTGACGCCGCAGCAGCGAACGAGGCACCACCCGCAGCAGCCTGACCGCGGCCTTGTACTGCAGGCTCGGCACCGAGACCACCTTGCCCCGCTCGACGTCGACGAGGCAGTCAGCCACGAGACGCTGGGTGTCGAGCCAGAGGAAGCCTGGGCCAGGCGTCGACAGACCGGCGCGCTGCTGGAACTCGGTCGTCACGTAGCCAGGGCAGAGCGCGGTGACCTGCACCCCGGTGCCGGCGAGCTCAGCCGACAGACCCTCGCTGAACACCGTGACGTACGACTTCGCGGCCGAGTAGGTTCCCATCGCCAGAAAGCCGGCGACCGAGGAGACGTTCACGATCGTGCCGTGACCCCGGGGTCTCATGGCCCGCGCCGCCGCGTGAGAGAGCACCAGCACCGCCCGGGCCAGCACGTCGAACAACGCTTCCTCGACCGCCACGTCGTTGTCGACGAAACGGCCCTTGAGCCCGTACCCGGCGTTGTTGACGAGCAGGTCGACCGGGCGGGCGCTGTCGGCGACCCGGTCGGCCACGGTCTGCAGCTGGAGCCGGTCGGACAGGTCGGCCCGCAGCACCTCGACCTCGACGCGGTGGTCGGCTCGCAGCTGCTGCGCCACCGACGCGAGACGGGCCTCGTCACGAGCGACGATCACGAGGTCGTGCCCCCGAGAGGCGAGCTGGACGGCGAACTCGTGCCCGATGCCCGAGGTGGCGCCGGTGATCAGGGAGGTTGGCATCTGCCCACCCTAGGCAGGGGTGGATGCCGGCCCGCCGCCGCCCGGTCCGCACTCGTCGCCACCCGTCGCCACCCGTCGCCGCCCGTCGGCGCCCGCGTCTAGGGTGGCGTGCGTGAGTGAGCCAGCCCAGTCCACCCGTATCGCCACGTGGAACGTCAACAGCATCCGATCTCGCATCGACCGGGTGGCGGCCTGGCTCGAACGCGCCGACGTCGACGTGCTCGCGATCCAGGAGACCAAGGCCCGCGACACGCAGTTCCCCTTCGACCGCTTCCGCGACCTCGGCTACGAGGTGGCCCACCACGGCCTCAACCAGTGGAACGGGGTCGCCGTGGTCTCCAGGGTCGGCCTCGACGACGTGCAGGTCGGGTTCGAGGGGACGCCCGGCTGGGGCGACCCCGTCGCGGCCGAGGCCCGGGCGATCAGCGCGGTCTGCGCCGGCATCCGCGTCTGGTCGCTCTACGTGCCCAACGGGCGCTCGCTCGACGACCCGCACCTGGCGTACAAGCTGTCGTGGCTGGGCGCCCTGGCCACCGCGGGTCGCGGCTGGCTCGCGGCCGACCCCGACGCCCAGGTCGCGCTGCTCGGCGACTGGAACGTCGCCCCGACCGACGCCGACGTCTGGAGCGTGCCGTTCTTCGAGGGCAAGACGCACGTCTCGCCCGGTGAGCGGGCCGCCTTCGACGCGGTCGTGGATGCCGGTTTCGCCGACGTCGTACGGCCGCACACCTCCGAGCCCGGCACCTTCACCTACTGGGACTACACCCAGCTGCGGTTCCAGAAGCGGCAGGGCATGCGCATCGACTTCGCCCTCTGCTCCCCCGCCCTCGCGAGCCGGGTCGTCGGCGCCGCCATCGACCGCGAGCAGCGCAAGGGCAAGGGCGCATCTGACCACGCACCGGTCGTGTTCGAGGTCGGCTGATCCCCAGCATCCCCAGTGGCCTCACAGCGAACTCACGGGTAGTCACAGGTCGGGTCCAGCCTCGCGATCTAGCGTCACAGGGTGAGAGCCCGTTCACCCAGCATCGTCCATGCCTTCACGCTGCTCGCTGCCTTCCTGGCGGCCGCCCTCGTGTTGGGGGTGCTCGCCGCCGGCCTCTTCCTTCCTGGAGCGGCGGCCGTGGGCGCCCTGACCCAGTCGGGTGACAATGCCTTTGCCTCGTTGCCCAGCAGCTTCACGGTCGACCCGCTCTCGCAGGGGTCTCGCATCCTGGCCGCCGACGGGTCGCTCATCGCCATGCCGCAGGACGAGAACCGTCGCATCGTCTCGTTGAGCCAGGTCGCACCGATCATGCGCCAGGCGCAGGTCGCGATCGAGGACAACCGCTTCTACGAGCACGGCCCGATCGACCCCCAAGGTCTGGTCCGGGCGGCGCTGGAGGACCTTCGCACCGGCGCCGCGACGCAGGGCGGGTCGACCCTGACCCAGCAGTTCGTCAAGATGAGCCTGCAGGAGCAGGCACTGTCGAACGGCGACGCCAGCGCCGCCCAGGCGGCCACCACCAAGTCCGTGCTGCGCAAGATCATCGAGCTGCGGTACGCCGTGGCGCTCGGTCGCGAGTGGAGCAAGGACCAGATCCTGCAGGGCTACCTCAACCTCGCCTACTACGGCGACCAGGCCTACGGCGTGGAGGCCGCGTCGCTGCACTACTTCGGCGTGCACGCCTCCGCCCTCAACCTCACCGAGGCCGCCACCCTCGCCGGCCTCGTCCAGAGCCCGAGCCTCACCGACCCGGTCCACCACCCCGCCGCCGCGACCGCGCGACGCAACGTCGTTCTCGACCGGATGCACGAGCTGGGAACCATCACCACCGCCGCGCTGGAGGCCGCCAAGGCCCGCCCCATGAGCGCCGACATGCACGTCACCAACCCCACGAGCACGTGCGCCGCGTCGAAGTACCCCTACTTCTGCACCTTCGTCATTCGGTGGCTCGAGGAACAGCCGGCCCTCGGAGCGACCGTGGCGACCCGGCGGACGCGCATCTACTCCGGCGGGCTCACGATCCACACCACCCTGGACCCGCAGGTGCAGCAGAACGTGGACCGGTCGATCCGCGACGTCGCCCCCGACCACAACCACCTGGGCGTTGCCGCGGCGGCCTACGTGACCGCGCCGGGCACCGGCAAGGTGCTCGCCTTCGGCCAGAACACCAGCTTCGGGCTGACGACGGGCTCGGGCGGAACCGCCGTCGACTACGCCCTCGACCAGCGCTACGGCGGGTCCGGCGGGTTTCAGTTCGGCTCGACCGCCAAGGCCTTCTCTCTCGTGACGGCTATGGCCCAGGGTCTTGGCACCGACGCCACCGTGACGGGCATCGGGGCGACCCCACAGCACGCGGCCACCTACACCCCGAGCGACTTCCCGCAGCCCTGCGGGCTCTCCCGCAACTGGGAGGTGCTCAACGACGAGGCCTGGGGCGGCGGAACGATCTCGTTGAAGACGGCGACCGCGAAGTCGACCAACACGGCCTTTGTGGCGCTGGCCAAGCAGATCGGGGTCTGCGCCATCCGCGACACCATGGTGGCCTTCGGCATCCACGCCTCCAACGGCGCTCCGCTGGGTACCTACCCGCCTCAGATCATCCTTGGCGCGCAGGAGGTCTCACCCCAGACGATGGCCAACGCCTACGCCGGTCTGGCCGCTGACGGCACCCTGTGCCAGACCTACCCCGTGACCGACATCAGCGTCGGGGGCAAGAGCCTCTGGGCCCCGAAGCCGTCCTGCAAGCAGGTGGCGGACCCCTCCGCCGTGTCCCAGGCGACGCAGTATCTCGAGTACAACATGACGCACGGTTCCGGCCAGCTCAACCAGCTGCCCGGCCGGGTATCGGCCGGCAAGACGGGCACGTCGAACGGCAACTCTCAGTCGTGGTTCGTGGGCTACACCCCGGGGCTGACCACGGCGGTCTGGGTTGGCAACCCCACCGATGCGACGAGGCCGATGTTCAACGTGTCGATGCAGGGCAAGTCGTGCACGGCGATGACCGGCGCCTGCTTCGCGGCCCCGATCTGGCGAAAGATCATGGAGCGCACCCTGTCGGGAACCCCGGCCCAGGCGATGCCCTGACGCGACACGGGCCCGTCAGAGGTGAACGGACCGTCTCGGCGTCAGAGCGACACGACGACCGACTCGGACCCCGCGGCGTCCCGCCTGGAACCGAGGGTGAGTGCAACCACGCCGCCGAGCAGGGCCGCGACGGCTCCCCCGAGGAAGACCGTCTGCACCTGCACGACGCCGGCGCCGAGCAGGGCGTCGGTGTCGAGCGGGTTGGGCAGTCGGCGCACGG
>JBBSTU010000066.1:0-18618 GCA_038235595.1 Actinomycetales bacterium | reverse complement strand
TGGTGAAGAGCTTGCCGAAGAACTTGGCCAGGCGCATCCAGTCGGGGTTGTGCGTGCGTACCCACTGCGTGTGGAACACGGCGACCACGAACGACAGTCCGATCGTGATCGGCACGAACAGAAAGTGGTAGAGCGTGACGATGGCGAACTGCCATCTCGCGAGATCGGTGGCGTCCACGGGCTCTCCCCGGCAGGCTCGGAAACTACATGACCCCGCAATACTACGACGCGTCGTAGAAGGCTAATGACCAGGTTCCGGGGCCTTGCCCGTGATGCCGCTCACCGCTATTGTCGCAAGGAGTTAAGTCATTGAGACCGGCGGAGGAGGTGCAGCGTGGACTCGCGGGTGGTGTTGTGGTTTCTCGGGCCGGTGGGTTTGATCCTCGCCATCACGGCGCTCGCTCGCGGGTGGGCAGCGCCGACTCTCGACCGTCGGGCCGCCCGTTTACGGCGCACGGCGGTTCTGGCCACCGTGGTCAGCTATCTCGTTGCCGACCGATTGCTGACGGGCTCCATCGACGGTGATCAGCTTCACCCCGCCGTTCCCGCCCTGGCCGCGGCCGTCGGAGCAGGTGTCTGCGGTCTGGCGGAAGGGTGGGCTCCGACGCCGGCGGGCGAGCAGCGCGCGGCCTCCTTGACCATTCGTCGAGGCACCGAGGCGGGTGGGATCATGCTGCCCTACGTCGTCGGTCTTGCCCTGAGCGTCGGTGCCCTCGGACTCGGGTATGCCACCTCAGGGGCCGACGGCGTGTCGGGTTCGAGACACTGGGCCCAGAGCACGGTCACCACTGCTCCGTATCCCGGCCGGGCCTTCACCTGGCCCACGTTGGCCGCACTCGCGTTGCTGGCGGCCGCGACGTGGTGGGCCCTGCGACGCGTCGAGGCACGGCCGGCCCACATCGACGACCCACGGCTGGACCGCGCCCTGCGCCTCGGCTCGCGCATCCGGGTGCTGCGGTGGTCTGGGGCCGGTTCGCTGGTCACCGCAGGCGGGCTGTGCCTCACGATCGGACCGAAGCTGAACGAGCTGACCCAGCACCTGCGTCAGTCCGCGTACGTTGCGGGCGGCTCGCCGACGCCCGACGCCCCGTGGGACTGGACGCAGAACGTCGGTTTCGCGATGACGGTGCTGGGCCTTGGGGCTCTCGTGGCCGCCCTCTGCGTCGTGATCTCCATCCCACCAGCGGTGCCTCGGTCTCAACCGTTGGCCGTTCCTGCCCGCTCATGACCGCTGGTTCGTGGGCGCGTCGACCCAGTGCGGCGACAGCGGCCGTAAGCAGGGACCTGTGATGCATGACGTGCGGAACGTGGTTGACCTGCAGGCGGCCGAGCCGCCGTTCGAGCAGGTCAGGGCTCAGATCGCCGGGCTGATCGGGTCGGGCAGCCTGCTGCCTGGAGACCGCCTCCCCACGGTGCGGGCGATGGCCGCCGACCTCGGCCTCGCCGTCAACACCGTGGCCCGCGCCTACAAGGAGCTCGAGGCGGCCGGTCTCGTGCAGACCCGCCGCCGGGCCGGCACCACCGTCGCTTCCGGCGACCACCAGGCCGACGTGGCCGTCTCCAGCTTCGCCACGAAGTTCGCCTTGCTCGCCCGCGAGGCCGGGATGGACGACTCTGCCGCGATCGACCTCGTTCGCAACGCCCTGCGCTCCACGGCCCGCGAGGCCTGACGGTTCTGGAACGCCCCTGGAGGTCGGGCGGGGCCTCGCGGATCGAACCGGGGCTGAATGGTGTTGGGCTAGCCTCGACAGCATGGCCTTGACGCGCGGCTGGCAGACCGACCTGGCCGTGCTGGGGCACCTCGGATCTCTCGTCGACCACCGGTTCGACCACATCATCGTCAGCAGCTCCGAGAACGCGACCTTCCACTGGGGCAACTTCGTGCTCGTCACCGACGTCGATGCCGCTGACGACGCGGCTCGGTGGGTCGAGGTGTTTCGCACCGAGTTCCCGGGCGCCGAGCACCTCTCGATCGGTCTTCCCCGGATGCCCGCCGAGGGCAGCTGGGAGGGCACCGGGCTCGTGGTCGACACCAACGAGGTGCTGTTCACCCAGACCCTGCCTGAGCAGCGGCCGCTGGCCGACGGATACTTGGCGCGCCCGTTCACGACCGCCGCCGACTGGGAGGTGCTGGTCGCGCTCGACATCGCCGACAACGCTCGCACCGGCGCGCAGGAGCCCGTCGGCTACGAGAGGTTCCTGCGCGACCAGAACCGGGGCCGTCGACGCATGGTGGAGGGCGGCGTCGCCCGCTGGTTCGGCGCGTTCGACGCGCAAGGCACGCTCGCGGCATCCCTCGGCATCGTGCGGTGCGACGAGCTGGCCCGCTTCCAGGCCGTCGGAACCGACGCGGAGCACCGCCGGCGCGGTCTGGCCGGCCACCTGCTCGGGCTCGCGGCACGGTGGGCGGCTGAACGCGGTGCCAGCGCCTGGGTCATCGTCACCGAGTCGACCAACCCCGCGGGGCGGCTCTACCGCAGTGTCGGCTTCGTGCCGGATGCCGTTCAAGTCACCGTCAGCCACCGGTGACACGCGCCGGGCCCCAACACACTCGGTGTGTTGTGGGGGGAGGGGGGCCGGCGGTGGGTCAGGGTTTGGGGCGCTCGTCGACGATGCGGCGGGCCTTGCCGATGGAGCGTTCGATGGTTCCTGGGTCGCGCACCTCCACCCGGCACGAGCTGCCGATGTGGGTCTTGATGGAGCGCTCGAGCTCGCGGGCGATGGCGCCCGACTCGGCGGCATCCAGTCGCTGGTGCGGCTCGACCAGCACCGTCAGCTGGGTCATCCGACCCGGCTGGCTGAGCACGCACTGGAAGTAGGGCGACAGGCGCGGCTCGGCCAGCACGAACTCCTCGATCTGGGTCGGGAACACGTTGACGCCTCGAACGATCATCATGTCGTCGGTGCGGCCGGTGATCTTCTCCATCCGCCGCATCGACGGCACGGCGGTGCCCGGCAGCAACCGGGTCAGGTCGCGGGTGCGGTAGCGGATCACGGGCATCGCCTCCTTGGTGAGCGACGTGAGTACCAGCTCGCCGACCTCTCCGTCGGGCAGCACCTCTCCGGTGACGGGGTCGATGACCTCCGGGTAGAAGTGGTCTTCCCAGAGGTGCAGGCCGTCCTTGGTCGTAGCGGCCTCCTGCGCGACACCGGGGCCCATCACCTCCGAGAGGCCGTAGATGTCGACGGCGTCCATGCCGGTGCGGCGCTCGATCTCCTGGCGCATCGCCTCGGTCCAGGGCTCGGCCCCGAAGATGCCGACCTGCAGGCTGGTTGTGGCCGGGTCGATGCCGGCCGCCTCCATCTGGTCGAGCAGGCTGAGGAAGTAGCTCGGCGTCACCATGATCACGCGCGGCTCGAAGTCGGTGATCAGCTGCACCTGCCGTTCGGTCATGCCGCCGCTCACGGGCACCGCTGTGGCACCGAGACGCTCGACCCCGTAGTGCGCTCCGAGCCCGCCGGTGAACAGGCCGTAGCCGTAGGCCACGTGCACGATGTCGCCGGGGCGGCCACCGGCGAGGCGGATCGAACGGGCCATCAGGTTGGCCCACGTGTCGATGTCGGATGCCGTGTAGCCGACCACCGTCGGGCGGCCCGTCGTGCCCGAGCTGGCGTGCACCCGAACCACCTGCTCGCGCGGCACGGCGAACATGCCGAACGGGTAGTTGGCCCGCAGGTCGGCCTTGGTGGTGAACGGCATCCGCCGGATGTCTTCGAGTGACTCGACCTGGTCCGGGTGAAAGCCGACGGCGTCGAAGGCGGCCCGGTAGTGCGGGACCAGCTCGTAGACCAGACGCGCGGTGCTGCGCAGCCGCTCGAGCTGCAGCTCTCGCAGGTCACCCACCTCGATGGTGGGGATCTCGTGGTCGGGCAGGTCAGAAGCAGGCGCGTGAGACTCCGTCGTCATGCCGACCATTCTGCCCGCCACCCCAGGTCTGGTGGCCACTCGACCCGTTCCGCCCGCCCTCGGGCTCGAAGTGGGCAGGCGGAACGGGTGGGGAGATCAGGAAGAAGCCGAGGCAGCCGGGTCGACCGCCTCGGTCTCCGACTGCTGCTCGTGCTGTTCATCCGAGCGCATCCGACGTAGGAACGACCGGGTGCGCTCGTGCTGGGGGTTGCCGATGACGTCCTTGGGCTTGCCCTGCTCGACCACAACCCCGCCGTCCATGAAGATGACGTGGTCGGCCACCTCGCGGGCGAAGCTCATCTCGTGCGTGACCACGATCATGGTCATGCCCGCCTTGGCCAGGTCGCGCATGACCCGCAGCACCTCGCCGACGAGCTCGGGGTCGAGGGCGGAGGTCGGCTCGTCGAACAGCATCAGCTTCGGGTCCATCGCCAGCGCTCGCGCGATGGCGACCCGCTGCTGCTGACCGCCGGAGAGCTGCCCAGGGTAGGACGTCGGCTTGTCACCCAGCCCCACCTGCTCGAGCAGCTCGACGGCCCGGGCACGGGCCTGCTTCTTCTTCATGCCCTTGACCTGCACCGGTGCCTCGGCGACGTTCTCGAGCGCGGTCATGTGCGGGAAGAGGTTGAAGCGCTGGAACACCATCCCGATCTCGCGACGCTGGGAAGCCACCTCCTTGTCGGTGAGGTGGTGCAGCTGGCCCCCCTTGTCGCGAAAGCCCATCAGGTCACCGTCGACCCAGATGCGGCCGCCGTCGATCGACTCGAGCTGGTTGATGCAGCGCAGAAAGGTCGTCTTGCCCGACCCCGACGGCCCGAGCAGGCAGACGACCTCGCCACGGTGCACGTCGAGGTCGATGCCCTTGAGCACCTCGACGCCATGGAAGCTCTTGAGCACGTTGACCGCTCGCACGAGAGGTGCCTCAGCACCGCTGCGCGAGCGATCATTCGAGTCGGTGGATGCCGCTGGGCTCGTCTCGCTCATCACGCGCCTCCCGCCCCGGCCGGCCGCATGAATCGTCGGTTGGGTGCACCGGTGCCAAAACCACGACCGAAGCGACGCTCGAGGAAGTACTGCCCGACCATCAGCACGGAGCCGACGATGAGGTACCAGGCCGACACCGCGACGAAGGCCGGCATGATGAGCAGCGTGCGGTTGCCGATGGCGCTCGTCTGGTAGAAGAGCTCGGTGATGACCGGGATGGCCGAGAGCAGCGAGGTGTCCTTGACCATCGCGATCGTCTCGTTGCCGGTGGGCGGCACGATGACGCGCATGGCCTGCGGCAGCACGATGCGGCGCATCGCCTTGCCACGGCTCATGCCGAGGGCGGCGGCTGCTTCGTTCTGACCCGTGTCGACCGAGAGGATGCCGGCCCGGGCGATCTCGGCCATGTACGCGGCCTCCGACAGCCCGAGCCCGATGATGCCGGCGAGCAGCGTGCTCGAGAACTGGTTGACGTTCAGGGTGAAGAAGGTGAAGTCGCTCGAGAGGCCCAGAAAGGAGGCGAACTGCTGCCCGAAGGGAAAGCCGAAGTCGATCTTGTTGTAGAGGTAGCCGACCCCGCTGCCGATCATCGCGAGCAGTACGAGACGGGGGATGCCGCGGAAGAACCAGGTGTAGGCGAACGACACGAAGCGCAGCACCGGGTTCTCGGAGAGGCGCAGCACGGCGATGAGCACCCCGCCGAAGACGCCGATGACCATGGCGCCCACCGTGCCGACGATCGTGCCCTTCCAGAGGCCCTCGAGAACAGGGGTCTGGTTCATGATCGTGAGCGCGTCACCGAAGCCCCAGCGCTCGTTGGTCACGAACGAGCTGACCATCATGGCGATGAGCACCAAGATGACCAGCAGGGCGACCCAGCGCCCGGGGTGGCGCACCGGCCGGGCGTCGATGACTCCCGGCCGGTCGGAGGTGTCGACCGGCGCTGCGGTCGGTGTCTGGCTCATCGGCGGGATCAGGGGTTGACGGCGAAGTCGTCGATCCCGCCTGCCTCCACGGACCATTTCTTCAGGGCGGCCTCGTAGCTGCCGTCGGCCTTGGCCGCCTTGAGAGCGTCGGCCAGCAGATCGGCGAGGGCGGTGTCCTTCTTGGGCACGACGTAGCCGTAGGGCGCCGAGTCGTAGATGTCACCGAGAGCCTCGAGCTTGCCCGTCTTCTTCACGGCGTAGAGGCCCACCGGTGAGTCGGCGAGCATCGCCACGGTCTTGCCGCTGACGAGGTCGGCGGTGACCTGGTCCTGGCCCTTCTGCACGATCGGGTTGATGGCCGCCTTGCCGGCGTCGGTGCACTTCTTGCTGCGTGCCTTGAGGTCATCGACCTGCACCGTGTCCTTCTGCACGCCGATGCTCTTGCCGCAGACGTCGTCGATGGAGACCTTGTCGGGGTTGCCCTTGGCCACGACCCACTGGGTGCCGGCGCTGTAGTAGCTGACCATGTTGACCTCCTTCTTGCGCTCGTCGTTGATGGTGAAGCTCGAGACACCGACGTCGTACTTGCCACCGTTGACCCCGAGGATGATGGTGCCGAAGTCGGCCGGCTGGTAGGTGGTCTTCAGCCCGAGCTTGGCGGCCACGGCGTTGAACACGTCGACGTCGAACCCCTCGACGGTCTTGCCGTCGGAGCCGAGGATCTCGCTGGGGGCGTAGGTCGGGTCGGTGCCGACGTTGATGACCCCCTTGGCCTTGAGGGCGGCCGGCACCTTGGCGGCCAAGGCTGCGTCGACACCGCTACCCGCGGCTGCCGTGTCGCCGGCCGCCGGCGTGTTTCCGGCCCCAGGGGAGGTCGAGAGGGAGTCGGAGCCGCACGCCGAGAGAGTGAGACCGATGGCGACGACGCCGGTGACGGCGATGAGGGACATGCGACGCATGAGAGGGTGGTCCTTCCGAGCTTCGTTCGTTTGCAGACAGGGGCCGACGCGACGATGCGCCGACAGGTTTGCGATCCTGCCACCGTTTGCTGGTTGACGACCCCGTTGAGCGAAAACCGTTAGGCAACCGAGAACCTGACCCGGCCGCGCCGGACAGCGAGAAGCCGGCCCAACGGCATCCCGCTGGGCCGGCCCACGTACGTGCTGTGCTCGCTCGGTTACAGGATCCAGAAACGCTGAACCGTGCCCGGGCCGTTGACCTGACCGGTCTCCATGTCGATGTCACCGAGGGTGCCGGCGTAGAGCCAGCCGCCACGCACCTCGAGCGAGAGAGCGTTCGCGACCTTCGCGAACGTCTTCTTCGTGCCGTTCCACTTCACCTTGGTCACCTTGCCGGCGAAGAGCTCGGCGACGTAGACCCCGTCGGGGCCGATCGCGACGTTGGTGGCTCCGAGGAAGCCCGTCGCGAGCCGGTGGGCGCTGCCCGTGCGGGCGTTGACCGTGTAGACGGAGCCGCGCGCGCCGAGGCTGGGGTCCTCAGGGCCACCCGGCAGGGTTGATACGACGAGGTTGCCCCGGTAGTCGACCTCGACATCGGTCGGAACCGACTCGAACGCGTAGGTGACCCCCACGACGCAGTCAGGGGCGCCCAGCGCCGCGGCCATCGTCTTGGTGATCTTGACCGGCTGGCGGGGCATCACCGCGAGCGTCGAGACCCTGCCCATGGCGTCGACCTTGAGCAGGTCGTTGCCG
This sequence comes from Actinomycetales bacterium, assembly GCA_038235595.1. GTDB lineage: Bacteria > Actinomycetota > Actinomycetes > Actinomycetales > Dermatophilaceae > DSM-29435. The sequence continues at coordinate 11,089 of JBBSTU010000066.1, read as the reverse complement.
GCGGCGTCAGCGACGATCCAGCTGTCACCCCAGGCTGCGACGGCATAGGGGTGGGAGTCGACCAGGCCCTGGTAACGGGCGGGGCCGCCGGATATCTGCGCGAACGCCGCGTCGGCACAGGCGTTGCTGCCGGCGATGGCCCCGTAGGTGACATGCCGGTCGGGGTTGCGGGTGCGCTCGTACTTGGCGAGGTCGGCGACGACATCCTTCTTGCCCTGCGTGCGGATGGTCAGTGAGCTCTCGACCTGCTCGCCGGGACCCATCGGAAAGGTCGTACTCGTCCACGCGATGGACCGGCCGTTTCGGCTGACGTCGACCCCGGCCACCTCACTGCCAGCGCCCTGAGCGACGAGGCTCAGCTTGCCGTTCTTCTTCAGCAGGCTGAGGTTGTTCTTGAAGCCGTCGGCGATGTAGACGCCCTTGCTGCTCACCGCGAGCTGGAACGGGGCCAGCACCTCGGTGGTGAGGGTATGGCCCCGCCAGTGCTGGCCGGTGTGACTCTGCGACGCCGAAGCGCTCGGCGCTGACACAAGTCCGAGAGTGGTGAGCGCGGCCGCCGTGACGACGGCCGTGAGCATGCGAGATTTCCCCATCTTCTGTGATCCTCACACCCAGAGGGGAGGCACAGCGGCCCTGCGAGGCCCCATTGCCTCTCGTCGCCGTGCGACGACGATCCGATCAGGGTAGGGTTCCCGGCCGGCTCCTGCACCCCATTTGCGGGAACTGGCTTCTGTCGCGGCCCCGCTCGCTGCGCGGAAGTGTCGTTTTGGCCACTGGTGAGTGATTCGGACCTGCGGGGTGACCCCCGGTGGTCGGACCCGGCGGTCGAGTCGGCTAGGATCAGTTCAGTGGCTCGCCCAGTTCTGCCTCGGGCCGCTCTTCCAGGCCAGGCGACTGCCGGCCCAGTCGATTCGCTCTTGCGCCGCGACCACGTCCATTGACGAACGGGTTGCGCCGGGCAGAACGACCATCTTCAACTTTTCGGAGTACCTACCTGTGTCTACCGACACGTCCTTCGCCGCCATCGGCGTGCCCACCCCTCTCGTCACGGTCCTCGACGGACTCGGCATCACCACGCCGACACCGATCCAGGCCGCGACCCTTCCCGACTCGCTCGTCGGCCGCGACGTGCTCGGCCGCGGCCGTACCGGCTCGGGCAAGACCTACGCCTTCCTGCTGCCGCTGTTGACCCGCCTGTCGCAGTCGGGTCGCACACGTCAGGCGCGACGACCCCGCGCCCTGATCCTCGCCCCGACGCGCGAGCTCGTGACGCAGATCGACACCGCGATGGCCCCGCTCGCCAAGGCCTTCGGCCTGAACTCGCTCACCATCTTCGGGGGCGTCGGCCAGAACCCCCAGGTGAACGGCCTGCGCGCAGGCGTCGACGTCATCGTCGCCTGCCCCGGCCGGCTCGAAGACCTCATGCAGCAGGGTCATGTGATGCTCGACGCGATCGAGGTCACGATTCTCGACGAGGCCGACCACATGGCTGACCTCGGCTTCCTGCCTGGCGTCAAGCGCATCATGGACAAGACCCCGCGTGACGGCCAGCGGATGCTGTTCTCCGCCACTCTCGACGGCGCCATCAACGTGCTCGTGAAGCGCTACCTGACCAACCCCATGACGCACGAGGCTGATTCGGCTCAGTCGCCGATCTCGACCATGAGCCACCACGTGCTCCACGTCAGCAGTGACGCGCACCTGCCCGTCATCCTCGACCTCACCGCGGCGCCGGGTCGCAAGATCGTCTTCACCCGCACCAAGCATCGAGCCAAGAAGCTGACCAAGCAGCTCAACGCGTCGGGAGTTCCGGCCGTCGAGCTGCACGGCAACCTCAGCCAGGGTGCGCGCACGCGGAACATGGACGACTTCCAGACCGGCCGGGCTCAGACCCTCGTCGCCACCGACATTGCCGCCCGCGGTATCCACGTCGACGACGTAGCGCTCGTCATCCACGCCGACCCGCCCGTCGAGCACAAGGCCTACCTGCACCGCTCAGGCCGTACGGCCCGCGCCGGCAACGACGGCATCGTCGTGACGATGATGCTCGACGAGCAGGCTCGCGACGTGCGAGACCTCACTCGCAAGGCCGGCATCAAGCCGACGACGACCCGCGTGCAGCTCGGTCACCCGCTGCTCACCTCGCTCGCTCCCGGAGAGCGGTCGTACGCCGGCGGGCTCGTGCGCGAGGAGGCGCCGACGTCGTCCGGTAGCGGCTCAGGCCGCGGGCGCGGCCAGCGCAGCGGTGGCAACGCCCAGGCCGGTTCGGGTCGCGGGCGCAGCCGTGGCGCGAGCGCCGGTGCGGCGCGCCAGGGCTCCCCGTCTCAGGGTGGCGGCGCCAGAGGCACGCGCTCGGGCGGTCGTGGCCGGTCAGGACAGGGCTCGGAAGGCCAGGGCGCCCCAGCCCGCAGCGGTGGGGCCGGTCGCCGCGGCGGTTCGCCGACGGTCTACTCGACCAGCTCGGGCGGCAGTGCGGCATCCTTCTCGGCCGGAACCCGCAGCGGAACGCGACGCGCCGCGCGCTGACATCGGTCAACGGTCGAAGGGCAGCTCGTGCTCGGTCCAAGGGGTCAGTGACCTCCGCAGACAGCGCGAGCTGCCCTTCTGACGTGGTCGGTCAGGATCGCTTGGGGCTGCGGCTGCGACCGCGGAACTCCGCCACGATCTGCCCGTCCGACTCGCGCTTGACCGTGACGTCGGTCAGTCCACTGCGCCCGTACGAGCCACGGGTTCTGGCCTCGGCCACGAGCACGTCGCCGAGGCGCGCGGGAGCGGTGAAGGCGATGTCGGCGCCGGCCGCCACGGTGAGCCGCCCTCGCGAGTTGCAGGCCAAGGCAAAGCACGAGTCGGCGAGGGTGAAGATCAACCCGCCATGACACATCGCGTGCCCGTTGACCATGTCGTCTCGGATCGCCATGCGCACCACGGCGTGGTCCGGTTCGAGCACGGTCGCCTCCATGCCGAGACTGCGGGACGCGGCGTCGTCGACCCACATCTGCCGGGCAAACTCGAGGCCGGCATCGGTCTCACCGGTCTGCGCGTCGGGATCGGAGATCTCGCTCACGTCAGGCTCCCGTCGGTGAGTGCAGGGCTCGGTCGGTAGCGGCACCCCGGCAAGGCGGCGTCGAGAGCCCTGATCTGGTCGGCCACGACCGAGAACCCGATCTCGCGGCCCCACGCGATCGGCCCCTTCGGATGCCGCATCCCGAGCACCATCGCCGTGTCGACGTCGTCGGCGCCGGCCTCACCGCGATGCACGAGGTCGACTGCCTCGTTGACGAGCATGGCGAGCGTCCGGGCCAGCGGATCGGTCTCGATCGGCCCGCCGACGAGCCGGTCGGCCAGCGCAGCGTCCGGGTCGGGGCGCTCGACCGTACCGTCAGCGGCATACGGGTAGACGCCGTGCCCCGACTTGCGCCCAAGTCGCCCCTGGGCCACGAGCTGCTGCTGGAACTGTGTCGGGGCATAACGTTCGTCGTGTTCGGTCTGCTCCCAGACCGAGATGCCGACGGCAAGGTTGACGTCCTGCCCGATGAAGTCGGTCAGCTCGAACGGGCCCATCGGAAAGCCGCCACGTTCGCGCAGGATGGCGTCGATGGTGGCGGGATCGGCCACGCCCGTCTCGACGAGCCGCTGCGCCTCACCGTAGAAGGGTCGTGCGACCCGGTTCACGATGAACCCGGGGGTCGAGGCGCACCGCACCGGCGTCTTGCCCCAGGTCTGCAGGAGCGCGGCCGCGTGGTCGACGTAGGCCCGTGACGTCTGTGGCGTGTGAACCACCTCGACCAGGCGCATCAACGGCGGCGGGTTGAAGAAGTGCAGGCCGAGCACCCGTTCTGGCTCGGTCACGTCGTCGGCGATGGCGCCGATGTCAATGCTCGAGGTGTTGGTCGCCAGCAGCGTGGTCGCCGGTTGGTGCTCGGCAAGCTCGGCGAACACCTCCCGCTTGAGCTCGAGGCTCTCGGGCACCGCCTCGATGACGAGCGAGCACTCGGGCAGCTCGGCGATGGTCTCGACGGCGCCGATGCGCGCGAGGATGTCAGCCCGCTCGGCATCGGTGACCCGACCCTTGGTGACCAGTCGCGCCAGGATGTCTCCCAGTCGCGCCCTGGCTGCCTCGACCACGGCGGCGTCGCGGTCGACCAGAGTGACCGGGTGCCCGGCCGTCGCCGCGACCTGGGCGATCCCGATCCCCATCGCCCCACTGCCGATCACGCCGACCCGCCCCAGCGCGGAGACGACGTCGGCGGAGTCGGGCGTGCCGCTGGGCTCGCCCCTGTCTGTGGCGTCGGTGCCGTCTGTGGCGTCGGTGTCCATGACGCCCATCCTGCCCCCGTGGCCCCCCACCTTCGAACGGAAGGTCGCGAGACGGCATCGCCGCGCAGGCGTGGGCCGGCCTGGTCGACGTGGTGAACCGGAACGGCCGCGGGCTTCGGCGTCGGACCGCATCCGGCCGCTCGCGGTGGCGGAACCCGGCCAGCCCCTTGATCAGCGCCGGATGACCTGGGCTCGCCCCGAGGTGGCGAACGACGCGCTGTCTGCCGACCAGCGGCTGGTGCGCGCGACGGCGCCGCAGTGGCTTCAGCCGCGCGAACAGCTGAGAGGGCTCGTGGCACGCGGCGCGAGCACCTTGCGGGCCTTTGCCGAGGCCCAGCACGACCTCGTCGACGCCGTGCGGCCGATCGCCCGCCGTTTCGTCTCGCCTGAGGGTCCCGTCTAGCATCGGTGGGGTGACTGCACCGGCGCCCGACCATCACCTGCCCGAGCACCCTCTTCTCGCCGCCCACAGTGGCCTGCTCGAAGAGGCACGGGCGGCGCTCGCGGCCCGCTCGTGGTTCTCGCGCTACCCCGAGTCGCCGAGCCCACGGGTGTACGGCGAGGCGGCCGCCGCTGACGGGCTGGCCGCCCATGAGGCACACCTGAACCAGCCGTTCAGCGCCCTGTCGAGCCAGCCGAGCGACGGTTCGTTCGTCGGCAGTGAAATCTCGCCGTATGGCCCTGCTCTCGAGGTGGCCTACCCGGTGCTCGACCTGGAAGCCGGTCTCGCGGCGGCCCGCGCCGCCATGCCCGCCTGGCGCGACGCGGGGGCCCAGGTGCGGGCGGCTGTGTGTGTCGAGATCGTCGACCGCATCAACCGGCGCAGCTTCGAGATGGCGAACGCAATGATGCACACCTCGGGTCAGCCCTTCGTCATGGCGTTCCAGGCCGGTGGCCCGCACGCGCAGGACCGCGCCATCGAGGCGATCGTCGCCGGCCTCGTCGAGCAGGAGCGGTTTCCGGCATCCGTCGTCTGGGAGAAGCCGGCCCGCGAGCAGCCGATCCGCATGCAGAAGGACTACCGCATCGTGCCGCGCGGCGTCGCCCTCGTGATCGGATGCAACACCTTCCCGACCTGGAACGCCTATCCCGGCCTGTTTGCCTCTCTCGTCACGGGCAACGCTGTGGTCGTCAAGCCCCACCCGCGCGCCGTGCTGCCGCTCGCGGTTACGGTCGAGGTGGCGCGCGAGGTGCTGACCGAGGCCGGGTTCGACCCGGCACTGGTGCAGCTGGCCGCCGAGGGGGACGGCCAGGGGCTGGCCAAGACCCTCGCCGAGCGTGACGAGATCGCCATCATCGACTACACCGGTGGCCCGACGTTCGGGGCGTGGCTCGAGCAGTCGGCGGCCGCCAACGGCACGCTCGTCTACACCGAGAAGGCGGGCCTCAACACCGTCGTGATCGACTCCACCGACGATCTGCGGGGCACGCTCGGCAACCTCGCCTTCTCGCTGACGCTCTACTCGGGCCAGATGTGCACGGCGCCGCAGAACCTCTACGTGCCCGCGGTCGGGGTCGACACCAACGAGGGTCACCTCAGCTTCGATGAGTTCGGTGACCGGCTGGCCGCGGCGATCGCGCGCCTCACCGGCGACGACGCCAAGGCGGTCGAGCTGCTCGGCGCCACGGTCAATGCACAGGTGCGCGACAACGCCGACTCGCTCGCCGCCCTGGCCGCCGAGGGCGAGGGCCGGGTCGTGCTCGACTCGCGCCGCGTCACCCACCCCGCCTGGCCGGATGCCGTCGTGCGGGCACCCGGTCTGGTGGCGATCGACGCGGCCCGTGAAGACCTATATACGCAGGAGTGCTTCGGGCCGGTCGGCTTCCTCATCCGCACGAGCGGCACCGATCAGTCGCTGGCCCAGCTCGCCGACACCGTTCATGAGCACGGGGCCATGACGGCTGCGGTCTACTCCACCAGCGAGTCGGTACTCGAGGCCGCTCGGGATGCGGCCGCCGAGGGCGGAGTCGCCCTGTCTGAGAACCTCACCGGGCCGGTCTTCGTCAACCAGACGGCGGCCTTCTCCGACCTGCACGGCACCGGCGCGAACCCGGCCGCCAACGCTGCCTACACCGACGCGGCCTTCGTCGCGAACCGCTTCCGTGTGATCACCTCTCGACGACACCTCTGATGGTCACTCAGGCGAACCGCGTCGGAACGCACGTCGAGGCCGACCGGGCGGCGCTGCAGTCGGGCGCCATCCGCACCCTGGTTCTCTCGCAGGTGCTGAGCGGGCTGGGCATGGCCAGCGGCATCGCCGTCGGCGCGCTGCTCGCCCAGCAGCTGTCCGGCTCCGACGCGCTCGCCGGCCTAGGCACCACCTTCCAGGTGCTCGGGGGTGCGCTCATCGCCATCCCCGTCGCCCGGGTGATGGCCGCCAAAGGGCGTCGGCCGGGGTTGCAGCTCGGCTACCTGCTCGCCTTCGTCGGGGCGGCGATCGTGGTGTCGGCCGCTGTCGCCGACTCGTTCCCACTGATGCTCGTCGGCATGTTGCTGTTCGGCGGCGGCACGAGTGCCAACGGCCAGGCCCGCTACGCCGCCGCCGACCTTGCGCTTCCGGCGCGCCGTGGACGCGACCTCTCGATCGTTGTCTGGGCCACGACGATCGGCTCGGTGATCGGGCCCAACCTCGTCGGCCCCGGTAAGGCGTTCGCCCAAGCTGTCGGGCTGCCCGACCTCGCGGGGTCGTTCGTCTTTTCTCTGGCCGGCTTCCTGCTGGCCTGGATCGTGATCAACCGGCTGCTCCGGCCAGACCCGCTGCTCACCTCGCGGGCGCTCGAGCGAGCTGGTCGCGCGGCGGCAGCAGAGCGGCATCCCGACCACTCGGGCAAGGTGACCGGAACGGCCGTGTTCGAGCCAGCCGACCCGGTGGGCGTCGTAGAGCCCGACTCGGCACCGCACGGCGAGGCTGCCGAACACGCCGACGAGCACGATGGATCGCTGTCGCGTGGGCTGCGTGTCGTGCGCGCCAACCCGATGGCCCGGCTGGGCATGATCACCGTCGCGCTCGGGCACCTGGTCATGGTCAGCGTCATGGTGATGACGCCGCTGCAGATGAGCCACGGCAACGCCGAGCTCGAGGTGATCGGGTTCGTCATCTCGATGCACATCCTCGGTATGTACGCCTTCTCCCCGCTCGTCGGGATGGCGGTCGACCGGTGGGGCGGACGCCCCGTCGCCGCAACCGGCGGGCTCATTCTGACGATCGCCGGCCTACTCGCCTCGCGGGCTCACACCGGATGGTCCGGGCTGCTCCTGGTGGCGCTGGTGCTGCTCGGGGTGGGCTGGTCATGCACCCTGGTATCGGGCTCGACGCTGCTGACGGCATCCGTCACTGCCTCCGAACGGCCTGCAGTGCAAGGCCTTTCAGAAGTGACGATGGGCCTAGCGGGTGCCGGTGGGGGAGCGCTCGCCGGCGTCGTCGTGGGCGGGTACGGCTATCCCACCCTGGCGGCCGCCGCGGCCGTCGTCGGTTTCGGCGTGATCGTGCTCGCGACCACAACGCACCGCGACCGGTCGGCCCGCCCCAGGGCTTCGTGAGGGGCCGCGAGCGCGTGCTGACCCGACGAGGTCAGGGAAGGCAGGGTCAGACGAACAGGAAGAGCACGAACCCGACGAACGGCAGGGTGCCCTGGGTGAGCGCGGCCCGCAGGTAGCGTCGGCCGCTCGTGACGAGCACCGAGGCCGCGAGCCACATGGAGGCGGTGGAGAAGAGCACCAGGGCCTTGCCGCTGCTCGCGTGCCCGGTGAACCCGAGCACCAGACCGAGCGCCGCGCCGACGCCGAGAAACAGGTTGTAGAAGCCCTAGTTGTACGCCATCGGTCGGGTGGTCTCGGCCGCGGCCTGGTCGGCGATCCCGAACCGTTTCCAGGTGTCGGGGTGGGTCCACCACAGGCTCTCCATCAGGAAGATGTAGACGTGGAGCAAGGCGGCCAGACCGACGAACACGCTTGCGACGACGCTCATCTCTGGAGCCTAGTGCGAGGTCTCGCGCCTGCGAGCGGAGCGTGGCGAGCCGGCCTTCATCCGCTGGTGGCGGTCACTCGCCGACAGGTCCGCCGCTCAGCTCAGCAACGATGTCGAGGTGGCCGACGTGCCTGGCGTACTCCTGCAGCAGGTGCAGCAGCACGCGCTCGAGCGTGGCGGGCGGCTCACCGTTCCAACGCTCCCCAGGCTCACCGACGTGCTCGAGCCCGTGCGCGGCCACCACCGCGTCGCTTCGCCCGGCCTGCGCCCGGAAAGCCGCCAGCAGGGAAGCCAGTGTCTCGTCGTCGGACACGTACCAGCGGCCGTCGCGGTGGTCGGCCCACGGGTCGGCGACCGTGCGCCCTTCGAAACCCCATTCGAGCCAACGCTGCTCGACATGGGTCAGATGCTTGAGCAGCTCGAGGGGGGTCCAGCCTGACGGCAACAGGCTGCTCCGCAGCCGGCCCTCCGGGATGCCCTCGAGCTTGCTGACGACCTGGTCGCGGAAGTACTCGAGGTAGCGGCCGAGCACTTCTGAGCGAGACGAGGCCGCACCGGTCGGCTCGGGAAAGGGGAGGTTCATACCGCTGACTATGCACCGTTGAGACGCCGTCGTTCGCGGCGCCGTCACTGCGCGCCGGTCAGGCGGTGACCCGCAGGGTTGAGGTGTGGTCAGGACGCACGATGACCTCGATGCGGTCTGAGACCCTCGACTTCAGCTCGGTGACGTGGCTGACGATGCCGACGGTGCGCCCGCCCGCCCGCAGACCCTCGAGGGTGTGCATGACGTCGTCGAGCACGTCGGGGTCGAGGGTGCCGAACCCCTCGTCGACGAAGAGGGTGCCGAGGTCGACGCCGCCCGACTCGGAGCGCACCACCTCGGCGAGCGCCAACGCCAGCGAAAGCGAGACGTAGAAGGTCTCACCGCCCGACAGCGTGCCCACGTCGCGCACCTGGTTGGTCTGCATGTCGTGAACTCTCACCCCGAGACCCGACTTGAGGTTGCCCTTGCGGGCGCCCCAGTGCTCGAGGGTGTACCGCCCGCCGGAGAACCGGGCCAGCTCGGTGTTCGCCGCCGACAGCACCTCGGCGAAGCGCCGGATGAGCACGTAGTTGGCCAGGTCGAGGCGCAGCTGGTTCTCGCCGCCGCCGGCCACGAGCTGGCCGACCCGAACGGCGTCGGCGGTCGCGGCGATGACCTCGGCGTTGCGGCCCAGCGCCTCGGAGACCTCGAGCACGCGCTTCCTGGCCCTGCTCAGCTGGTCACGCAGGCTCCCGTGCTCGTTGCTCGCGGCTTCCATGTCCTTCTTGCTGGCCTTCTCGAGCGACTCCAGCTGTGCGATGTCATCGAACAGGGCGTCGAGCTGCACGTCGGCGAGCTCGGGCCCGGAGAGCCCGGCCTTGACCTGGGTGCACGCGGTCTCGAACTGCTCGATCTCGCGCTGCTGGGCCTGGATCCACTCCTGGCTGCGGTCGGCCGCCAGCCACTCGGCGACGCTCTCGAACCCGGCCGCAGCGAGGTCGGAGTCACGGGCCATCTCGTCTTCGGCCACGGCGGCGCGAGCGGTGTCGCGGACTCCGAGAGCGTCGATGAGGTGGTCGATGCCGGATGCCGCCCCGCTGAGCGTGGAGCGACGGCCGGCCACGCTCGGGTGCCCGTCACGGGCGGCTTCGACCTCGGCGCGCTCTCGTTCGAGGCGCGCCGTGAGGTCGGCGACGGACTGGTCGAGTCGGGCCAGGGTGGTGGCCAGCTCGGAACGGGCCGCGGTCAACGACGCCGCGCGCCCACGCAGCTCTGTGAGCCGGGCCGTTCCCACGGCGACGTCGGTCTCTGCCTGCACCGACTCGGCCAACAACTCGGCCGCCGTCTCGGCGGCCTGGGTGGCTCTTTCGACGCCGAGACCGCCGGCTCTGGCCGCTAGCTCACGCACCTCGGCCCGGGCCATGGCCAGCTCGTCGACCCGGGCGGAGGCCAGCTCTCGCAGCCTCGCGACCCGGGTCTCCTCGGCGGTCACCTGAGCGGGGGTTACCGCGTCGTCGGTCGGGCGGGCCGGCTCCGGGTGCTCGACGGCGCCACAGACCGGGCACGCCTCGCCCGAGACGAGGGTCAGACCGAGCTCGCCGGCGATGTCGTCGATACGCCGCTGCCGCAGGTGCGCCAACGATGACTCCCCGCGCCGTACGGAGTCGAGGGCGGCGGCGGCCACCACCTCACGTTCGGCCACGCGTTCGGCCGCTCCCGCATGCGCGGTGGCCGACCGAAGCCGCTCGGCCGCCCGCTCCGCTTCGGTGACCCGGCCGGCGAGGAGAGCGAGGCGCCGCCGAGCCTCCGTGAGGGCGACGTCGTGCGTCTCGATGACGTCGGGCAGAGCCTCCTGCAGGGCCGTGGTGGCCTCGAGATCGGTCTGCGCCCGCTGCCGATCGGCCCGCAGGTCGTGGGCCTGGCCCTCGCGGGCAGCGAGCCCTGCCTCCAGCTCGATCGCTCCCGAGAGCGAACCGACCACCTCGCGTGCCGAGGTCGCCGCCTCGCGCAACAGCGAGATGCTGCGCTCGCGCAGATGTGGCTCGACTCGCGAACGGGCAGCCACCAGCGCAGACTCCGCCCGTTTGAGGGCGGCTTCAGAGATGGCCAGGGTGCGCACCGCCCCGACCACCGGTTTCGCCTGCGTGGCGCGCGTGACGGTGGCAGCCAGCTCGCGCATCTCGACCGCCCGCCGGCCGAGGTCTTCGTCCTGCTGTTGCAGCTGACGCAGCCGGTCACGGCGTTCGATGCGCAGCCGGGTTCGCCGCACCTCATCAGCCAT
>JBBSTU010000065.1:0-18720 GCA_038235595.1 Actinomycetales bacterium | reverse complement strand
GAGCGGGTTCTGGACCGTGACGACCCCGAGCAGCAGGCCGACGCCGGTGAGGACCAGCCAGAAGGTGCGGGTTCGCTTGCTGGCCGCCAGGTAGGCGCCCTCGGGGTGGCGCAGGGCGTCGACGAAGGCGAACAGCTCACACGCGAGGGCGGCCACGCCGAGAGCAGTGAGCACGAGGCCCTGGAAGCCGTAGAAGAGCTGCATACCTCAGGATAACCCGTGGTGCTGTCGACTCAGGCGTCGACGACGAGAGTCACGGGCCCGTCGTTCGCCGAGGTCACGGCCATCAGGGCGCCGAACCGGCCGGTCGCCACCTCGATCCCCCGATGCCTCAGTGCAGCCACAAGATCCTCGATGAGCGGTTCGGCCACCGGGCCCGGCGCTGCCGCACTCCACGACGGTCGTCGTCCCTTCCGCGTGTCACCGAGCAGGGTGAACTGGCTCACGACGAGCACCGGCGCACCGAGGTCGCTCACGCTCTTCTCGTCACGCAGGATCCGCAGCTCGGTGATCTTCCGAGCCATCCGTTCCACCTGAGTGGCGCCGTCGTCGTGGGCCACCCCGACCAGGGCCAACAGCCCCGGCCTGGTGATCTCCCCGACGACGACGCCGTCGACCTCGACCCGGGCCCAGGTCACTCGTTGCAGTACCGCTCTCACGAAGGGCGCCCGGTCAGACGCCCACGGCGACGACCGAGCCGACCGGCTCACCGTGGCCCAGCACCGGGTGGTTCTCCAGTGCGGCCAGCGCGGCCGGCCCGCTCACTGCGATGCGCCGCAGCACCGCGGCGAGCAGCACCGGCGCTGCCCTGGTCGAGCCGTCGACGATCTTGACCGCCACTCCGCGCCCGTCGGGCAGCCCCATCGCGTACACGGCCTCCGCGCCGTCTTTGGCGATGGCGCCCTCGATCCCGCGGATGAGGGCGGTGACATCGCGACGGGTGCCGCCGACGAACTCCGGATGGCGCCGCATGGCGGAGGCGACCTTGGCCTCGGGACCGGTGACCGCAGCAGCCAGCCGACCGAAGGCACGGGCCAGACCCGCAAGGGGCACGGCGTGGATAGGGGCACCGCATCCGTCGACCGAGATCGAGGTAGGCGCGGCGCCCGTGAGGTCGGTGACCGCTTCGATGACGCCCACCTGTAGCGGGTGGTCGACGTCGCGGTAGCCGGCCAGGTCCCAGTCGTTGGCGACGCAGGTGGCGAGCATCGAGGCGTGCTTGCCCGAGCAGTTCTGGGCGATGGCCTGTTTGGGGAGTCCGCCGGCGATCCAGGCGGTTCGAGCCGTCTCGTCGTAGGGAAAGTCGGGCGTGTTCTGCAGGTCGGTCTCGCTCAGGCCCGCCCGCGAGAGGATCTCCCGCGCGGCCGTGACGTGGAAGTCCTCGCCCGAGTGGCTGGCGCACGCGAGGGCGAGGAGGGCACCGTTCGTGGCGAGACCGTGCCGCACCATGGCGAGCGCCTGAAGTGGCTTGCTCGACGACCGAGGGAAGACGGGGCCGGAGGAGTCACCGATCTCGAACAGCACAGCGCCGTCGGGGCCGGTGACGACCGCACTGCCGCGGTGTACCGACTCGACGAACCCGCCTCGAACCACGTGCGCCACGATCGGGGCTTCCGTCAGGGTGGCGGAGAGTGCTGGGCTGGGCATGGAGGTGTCAGGCACGCCACGCAGTATGCCGCAGCGCGGCCTGCCGACCTGGCTCAGGGCCGACACCTGGTGAGGTGCCGGCCCTGAGCCAGGTGGTGGTACAGCCTGGGATCAGCTGGCCGAGGTGGCCTTCTTGGCCGTCTTCTTGGCCGGGGTCACAGCCTTCTTGGCCGTGGTCGCGGCCTTCTTCGCCGGCGCGGTGGCCTTGGTGGTCGTCTTCTTGGCGGCGGCCCGGGCCCGCTTGACGGGGGCCTTCTGCGAGGCCGGCGTGTCGGTCGACTTCGCCGCTGAGGTGCGCGCCGCGACCTTGCGGGTCGTGGTCGCCTCGGTCTGGTTCGCCTTGCGGGTGGCGGCCGCCTTCTGTCCGGCGGTCTTGCGCAGGGCGTCGCGGTGAACGGCGGTGCGCTTGGCCGGCACGGGTGCCGAGGCCGCCTCGACGGCGTCGGCCGACTTCTCGACCTGGGCGCCGATCTGGTCGGCGTCGTCAGACACCGTGTCGGCGATGTTCTTGACGATCTTCTCGCCCTCGCCCACAGCGGTCTTGACCACGCGGCGGCCACGCTTGACGGCAGCGGTCGACTTCTCGTCGAGGTCGTACGCCGCGCGCTCGCCCTGACCGCGAAGGTCGGTCACGACCTTCTCGCCGCGGGCCGCGGCGGCGTCGTACTGGTCCTTGGCGTTGGCCGCGGCGACGAGGCCCTGGTTCAGCACCTGGGCGGGAACCTCCTGGGCCTGCTCGACGAAGCGGTCGGCGTACTTCGCGGCCAGCTTCTGCAGCTCGGTGGTCTTGGCCTGCACCTCGGCGATGCGCTTGCGCAGGTCCTTCTGCAGGTCGTCGGCCTCCTTCTTGGCCCCCTTGCGCAGGTCGGCGGTGCGGGCCTGCGACCGAGCGGCTTCGAGCTGCTCGCCGGCGTGCTTCAGGGTGTCGACGGCGATGTTCGCCGCGCCGACGATCGCGTAGAACGGCGTCGGGTCGACGTTGACCTCGGGCAGCTTGCCGTCGAGCTGGTCGCGCACGTCGGCGACGGTGGCCTCGGCCTGCTTCTGCGCGTCCTTGATCGCCTGGCTGATCTTCTGGTTGAGAGCCATGTCAGTTCTCCTTCTGCGTCTTCACGCTCTTCGTCGGGCGCGTGGCCCGGCTGGTGGTGGTTCTGGTCTGTGGCTTTTTCTCTGTGGTGGCGGCGCTACTCGCCACGAACGACTGGTAGATGTCGACGAGCACCGCGCGCTGGCGATCGGTGAGCACCGGGTCGCCGGCGATGGCGCTGAGCACGTCACGCCCCGCACTGGGCTCGGCGTCGGCGACCCGCTCGTCGAGGATGCCGGCCCGCACGTAGAGCGACTCGGCCGAGACCTGCAGCCCCTTGGCGATCTGTTGCAGGATCTCGGCGCTCGGCCGCTTCAGGCCTCGCTCGATCTGCGACAGGTAGGGGTTGGAGACCCCTGCCACGTCGGCCAGCTGACGAAGCGACATCTGGGCGTTCTCGCGCTGCTCTCGCAGGTACGACCCGAGGTCGGGGATCGGAAGCTTGCTCACGCCTCCATTATGCTTGCCAGAGCAAGCAGAATGCAAACTGGGGACAGCGTGACCTCCCCCACACTCCCCCGCGAACGACTCGTTCGAGGTCCAACGCGCTGGCGCACCGACCCGTTCGCTCATCAACCCGTCGTTCGAGGCCGGATGCCGCTCAGCCCGGGGGCGCCCACCCTCAGCGCATGCGGCGGTCCTTGACGGCCAGCAGGGCCCGGGCGTCGGTCGTCGACATCGGCGGCCGTTGCATCAGGGTGGCGAGCTGCGCTGCGCGAGAGACGAGCTCGTGGTTGTGCCGCACCGGTTGGCCCTTGGCGAGCATGAGGTTGTCTTCCATGCCGACGCGCAGATGCCCGCCAGCCGCGAGCGCAGCCGCCGCGATCGGCAGGTGCGCTCGACCGATCCCGGTGGCCGACCAGCTCGTCACCTCGGAAGGAAGCAAGGCGAGCGCGGCGTACAGGGCCTGCGGGGTACCGGGCATGGCCCCGGGCACACCAGTGACGAAGTCGACGTGCACCTTCCCGCCGAACGGGAGCCCGCACTCGTCGATGAGCCGTCGCAGCGCGTGCACGTGTCCGAGCTCGAAGAGCTCGAACTCCGGCACCACCTCACGCTGCTGCGCCTGCCGGTAGAGCTCGACCATGAACCCCCACGGGTTGAGAAACACCCCATCTCCGAAGTTGGTCGTGCCGCACGTCAGCGAACACGAGTCGGGGTCGGCGTCGAGCACGGTCAACCGCTGCTCGAGCGGGTCGGTCACGGCGCCACCGGTCGATAGCTGCACGACGAGGTCGGTCGCCTCACGCACCCCGGCCACCGCCTCACGCAGCAGACCGGCATCCAAGGTGGGCCGGGCGTGACGGTCGCGAACGTGGATGTGGATGAGGGCGGCGCCGGCCTGCTCGCACGCCACGGCCGTCTCGACCAGCTCGTCCGGTGTCGTCGGCAGCGCCGGGCAGTCGGCCTTCGCGGTCTCGGCGCCGGTCGGCGCGACGGTGATCAGGGTGCTCGCGACGGTGGCTGCGGGGCTCATGGCGCACATCCTGCCAGCGGCGCCGTGCGCATCACCCCAACTGCCGCCTCAGATCCAGGTCGAACGACGGGTTCGTGGGGGAACGCAGTGGTGTACCGGCGCGTTCGACCTCGAACGAGTCGTTCGCGGGGAGGGGATGCGAGGTGATGCCCGGGGGGTGTGGGAAAAAGGCGGCGGGTGCTCAGGGGGCGACGATGACGGTCTGCGCGGCGCTCAGGTCGTCGATCAGCAGCTCCAGGCCCGGGTCGGTGTTGCGCTTGATCAGCGCCAGGGCGATCGGCCCGTCGACGTGGTGGCGGCCTACCGAGGTCACGTGCCCGATCGTCTTCTCACCGGACAGCACGGCCGAACCCGCGGCGGGCAGGATGTGGCCTGACCCGTCGAGGTGCAGGAACACCAGCCGACGAGGTGGGCGACCGAGGTTGTGCACCCGGGCCACCGTCTCCTGGCCGCGGTAGCAGCCCTTGTGCAGGTGCACCGCCGTGCGCAGCCAGTCGACCTCGTGCACGATCGTGCGATGGTCGGTCTCACGGCCGAGCCGCGGCCGCCAGGCAGCGATCCGCAACGCCTCGGCCGCCCAGAGGCCGGCCAGCGGGCGGTCACCCGCGGCCGCCAGGATGTCAGTGCGCGGCACGATGACCTCACGCCAGCGGCGCTCGGTTCCGGGGTGGTCGTCGACCGGGCCGTAGGCGGCAGTGTCGCCGACCAGATCGGGCCAGGGGTCGCGCCAGGCTAGCGGCTCGCCGTCGACCGACTCAGACCCGTGCGGCTCGCCGAGCACGGCCCAGTCATCGGTCACGTCAGCGACCTCGACACGCAACATGAACCGCATGCGCTCGAGCCAGGCGATCAGGGCTGCGCCGGCACCGGGCTCGGTCGTGATCCACGTCGTCTCACCGTCGTCGACGAGGTGCAGCGAGTGCTCGACGTGGCCCTTCGGCGAGAGGATCAACGCCTCGCGTGACTCGCGCGGAGCAAGCCCGAGCAGGGCCTGGGTGGTCAGGGAGTGCAACCAGGTGAGCCGGTCGGGCCCGCTGACCGTGACCACCTCGCGGTGCGAGAGGTCGACGACTCCGAGCCCCTCCTCGAGCACCCGCTGCTCACGCATGGGGTCGCCGTAGTGCAGGGCCACGACGGACTCGAGCCCGTCACCCGCCACGGCGCCGTCGTGACCGAGCAGGGGGCTGCGCGGCACGCGGGGCGTGGCGACCTCGTCGGTGGCCGGCTCCCTCGTCACGGGAGATGGCACGGGGGCAGTAACGGGGGCTGGCACGGCATCACTCACTGTTTCACTCACTGTTCGCTCACTCTCGTGCAACGGCCCCGACGGGGGCGTCATTCCTACCGTCTGCGGAGGCATCTCAGCCGACCCGGGTCAGCCGGGCCGAGAGGTGGCTCTGCAGCTCTTGGCCGACGGCCGCCATGTCCATGGCCCAGTACAGCTGTGAGTCGACGAGGCCGTACATGCGGGTGGCGGCGTTGTACTCCTTGGCGCCGGGCGAGCGCAGCACCCCGTCGGTCTTCAGGTGGATGCGGGCCGGCTCGATCTTGCCGTAGTAGAGCTCGAGGATGCCGGTCGGGTGCACGAGCAGCAGCTCGACCTCGCCGTTCTCGAGCGGGCGCCAGTAGCCAGACTCGACCGCCGCGTTGCGCACCTTCTCGCCGGTCGACGCGTCGAGGATCCAGGCGCGGCTCTCCCACTTGAGAAAGCCGCGACCGTCATGGGAGACCTCGATCTCCTGACCGAACTGCGCCTCCTCGATCGTCGGGTAGCCGACGACCCCGACCCCCTCCCAGCGGCCGATCAGCCAGGCGAGCGGGCGCAGCGGCTCGGGGATGTCGGCATCAAGGGAGAACATGCCGCAGATCGTAGCCTGAGCCCATGGACATCCCCTCTCGCTCGCTCGTCGTCAAGCTCACCTGCGGTACCGAGGCACCCGAGCGGCTGTCGCAGGCGTTCACCGTCGCGGCCACCGCCCTGGCCAGTGGGGTTTCGGTGTCGCTCTGGTTGACGGGTGAGGCGTCATGGCTCGCGACGCCGGGCCGAGCCGAGTCGTTCGAGCTACCGGATGCCGCTGCGCTGGCCGAGCTGCGCGACGCCGTGCTCGAGGGCGGCCGGCTCACGGTGTGCACCCAGTGCGCCGCGCGACGAGGGCTGACCGAGGGCGACCTCGTCGACGGCGCTCAGGTGCGGGGGTCGGCGGCCTTCGTGGAGGAGGTCATGGCGCCCGGCGCGCAAGCGCTCGTGTACTAGGTCGCACCAGCGTGCCCTTGAGGGCGGCGTTCTAGGCGTCAGCCGGGCTGGACGCCGGCTGGGGCCGGCCCGGCACCAGCCGGTAGCCGACGTTGCGCACCGTACCGATGAGCGCCTCGTGGTCGGGGCCGAGCTTGGCACGCAGCCGACGCACATGCACATCGACGGTGCGCGTGCCCCCGTAGTAGTCGTAGCCCCAGACCTCCTGCAGCAGCTGGGCGCGGGTGAACACGCGTCCGGGATGCTGGGCGAGATACTTGATGAGCTCGAACTCCTTGTAGGTCAGGTCGAGGGGCGTGCCGCGCAGCCGAGCCGAGTAGCTGGCCTCGTCGATGACCAGCTCACCCGAGGTGATCGGCAGGTCGAGGTCGGTGTCGGGGTCCTGGTCCTTGGTGATGGCCAGGCGCAGCCGGGCGTCGACCTCGGCCGGCCCGGCCGAGTCGAGCAGCACGTCGTCGAGGCCCCATTCAGCGGTCAGCCCGGCCAGCCCACCCTCGGTGAGCACGGCCAGCAACGGCGTGCGGATGCCGGTCGTTCGCAGCACCCGGCACAAGGATCGAGCGCTGGCGAGCTCACGACGGGCATCGACGAGCACGACATCGCCGTCGGGTGCGTCGATCAGGGCCGTGGCCTCGGCGGGCAGGATACGCACGGTGTGGCTGAGCAGCCCGAGCGCAGGCAGAACCTCGGCGCTCGGCGCGAGCGCGTTGGTCAGCAGCAGCAGTCGGGCCATCTCCTGCAGGATAGGGGAGACTGGTGGCGCGCGACGGACGCGCCCGAGATGAGACGTAGCACTGAGATGCGGCGATGAGCAGGAGTCTGATGAGCGAGGTCGGCGAGATCACCGTTCGCTACTGGGCGGCCGCCAGAGCCGCAACAGGCGTCGACGCCGAGCAGGTGAGGGGCGCGACGGCGGGCGCCGTGGTCGACGCGGCCGTGGCCCGCCACCCAGACCTGTCGAGGGTGGCCCGCGTCGCGACGCTGCTGCTCGACGGGCGGGCCGTGGGCCGTGAGGCTCCGGTGCTGGCCGGCGCCACGCTGGAGGTGCTCCCTCCCTTCGCCGGCGGATGAGGCACGATGACGACCGTGCCTGACGCCGCTCCGCCCGCCGGCTCGCAACACCCGCCTCGCTCGGCCGCATCCGGCCCCTCCACCGAGGTGCCTCGACTGCGGCTCGGCACGGTGACCACGACGGTGGTCGGCGCGGGCGCGCTGCTGGCCGCGGGAGCGGCTGGTCGAGGAGCCCTGCTGGCGGTCACCCTGGCGCTCGCGCTGGTGCTGGCCTGGGGCTGGCCGTCGATCAGCGGCACCGTCACGCCACAGTCGACATCGGTCGTTCTCGCGCTCTCCTGCATCGCCATCGTGCTCAGTGCCCTGCGCGACGACCTGCGCTGGGTGGCTGCGTCGGTCGCCTTCGGCATCGTGCTCTCGTTCTTTGCCCAGCTGCGGCGCACACCCGGGCGAGAGGGGCTGGTGCTGTCGTTGCTGTCGGCGTTCGGCGGTCTCGTGCTGATCGCTTCGGGCACCACCGCAGTCGTCGCCAGCAGTAGCGAGCGGGGCCGCACCGTAGTCGTGGTCGCGATGGCGGCCGTCGTGGCCGCCATCGTCGCCGACCTCTTCGTGGGCCGCGTGCGGCACCCGGCGCTGCTCGGAGCCATCGCGGTGCTGATGGGTGCCGTGGTCGCCGTCGCCGTGGGCCTGGGCCTGCACGGGGCCGGGACCGTCACGGCTGCGCTGGTCGGCGCTGCCGCCGGCGCCGTCTCCTGGGCGCTGCGCCGGGTGGTGGCGTCCCATCCCGGGCTGGGGGCCGTTCGGGGCCAGGTGGGCGCAGGGGTGGGGTCGCTGCTCGCGGTCGGCGCCATCGTCAACCTCGCCACCGTCATCTCCTGAACGAAAGTGGCCACTCGACCGGGTGTGGGGGTCTGCCAAGGTCGAGTGGCCAGTTCCGTGCCTACGCGCGGATGCCGCTGGGCGCTGGCCCAGCGGCATCCGTGCGTCTCATCGGTGGTGCGGAAAGCGTCAGCTCACTGGAGAGTGATGCGGTCGAGCGGGCCCGGGGTGTAGGGCGAGACGCTCTCGAGGTGGTTCGCGAAGGCGTCGATGTCGAGCCCGCCGAAGAACTTGTTCGTGCCCGTGGCGAAGGCGGCGAAACCGTCACCGCCGTCAGACAGGAAGTTGTTCGTCGAGATGCGGTAGGTGGCGGCCTTGTCGACCGCGGTGCCGTTGATGGCCACCGAGCCGTCGACCACCTGCGGCGTGCCGGTCTTGGTGTAGGCGTAGCTGAAGCCCTGGCTCACCGCGAGGATCTTGCTCGACGCCGCGTTGAGACCAGTGATCTGCTGGTTCAGCACGTCGTAGATCTGCTGGCCCGTGAGGTCCATCGACACGAGGTAGTTGTTGAACGGCTGCACCGTGAACGCCTCCTCGAAGGTCACGTCGCCCGGCTGTTCGGTGGGGTACTTCTGGGCGTTGTAGACGAGGTCGGCCCGCACCCCGCCGGGGTTCATGAAGGCCACGACCGGCACCTTGCCGCCGGTGGTCGTCGACGGGTCGGCGAGCTGGGCGTCGGCGATGAGGTCACCGAGCGGTGACTCGCCGGCGGCGTTCTGGGCCTTGACGATGTCGGTGGTGATCTGGCCCAGCACCCGTGAGGCGATGGAGTCGACGAGCGTCTTGTACTTGGTGATCAGGGCCGTCTGAGCGGCATCTTTGGGCACGATGCGCGACACCGGCAGGTTCGTGCCGTCGACCGACGTACGCACGATGTCGCCCCGCCGGGTGTCGTACTGCAGGTTCGTCTCGGTGTAGAGCCGCCCGAACGACGACGCCGAGGTGACCAGGCGTGGTTTGCCCGCCGGGTCGGGGATGTTGCACACGTACGGCTGGTGCGTGTGGCCCGAGATCACCATGTCGATCGCGGGGCTCAGCTTCTGCGCGATCGGGATGATCGGCGAGCTGGCGTCGAGGGTTCCGCCACCCCCGCACGTGTAGTAGTACGGCGTGCCCGACGGCGGCAAGCCGCCCTGGTGGATGAGCACGACGATGGCGTTGACGCCCTTCTTCTTCAGCACCGGCACCAGCTTGTTGGCGGTCGCCACCTCGTCGTTGAACTGCAGGCCGGCGACGCCGGAGGCGGTGACGATGTTGGGGGTGTCCTTGAGGGTCATGCCGATGAAGCCGATCTTGACCCCGTTGCCGAAGTACTTGATCGAGTACGACGGCAGGATCGTCTTGCCGGTCTTCTTGACCACGACGTTGGCGGCAAGGTACTTGAAGTCGGCGCCGCCGAACACGCCGTCGGGGCAGGAGTTCTGGTTGTTGGCGCCGTCTCCGTCGTCGATGCAGCCGCCCTTCTGCAGCCGCTGCAGCTCTTTGTAGCCCTCGTCGAACTCGTGGTTGCCGACCGAGGTGATGTCGAGACCGAGCTTGTTCATCGACTCGACCGTCGGCTCGTCGTGGAAGGCGGCCGACAGCAGCGGGGAGGCCCCGACGATGTCGCCGGCCGCGACCGTGACCGTGTTGCGGTGACCCTTGCGCGCCTGCGCGAGGTGCGTCGCGAGGTACTCCACGCCCCCGACATCGGTCGTGTCGGTGGCCAGCGGGCCGGTCTGGATGCGGCCGCTCGAGCCGCCCGGCGGCTCGAGGTTTCCGTGGAAGTCGTTGAACGACAGGATCTGCACGTCGACGTTGCGAGGCGAGTGGCCGTTGTTGCCATAGCCGTTCGACGCGCTGCTGTCGCTGCTCTGGGTGGGCGAGGCGAGCGCCGGGGCCGCGAGCGCGACCGCGCAGGCTCCCACGACGGCGGCACCGGCGATTCGGCGGTTTCTTCGGGACATGTCATTTTCCCCTTGATCACGTGGGTTGCGAGAGGGCGCCCCCGAGCGCCTGCTGGGCAGGCTAGCGGCCAGCACCGACGAACGGGGGTCAAGCCAGGTGCCGTGATGAGATGGGCGCATGAACACCGTGCAGATCGTTCGTCGCGACGCCGACCACCCACTCACCGGCCCGGAGGTCGAGAACGTGGTCGCCCTGGTGTCCTTCGCGGCCGAGCACGACGGTGGGAGCGCCCTATCGGAGCAGTTCCGACTGTCACTGCGCGCCGGCGAGAGCGAAGGTGTGACCCACCTGCTGGCGGATGCCGCCGACGGGGCCCTCGCCGGTTACGCGCAGGTGCGCGACGGCTCGGCTGACGAACCCCCTTCGACCGAGCTCGTGGTCGCCCCCCGGTCGCGACGCGTCGGCATCGGCTCGTCGCTGCTCGACGCGACGCCCGGTGGGGCCCGCGTCTGGAGCCACCTTCCCGGGGCGGCCGGCGACGGCGCGGCGGCCTTCGCTGCGGCTCGCGGGCTGCATCCGGTGCGTTCGCTGCACGTGATGGGTCGCTCCCTGGTCGACGGCCCGGCCTGGCCGCCGGCCGCAGTTCCCGACGAGCTGGTGGTGCGCTGCTTCGAACCAGGCCGCGATGAGGACGCCTGGGTCGCGGTCAACGCCGCCGCGTTCGCCCACCACCCCGAGCAGGGGGGGCTCACCCGGGCCGACCTGGAGCAACGGATGGGCCAGCCCTGGTTCGACCCGGCCGGCTTCATCCTGGTGTGCCCGCGCGACGCGCCCGACCAGATCGCCGCCTTTCACTGGACCAAGGTCGACCCGCCCGACGGCACGGTGGGCGAGGTGTACGTCGTGGGTGTCTCCCCTGACCGGCAGGGATCGGGCCTGGGCCGCTCAGTCACGGTGCTCGGGCTCGACCACCTGGCCGGCCGGGGCCTCACCGACGTGGTGCTCTACGTCGACGAGGAGAACACGGCCGCCGTGCACACCTACACGCGGCTCGGGTTCACCGACCGACAGGTGCACCGCCAGTTCGCGCGCGCCGCACCCGAGCAGCCGTGAGGGGCCGTCAGCAGCGCAGAGCAGCCGCGAGCAAGGCTGAACCGGCCCCGCATGACCCTGAGATGAGTTCACCCACGTGTTGCCAAAGGGTGCCACGATGGTGCGCATGAGTCCCGGGAGCCTCGAGCGAGCCGACGTGTCCGACCTGAAGGAGGCACGCAGAGCGCGGCGTGGTGACAGCTCCGAGCCCACGCCCGACGCCACCCTAGAGTCCGTGCCCGACGCCTCCGGCGACTCCCAGCCCGAGGTGCCGCCGGAGTCGTCCGACGCGGTCAGCTCGTTCACGAGCACCGTGCCCACGCGGCGCATCCCGGCCCGCGCCCCCAACGGTCGTTTCGTGGGCCAGGGGCCCGAGACGTCGTCGGCTCCTGACAAGCTGCCGGCCGACCGCTACCTCGAGCGCGAGCTGTCATGGCTGCAGTTCAACGAGCGGGTGCTGCAGCTGGCGATGGACCCCGCAGTACCGCTGATCGAGCGCACCCGCTTTCTCGCGATCTTCGCGAACAACCTCGACGAGTACTTCATGGTGCGTGTCGCCGGCCTCAAGCGACGCATCGCGACGGGGCTGGCGGTGCGCACCGCCGCCGGTCTGGAGCCTCGCGAGCTGCTCGAGCGCATCGCCCGGCTGGCCCACGAGCTGATGAACCAGCACGCGGCCGTGTTCCAGAACGAGGTGCGCCCCGCTCTGGAGGACCAGGGCATCAGCATCGTGCGGTGGGACGAGCTCGACGATGAGGAACGCCAGCCGCTTCACGACTTCTTCGGCGACCGGGTCTTCCCGGTGCTCACCCCACTCGCTGTCGACCCGGCCCACCCGTTCCCCTACATCTCGGGCCTGTCGCTCAACCTCGCGGTGCTGTTGCAGAACCCGAAGACGGGTACGGAGCACTTCGCCCGAGTCAAGGTGCCACCGAGCCTGCCCCGCTTCATCAAGGTCGAGGAAGACATCGACTCCGAGATCGAGCGCAAGCGTTTCGTGCCGCTCGAGGACGTCATCGCCAGCCACCTCGACCAGCTCTTCCCGGGCATGCTGGTGCAGGAGCACTTCTCCTTCCGGGTCACCCGCAACGAAGACCTGGAGGTCGAGGAGGACGACGCCGAGAACCTGCTCACGGCCCTCGAGAAGGAGCTGACCCGGCGCCGGTTCGGGCCGCCCATCCGGCTGGAGGTCGAGGAGCACATCGACCCCAAGGTGCTCGACATGCTGAGCCGTGAGCTGCAGATCAGCGAACGTGAGGTCTACCGCCTACCGACCCCGCTTGACCTGCGCGGCCTGTTCACGGTGGCCGACGTCGACCGTTCCGACCTGGAGTTCCCGAAGTTCTTCCCTCGCACGCACCCCGACTTCGCCCCCACTGAGAGCTCCAAGGCCATCAGCCTGCTCGACGCCGTGCGTCATAAGGACGTGCTGGTGCAGCACCCCTACAACTCCTTCTCGACCTCGGTGCAGGCGTTCATCGAGCAGGCGGCCGCCGACCCCAACGTGCTCGCCATCAAGCAGACCCTCTACCGCACCTCCGGCGACTCCCCCATCGTCGACTCCCTGATCGACGCGGCCGAGGCCGGCAAGCAGGTGCTCGCGGTCGTCGAGCTCAAGGCCCGGTTCGACGAGGTCAACAACATCAGCTGGGCGCGCAAGCTCGAGGAGGCCGGCGTGCACGTGGTGTACGGCGTGGTCGGTCTCAAGACCCACGCCAAGCTGTGCCTCGTGGTGCGCCAGGAGTCTGACGGGCTGGTGCGCTACTGCCACATCGGCACCGGCAACTACAACCCCAAGACCGCGCGCACCTACGAGGACTTCGGCTTCTTCACGACCGACCCGCAGGTCGGCGAAGACCTCTCGCGCCTGTTCAACCTGCTCTCCGGCTTCGCGCCGCGCAGCCGCTTCAAGCGGCTGCTGGTGGCGCCGAGAACGGTGCGCTCTGGCCTGATGGACCTCATCGACGACGAGATCGAGCTGGAACGCACCCGGGGCAAGAACGACCCGCAGGGGCGCATCGTCTTCAAGGCCAACTCCATCGTCGACGAGGCCCTGATCGATGCCCTCTACCGGGCCAGCATCGCCGGTGTGCAGGTCGACCTCTGGATCCGCGGCATCTGTGCGGTGCGGCCGGGCGTCGAGGGCCTCTCCGAGAACATCCGGGTGCGCTCGGTGCTCGGCCGTTTCCTCGAGCACTCCCGTGTGTTCTGGTTCGACCACGGCGGCGACCCGCAGGTGTACATCGGCAGCGCCGACATGATGCACCGCAACCTCGACCGCCGCGTCGAGGCGATGGTGCGCATCGTCGACGTCGGTCACCTTGCCGAGCTGGGCGACCTGCTCGATATGGGCTTCTCCGAGAACACCTCGCGCTGGGACCTCGGCGCCGACGGCCGGTGGGTGCGACACCACCAGAACGAGCAGGGTGAGCCGCTCGACGACCTACAGGCCAAGCTCATCGAGCGTCACGACAAGCGCCGCCGCAAGGCACGACGCCGTTGAGCCGCGGGCGGTCCCCCATGCTGATGCGCGTTCACCCATCATGGATGCCGCTGTGCCCGCTGTGCCCGCTGCCGGGGCGGCGCAGCCGATGAGCTCTGTCATCCCGGCCGCGGGGACCCTGCCGTGGCGTCGTCGCGATGGGCGGCTCGAGGTGGCCCTCGTGCACCGGCCGAAGTACGACGACTGGTCGTGGGCCAAGGGAAAGCTCGACCCGGGCGAGCTCCCGTGCGTCGCCGCGGCCCGCGAGACGGCTGAGGAGACCGGCCTGAAGGTGCGCCTGGGGCTGCCCCTGCCCCCGTCGGAGTACCCGATCCTCGACTCGGTCGGAGGCCCGGCGACCAAGTCGGTTCACTACTGGGCGGCCCACGTGACCGGCGGTTCCGGCAAGCTGGAGCACGAGATCGACGAGGTGGCGTGGGTCGACGTGCGCACGGCGAACGACCGGCTCGACTACGCCCGCGACCGTGAGCAGCTGTTGGCGCTGGTGCGGGCCGACCGCGAAGGCGACCTGGGAACGTGGCCACTTGTCGTCGTGCGCCACGCCAAGGCCCGTTCCCGGTCGCACTGGAGCCACGACGACCGGCTACGCCCCCTCGATACGGCTGGGCTCGCCCAGGCCCGGGCGATCGCGTCGGTGCTCGCGGCCTACGGCATCCGACGGGTCGTCACCTCGTCGGCGACGCGTTGCGTCTCGACGGTCGAGCCCTACGCCGTCGCTGCCGGCATCCACCTCAAGCACCGGGACTCGCTCACCGAGGAGGTCTTCGCCCACGACTCGGTTGCCGCCGTGAGTGAGCTCGACGACCTGCTGCGGCGCCACAAGCCGGCGGCGCTCTGCAGCCACGGGCCCGTGCTGCCCGACCTGCTCGACCGCCTCAGCTCGCGCGTGCCGTCGCAGCACCATCGCGCCGCGTGGCTGACCGAAGAGCTGCGCACGGCCGCCGACTCCAAGATGCGCAAGGGCGAGGCCCTGGTGTGCCACGTGCACGGCTCCGGCGAGACCGCCCGGGTGCTCGGCGTCGAACGCATCTACAGCTGAGCGGACCGCTACGCATCCTGAGTCGGCAGCCCTCCCCAACTCGACGTCAGGCGTTCACCTGCGGTTAACCGGTCGGGGCGAACTGGTCACCCGACGAGCCTATCTTCGCCGGTGGATGCACCTTTCCGGCAGCGTTGCTTGGGTGGGTCCGACATCGTCCCCGACCTGACCCCCCATCGAGAGGGAGCTTATCCGTGTCCGCAACACGTACCACCGTTCTGGGGGCCCTGGCCCTGTCCGGCGCCCTGCTGCTCTCCGCCTGCGCCTCCGAGAACAACACCTCCGGCACCACGGCCGGCGGCGCCGGCAGCACTGGCAACGCCGGAAGCACGGGCAACGCCGACTGCTTCAGCGGCAACCTCAAGGCCGAAGGCTCCTCCGCCCAGAAGAACGCCATCGACGAGGCCATCTCGGTCTTCCAGACCAAGTGTGCCGACGCCACCATCGACTACAACCCGAGCGGATCAGGCTCGGGCATCAAGCAGTTCATCGCCAAGCAGGTCGACTTCGCCGGTTCTGACTCGGCCCTCAAGACCGTGGCCGTCGACGGCAAGATCGAGGCCGACGACGCCGCGAAAGCCTGCGGCTCGCCGGCCTGGAACCTGCCCATGGTCACCGGCCCGATCGCCATCGCCTACAACGTCGCCGGTGTCGACAAGCTCGTGCTCGACGCCGAGGTGACGGCCAAGATCTTCGACGGCAAGGTCACCACCTGGAACGACCCCGCCATCGCCAAGCTGAACGCGGGCGTGAAGCTGCCGTCCACGCCCATCAAGGTCTACTTCCGCTCCGACGACTCCGGCACGACCGAGAACTTCACCAAGTACCTCAAGGCCGCGGCCCCCGACGCCTGGAGCTATGAGACGGGCAAGAAGTGGGCCGGCAAGGGTGAAGGCAAGGAGAAGTCGGCCGGTGTCGCCACCGCGGTGAAGGGCCAGAACGGCGGCATCACCTACGTCGAGCTCTCCTACGCCAAGCAGAACACCCTGAAGATGGCCGAGATCGACACCGGCTCGGGCCCCGTCGCGCTCAACGCGGAGTCGGTCGGCAAGACCGTGGCCACCGCGAAGCCCGTCGGCAGCGGCAACGACCTCGCGCTCAAGATCGACTACGCCACCAAGGAGGCCGGGGCCTACCCGATCATCCTGGTCACCTACGAGGTCGTCTGCTCGAAGTACTCCGACGCTGCGCAGGGCTCCAAGGTCAAGGCGTTCCTGACCACCTTCGCCTCCGATGCGGTGCAGGGCCAGCTGGAGGAGCTGGGCTACGCGCCGCTCCCGACCGAGGTCGCCGCCAAGGTGCAGACCGCAGTCAAGGCGATCTCCTGACCGCTTGACCCCGACTCGCTCACGGCACCGGCGGGGGCGTACGTCACGACCCGGCGTCCGCCCCCGCCCAGCCGGCCACCCCGGCCCGTGAGCCCGACCACCCCAGCCCCAGGAGGCCAGTGGTGTCCAGTGTGACCGGAGTACCCACCGTCAACGACGGGCCCGGGCCCGACGGCCCACCAGCCCCACAGGCTGACCGGGCCTCGACCGGGCGCCTCGGCGACCGTCTCTTCGGCGGCGCCGCCACGGCATCCGGAGTGATCGTCATCGCCATGGTCACCCTCATCGCCACCTTCCTGATCGTCCAGGCCGTTCCGGCCCTGATGAACAACCAGGAGAACTTCCTCACCTCGCGGGTGTGGTCGCCGGGGGGTGACCAGCCCGGCTTCGGCATCCTCGAGTTTCTCTGGACCACGGTCGCGGCCTCGACCATCGCCATGCTGATCGCGGTGCCCTTCGGCGTCGCCGTCGCGCTCTTCCTGACCCAGTACGCGCCCGCCTGGATGCGCGGGCCGGCGGCGGCGCTCGTCGACCTGCTGGCCGCCGTGCCCTCCATCGTCTACGGCCTGTGGGGCCTGATCACCTTCGCCCCGTTCTTCAAGCCGTTCCAGGGCTGGCTCGAGAGCACCTTCGGGTGGTTCCCGCTGCTCGCCCGGACCGGCATCACCGGCGGCACGATCCTGTTCATCGGCATCGTGCTCTCGATCATGGTGGTGCCCATCGTCACGGCCCTGTCGCGGGAGATCTTCGGCCAGACGCCGCTGGCGCACAAGGAGGGCGCGCTCGCGCTCGGCGCCACGCACTGGGAGATGATCCGCACCACGGTCCTGCCGTTCGGGCGCCCGGGCGTCATCTCCGCCGCGATGCTGGCCCTCGGCCGAGCGCTCGGAGAGACCCTCGCGGTCACGTTCCTGGTGTCGTCCCTGCCGAACGGGGCGGCGTGGACCTGGTCGCTCTTCAACGGCGGTGAGACCTTCGCCTCGAAGATCGCCAACAACGCCGCCGAGTTCAGCAGCCCCACCCGCACCGGGGCCTACATCGCAGCCGGGCTCGTGCTGTTCGTGCTCACCTTCGCGGTCAACAGCATCGCGAGAATCGTCATCGAACGCAGAAAGGCCTTCAGCGAATGAGCACCCTCACGCGCGAGGGACGAGCCGCGGGCGAGCGCCGGTCCCGGCCGCAGAACGGCGACCCGCGCCGCGACGACCAGGTTCCGAACGAGGGGGCGACCCCTCCCGGCCGGCGGCCCGACGACGGGCCCCTGGAGGAGATGGGCAACCCGCAACGCGGTCGAGCGATCAAGGATGCCGTGGCCCGCGTGGTGATGTGGGGCGCCTTCGGCGTCGTCATGGTCCCGCTCGTCTGGATCCTCTACACGGTGGTCAGTCGCGGGGTCCACCTGTTGCTGAGCTCGACCTGGTGGACGAACAACCAGCGCAACATCAACTCGGGAGACGTCGGCGGCGGGGCCCGGCACGCCATCGAGGGAACGCTGATGATGGCCGGGATCACCGCTGTCATCGCCGTGCCGATCGGCATCCTCACCGCCGTCTACCTCGTCGAGTACGGACGGGGTGGGCTGGCCAGGGCGATCAGCTTCACGGTCGACATCCTCTCCGGCATCCCCTCCATCGTGGCGGCGCTGTTCATCTACGCGGTGTGGGTCACGACGTTCGGCATCGAGCGTTCCGGCTTCGCCGCGGCGCTCGCTCTCGTGCTGCTGATGATCCCCGTGATCGTGCGCTCGACCGAGTCGATGCTGACCCTCGTGCCGAACGAGCTGCGGGAGGCGGCCTACGCCCTCGGGGTCCCCAAGTGGGTGACGGTCGTCAAGGTGGTGCTGCGCACGGCGTTCTCGGGCATCGTCACCGGCGTGCTGCTCGGCCTGGCCCGCATCATGGGTGAGACCGCGCCGCTGCTGATCCTCGCGCCGTACACGAAGAACTTCCAGCGCGACATCTTCAGCGGCAACTTCCCCACCCTGCCGATGATGATCAACCAGGACCGCGGCGACATCGGCCTCGCGGCCGCCGCCGAGCGCATGTGGGGCGCTTCTCTGACCCTCATCCTGCTCGTGCTGCTGCTGAACCTCGTCGGCCGCATCATTGCCCGCGCCGGCTCCGTCAAGACGTAGGAAGCGAACTCACGAAACCATGGCAAAGCGAATCGATGTCACCGACCTCAACGTCTACTACAGCGCGTTCAAGGCGGTCGAGGGCGTCTCGATGACGGTCGAGCCGCGCTCGGTGACCGCCTTCATCGGGCCGTCGGGCTGCGGCAAGTCCACCTTTCTGCGCACCCTCAACCGGATGCACGAGGTGATCGCCGGCGGCCGCGTCGAGGGCAAGGTCATGCTCGACGACCAGGACCTCTACGCCCCGAGCATGGATCCCGTTGCCGTGCGGCGCACCGTCGGTATGGTCTTCCAGCGCCCCAACCCCTTCCCGACGATGTCGATCTACGACAACGTGGCAGCCGGTCTGCGCCTCAACGGGGTCAAGAACAAGAAGTCGCTC
>JBBSTU010000064.1:0-18801 GCA_038235595.1 Actinomycetales bacterium | reverse complement strand
GGGCCCTGATCCGTCGCGGGGCACCGGAACGACCGGTGGTGCTCGCCGCCGGCGACCTCTCGCTCGACCCGGGCCGGCGCCGGGTCAGCCGGTCGGATCAGGAGATCTCCCTGACCGCCCGCGAGTACGGCCTGCTCGAGTACCTGATGCGTCACCGCGGCTATGTGGTGAGCAAGTCAGAGATCCTCGACGGGGTGTGGGACCCGGCCTTCGAGGGAGACGCCAACGTCGTCGAGGTCTACATCCGCTACCTCAGGCAGAAGATCGACGTGCCGTTCAGCCGACACGCCATCGAGACCGTTCGAGGACTGGGCTACCGGCTCGCGGCCGACGGCGGTTGAACCCGGCTGATGGCGGCCGGCTCCGGAGGAGGGTGCGCCGGTGCCCCACTGTCACTGCGTCGGGAGTCGGACCTCGAAGCGCGCGCCGCCCAGGTCGGAGCGACCGACGAAGACGCTTCCACCGTGACCCCGCACGACCTCCGCCACGATCGCCAGCCCCAGACCTGACCCACCCGGCCCGCGCTCACGGCTCTCGTCGAGCCGCACGAACCTTTCGAAAATCCGGTCGCGGTCGGCGGGTTCAATGCCCGTACCGTCATCCTCGACGAGGATGACGGCGCTCCCTCCCCGCTCTCGCAACGAGAGCCGCACCCGGCCGGATGCCGCATGGGTGGCGTTGTCGACGAGGTTGCGCACCACCTGGGCCAGCTTGGCCGTGTCGCCCTTCACTCGTACCGTCGCGATCTCGGCCTGTACCTGCAGGGCGGTCGACATGCGCAGGCGCGTGGCTTCGGCCTCCACGATGTCATCGAGATCGACGTCCTCGTGCGCGAGCCCGAGCCCGGTGTCGTCGGCCTTGGCCAGCAACAGCAGGTCGGCCACCAGCAGCCGCATCCGCGCTGCTTCGGTCTGCATCATGCTGCGCAGCTCTGCCCACGAGGCGCCACCTGGTGTGGCGCCCGCGACGTCGAGGCCTGCGGTCAACGTGGCCAGTGGCGACCGGAGCTCGTGGCTCGCGTCGGCCACGAAGCGCCGCTGGCTGTTCTGGGCGGCCTCGAGGCGATCGAGCATCTCGTTCATCGTCACGGCCAGACGGGCGATCTCGTCTCTGCTGGGCGGCACGGGGACCCGTTCTTGGAACTGGGCCGCGTTGATGCCCTGCACGCGGGTCCGAATCTGCTCGACCGGACGCAGGGCCCGCCCGACCAGCACCCACGTGGCGCCGCCGACCAGGAGCAGCAGTGGCACCAGCGCCCCGAGCACGTACTTCTGCACGGTGTCGACCGTGGCATCCTCCGTGGCCAATGGGGAGGCCACGAGCACGGTCTCGGGTTGCCCCGTCGGGGTGACCACACCTCGCGCGACCACGAGGTAGGGGTCATCGCCCTGGTGCGAGGGCAGCGTGGGGACCTGCTCCTGCACCGTCTCGCCGGTAGGCGGCCGCAGCGCCGAGACCGGTGAGATCTGCGCACGAGACGTCGAGCTGGAGATGACCTTCCCCTCGGAGTCGACGAGCTGCACCAGCTGCGCACCCCGGTTGGTCTCCGCCAGGTACTCCCCCAGATCTGCCCCGTCGTCTGACTGCACCTGGTCGGCGACCTCGCTGGCCCGGGTGCCAGCAGCGTCGGCAACGCCGGAGATCAGGCTCTGCCGCAGCAGCACCAGCAGGAGAGCGGCACCCACCGCCAGACCGATCGCCACCACGATGAGCGCCGCGGCGGTGGAGCGGGCCCGGATACCGAGGAGGGGGTGACCCGTGGTGCGCCAACGTGGGGGCCCTGCCATCTGCAGCCGCTCCTTCGTGGGTCTCGTGCGGTAGACGTCCTGACAGGATCGTACGGACGCGGCTCGGGCACCAGCGCGAGCGTCGGCCCTGGCCACGTCGGGCCGGTCAGGCACCCGTCACCCGGAACGCTGGCCCAGCCGTGTGAGGGATGCCCACGACCCGCTGGTCGGCCCTAACGGGACCGCCCCGGTCGGCTCGGCTGCCCCGGCTCGGTCACGGGTCACGAACCTCACCGGTCATCAGCGCCTGCGCCGTGAGGAGAACGCCGCCCAGTGCCCCGGCGTAGAGCCACACCCCGGGTTCGTGCCAGGACTCGGGCGAGCCGCTCGAGCGGGAGAGAACCGCCAGGTAGGTCGTGGCCAGTAGCGCAGCACTTGAGACCAGCGCGGCCCGGGCCCGTCGCGCCGGGCTTCTTCGTCGCCGCAACGGGAGCGGCAGCGGCCGATCTTGCTTCCTGGTCCCGGTCACGAGCGCCTCTGGTACCGAGCCCGTTCCACGGCGAGCGGTCCCGCGCAGCCGGAGTGCCAGGGCGCGCACCCCGTGATGAGCGACGACGGCGGCAAGCACTCCACCGATGGCGTCGCTCGGTCGGTGCCAGCCCACGGCGATCGTCGCGACGGCGGTGACGGCCGGCAGCACGACCGCAGGCAGCCACAACACCTTCATCAGGCGCGGCCCCGCCACGGTGAGCGCCGCCAGGACCAGGGCCGTCGTGACGGCGACATGACCACTGGGAAAGGAGCCACCGACCACCAGAGGACCACCGGGTCGGTGCGACAACGTGGGTAGCAAGGTCTTCATCGCCTCCGACAGACCCAGCGCCGAACCGATCCCCAGCACGGTCAGCGCACCCGACGCGCGTCCGGCGCGTCTCCAGGCCACCACAGACAGACCCAGCGTCGCCATCGTCACGGTGGGAGCGTTGATGGCATCGAGGAGGTGGTGGGACAGCCAGACCAGAGCGGTCCCGCTGTCGTCTCGCGCTGCTCGCATGCTCTGGTCGAGGGCGGAGCCGACAGGCGTGAGGCCGAAGGCGACGTAGAGGGTCAGGAGAGCGAGCGCGGCCCGGGCGGCGTGCGTGGCATGCCGGGACGCCGGGTGGTGCCTTGCGGCATCCGGCGGCACGGGGCAGAACCGGTCGTGGACTTGATCGCCGGGCGGAAGACCCGTCGCGTTCTCGGTCTGGCCCTGCAGTGCTGTCGACTTCACGATGCCCACGATGACCGATCGACCTGAGGTGCGGCTGAGGGCCGACTGTCCCCATCCAATGGGCGGCAGGGCGCTTCTCGACCCGCTCAGCCTCGGCTCAGCCACGGCTACCTAGCGTCACGGTCATGCAAAGAACCGTCAACAGCGCTGCCCAGGGCAGGTCGACCCTGACGGGTTGGGGCCGGGCCCATCGCGCGGGGTCGGAGGTGCTCTGTGTCAGTGATGTCGAGGAGTACGCCTCGGTGCTGCGGGCGACCCACGACGATCCCGTCATCGCTCGCGGGTGTGGTTCCAGCTACGGCGATGCCGCGACGTGCGCCGGCGGAGCCGTGCTCGACATGACGACCCGGCGCGAGCTGCTGCACCTTGACGTCGATGCCGGGATAGCCGTGGCCGAGGCCGGCCTCACCCTCGGCGCCCTGCTCGCGCTCACCGCCCCGCACGGGTGGCGACCGCCCGTGCTGCCGGGCACCCCGAGCGTCACGCTGGGTGGGGCCGTGGCGGCCGACATCCACGGGAAGAACCATCCGGATGCCGGGTCTCTCGGTCGGCACGTCGAGTGGCTGGCGGTGCTCAGCGGTGACCTGCGCCCTCGGATGATCTCTGCCGAGCACCAGCCCGACCAGTTCTGGGCGACGGTCGGCGGGCTGGGTCTCACCGGCCCCATCCTGATCGTGGCCCTCCGGCTGACCCGGCTGGGCTACGGCCCGGCCACGACGCGACGGCTCCGCGCCACCTCGCTGACCGGCGTCATGAACCTGCTCACCACGGCGTTCGAGCCTGATGACGCGGGACGTCGCGGCGACGTACACGCCGTGGCCTGGCTCGATGGCAGCGCAAGTGGCCGCGGCCTGGTCGACATCACCACCCTGCCCCTGCCAGCGTCGCCAGGACCGGCGTCAGGACCGGCGTCGTCAAGACCGGCGGCCGGGCCGAACCGACCGGGCGATCAGCGTCAGACCAGCGGTGCAGTCGGCAGGAGGGTCAAGGCCCTCACCAGGCAGAGAACGGCGAGGTCGCCTGCGAACAGGTCGCTCCCGAGCCTTCCCGGGCCCGGGCTCGTCACTCGCGCCACGATCCGCGCTGCGTCGGCGGCCCGGTGGTCGATCCCGGCCCGACGTCTCCGACACAGCCGCATCGACGCGGCGCTCTTCCCGCTGCGACACGCTGAGGCCTGGCCGGCTCTGTTCGGCTCGGCCGGCCTGATCCAGTACCAGCTCGCAGTGCCGACCGAGGCCGCCGACGCCGTGGCCGAGTGCCTCCAGCTGTTGGCCAAGCGCCGACTGCCGCCGGCGCTGGCGACACTGAAAAAGCTGGGCGCCGGCGACCCCGCACCCCTCGGCTTCGCGCTGCCCGGATGGACCCTCGCGGTGGACCTGCCCGCACGTTGGGTCGGGCTGACCCGCACCCTCGATGATCTCGACCGGCTTGTCTGCGGCGCCGGAGGACGGGTCTACCTGGCCAAGGACCTGCGCCTCGACGCCACCCGTCTCGAGCAGATGTACCCCGGCATCGACGATTGGCGTCGCACCCGTGACGGGATGGACCCCGACCAGCGCTTCGGCTCCGACCTCTCCCGACGGCTGCGCCTCACCGCAGCCACCCTGACCCCCGGAGGCTCGGCATGAGCACCGACCACCCGAGCATCCTGCTCGTCGGAGCATCGTCGGAGATCGGTGGTGCCATCCTCGACGCGCTGCTCGGCGACCAGCCAGGCACTGCCGTGCTGGCCGGACGGCCCAGCCCACGCCGCGCCGGGGCTGCCGCCCGGCTTCGCGAAGCCGGGCACCAGGTCACGGTGCTCGACTACGACGCCGCCTTCAGCGAAGAGCAGACCGTGAAGCTGCTCCGACACGCCACGGAGGCGACCGGGGAGCTCGACGCCGTGGTGGTGGCCGTCGGTTCGATGGGCAGCCCGTACGACCGCCCAGCTCCTGGCCGAGCTGAGCTGCCGACCGAGCTACTGACCGGGGCCCCGTCACCCGGCGAGCCGCACCTGCACCAGCTGCTGACCGCGAACCTGGTCGGGCCGGCCCTGGTGGCCGACGCCGCCGCAACGGTCCTGAGTGCCCAGGGACACGGCGTGCTGGCGGTGGTGACGTCGGCCGCTGCGATCCACCCCAGGCAGCAGATTCTCGGCTACGCCTGTTCCAAGCAGGCTCTCGACACCTTCGTGCGCGGTCTGGACCGCCGCACGAGGCCGCACGGCGCACGCTGCATCGTGGTGCGCCCCGGGCGCGTGCGCACCCGGATGACGGTCGGTCTGGCCCCGGCGCCACTGACCACCGACCCATCCCTGGTTGCCCAGCGCGTGAGGGTGGCGCTGAAGTCACCTCGCGCCGTGGTCTGGTCACCTCGACTCATGGGGCCCGCCACGACCGTGTTGTCCCGTCTTCCGCGGTTCGCCCTGCCGAAGCAGCTGCGATGAGTGTCGACCAGCGACCGCCGACGGCCGCCTTCCCTGCTGATCCCCCCACGATCTCCCCGCCCCCGCAACCGCAACCGCAGCGCCGACGCCGCCGCCGCCGGCTGAAGATCGCCGCGCTGGTGGTCATGGCGCTCCTCGTGGCGCCGACGGTGTCGTTCGTGCAGGCGATGACCTACCCCGGCAACGCCCCAGCCTCGGTACGCGCCGTCGAGTGGGTGCGAGACCACGGCGGCGGAGCCCTCGTCGACCGCATCGAGACCTGGCTCTACAGCCGAGATGCGCCCGCGGCGGTCGGCCCGCCCTCCGACCGACTTCCCCTCTCGGCCGGCCCGCCCGTTCGCAAGCCCCTTGCCCGGTCGAACCGTCTGCCTTCGCCGCCACCTCGCCCCGCAACCCTCACCCCCGCCCTGACCGGAGAGGGGATCTGGACGGTTCCTCGCACCTCTACGGGGGGCCGCCCGGCCCTCTACACGACCTGGTTCCGACCCGACCCGTCCCACACGACGATCACGGTGGCCGCGGCAGTGATCCCGCAACGAGTCGACGCGATCAGCCTTGGAGGCGGCACGCGCGAACCGCATCCCGGCAGCATTGCGGTGTCGAGGGCGCAGGTGCCGGCCGCCGCCCGAAGCTCTCTCGTCGCCGTGTTCAACGCCGGCTTCAAGATGGGCGACTCCGGAGGCGGCTGGTACGCGGGCGGCCACGAGATCGTTGCGCTGCGCCCCCATCTCGCGTCGCTCGTGATCGACCGGAGCGGCCGAGCGAGGATCGGTGCGTGGAACCACGGAGTATCGATGGGGCCTCAGGTCGCGGCCGTGCGCCAGAACCTGCATCTCATCGTCTCGGGAGGCCAACCGGTCGCCGGTCTGGCCGACAACAACCAAGGCCTCTACGGCACCGGCAAGAACCAGTTCCAGTACACCTGGCGGTCCGGCATCGGAACGAATGCGAGCGGGGATCTCGTCTACGTGGCCGGCCGCGGCCTGAACCTGAGCACCCTCGCCCTGGCGATGACCAAGGCCGGCGTCGTCACCGGGATGGAGCTCGACATCCATCCCCACATGGTGGCGTTCAACTACTTCCCGACACCTCAGGCGGTTGCGAGCGTCGCTGGACGCAACCTGCTCGCCAGCATGCAGGCGCCGCCCGACCGGTACCTCGTTCCCGACCAGCGCGACTTCTTCTACCTCACCACGCGGGCGACGCCATGACCCTGACCCCTGCCCACGGCCGGCTCGGCCGCGGGCACCGCACCGCCGACGCGGCTGCAGACCGGGACCAGCGCTCCCACCAGACCCAGGGCGCAGCCAATGCGTCGTTGCGGCTGGCCCGCCCGTCGCAGTGGCCCAAGAACCTGCTCGTGGCCGCGGCCCCCGCGGCGGCCGGCGTCCTCGACCAGCGCGCGGTTCTCGCCCACACGACGATGCTGCTCGTCGCGTTCATCGCCGCATCGTCGGCGGTCTACTGCCTCAACGACACCAGGGACCGGGACGCCGACCGCGCCCACCCGGTCAAACGCCACCGGCCCGTGGCCAGCGGCACGGTGACCCCCCGCCGGGCCATCACGACAGCCACCGTCGCCGCCGTGGCGGCGGTCGCGATCGCCCTGAGCGTCAGCCTTGCCTCGGCGGGCGTGGTCGTCGGCTACCTCGCGCTGTCGACCGCCTACAGCCTTCGGCTCAAGCACGTGGCAGTGCTCGACATCATTATCGTCGCAACGGGTTTCGTGCTACGAGCCCTCAGTGGCGCGGTCGGCAACCAGCTGCCCGTCTCGAGCTGGTTCATGCTCGTCTCACTCTTCGGTGCGCTCTACCTCGTCACCGGAAAACGAGCGGCCGAGGCGCTGCGCCCAGCGGCTGGTGACAGTAGCCGGGCCGTGCTGGCGCAGTACCCCCAGGCCTGGCTGCAGCAGGTCGTGGGCGTCGCGCTCACCGGGGCCCTGCTCTCGTACGCCATGTGGGCCTTCCAGGACCTCGGCACCGATGTCTTCCCCCCCGTCGTGGCTCTCTCGGTCGCCCCTTTCCTCGTCGTGTTGCTGCGCTACGGGCTGCTCCTGGCCCAAGGTGGCGGCGAGCGCCCCGAAAGGCTCGTGTGGGCCGACCTCCCACTGCTCATTGCCGGGGCCACCTGGGCTGCCCTGCTCACGATCGGCCTCTACGCCGCGTGACCCAAGTCCGACCGCTACGTGGCGCTCACCCCGGCGACGATCGGCGAGCCGACGCCCTGGCTGCGCTCTCAGGGGACTCTCAGCGAGTGCACAGCATGATCGAGCCAGCCGCGGTGGCCGCCGCGGAAGAGGAGGACATCACCATGAGAGGTCACGTTGACGGCGGCAGCGTTCGGGGTTCCAGCCGCACTGCTGGCCGCGCTGGCGTACGGCGCGGCCAGCGTGTTGCAGGCGCTGGGGGTGCGGCGCTTCAACGACGCCCACGGCCGGCCGTGGCAGCGTCTCTGGGCCGGTCGACTCTACGGCGCGGGACTGCTGTTGGATGCCGCCGGTTTCGCAGCGTCGCTGGTGGCGCTGCGCACGGTGCCGCTCTTCGTGGTCG
This sequence comes from Actinomycetales bacterium, assembly GCA_038235595.1. GTDB lineage: Bacteria > Actinomycetota > Actinomycetes > Actinomycetales > Dermatophilaceae > DSM-29435. Next base: position 10,827 of record JBBSTU010000064.1, on the reverse strand, counting down.
AGTCCGCGATCGCCTCGAGTGTCGCGGTGACGGCTCTGCTCGCCGCTCTGATGTTGCGGGTCCGTCTGCGCCGGCCCGAGAAGCTCGCACTGGCCGTGATCGGTCTGGGCCTGCTCCTGCTGGCCGTCAGTGCCGGCGAGGGCCCCGCCACGCGCCCCCACCTCGTCGGTCCGCTGCTGCTGGCGACGACGGCGCTCGTCGCGGGGATGACCCTGCTCGGTTGGTCGAGACCCCGCGGTTCGCGGCTCGGCCTGGCCCTGCTCAGCGGCGCGGCGGGCCTGGGCTTCAGCGCCGCCGCTGTGGCCGCGCGGGTCATCGACGTGCCGCATCCATGGTGGCACGCCGCCGGCAGCCTGCTCGGGGTCGCGATGGTGGCGCACGGCGCGCTGGCGCTGACCGCCTACACGATCGCCTTGGAGCGTGGCCGGGTGACCACGGTCGCCGCTGTCACCTTCGCTGTCGAGACCGTGGTGCCGGCCGCCATTGGCCTGACCTGGCTTGGAGACGCCGTGCGGCCAGGGCCGGGCTGGGTCGTGGTCGCGACCCTGGGCTTCGTGCTCACTCTCGGCGCGAGCATGGCCCTCGCGTCCTACGCCGAACCCACTGCGGAGGTCAGTCATGAGCCTGTTGTCGGCGCCGAGCCGTAGCGCGCTGCCCTCCTATCGGCCGGCGCGGTGGCTGACCGGGATCTATGCCGCGGCAACCGTGGTCGGCCTGGTGGTGACCGTGTTCACCCGGGGCCAGTCGCGCCCAGGCGTCGTCGAAGACGCCTTCGGGGTGCTCAATGTTCCCCTCGCGCCGAGCTTCGTCTCCGTCGTCGTGCTCGCCCTGATCACACGAGCGTTGATGGGACGCAAACGGGTGGCGATCTGGCTCGTCGCGGCGTTCCAGGTGTTCGGGATCTACCTCGGTGTGGTCGAAGATCTGCTGGGCCGGGAGTACGCCTTCGCCGAGCTCTGGCGCACGCGGGGCGACGTCGGAGTGGTTCTCGATACCGCCTCCATCGCGTTTGCCCTGCTCGCGCTCGTCGGGCTCTGGCGGCTCCGCCGCCAGTTCACCGGTCGCCTCCAGCGGGGCTCGTGGTGGCTCTCGATCCTGGTGCTGGTGGTCGGCGCCGTCGTCACGCTCACGGTCGCCTGGCTCGTGGTCGGCGCCGTGGACGCGCCCCGGTCCCAGACCCAACCGGTGCTGCGAGCGGTGCTGGGCGCGTTCGGCGGCGCCACCCGGCAGTCGATCGCGCACGTGCCGCCGTGGGCCGTGAACGTCATAGCTCTCTGCGCCGGAGCCACCCTCCTGGCCGCGGTAACGGTCTTCCTGGCCTCGGCGCGGCCCCTGCACCGCTGGTCCCCCTCGCGTGAGGTCGCCCTGCGGCGCCTGCTCGCCCGGCATGGCGCTGGCGACTCGCTCGGCTACTTCGCCACCCGGCGCGACAAGTCGTCGGTCTTCTCGCCCGACGGCCGCGCCGCCGTCACCTACCGCGTCGTCGCGGGCGTCTCGATGGCCTCAGCCGACCCGGTGGGCGAGCCGGACAGCTGGGCCGACGCCATCAGCGCCTGGCGGGCCGAGGCCCGTGAGTTCGGGTGGCTACCGGCCGTCATCGGCGCCAGCGAGCAGGGCGCCCGTGCCTACTCCTCGGGCGGGATGCGGGTGCTCCGACTCGGTGACGAGGCGATCTTGCCCACTGCGGACTTCGACCTGAGCCGGCCCTCGCTCGCGCCGTTGCGTCAGGTCGCCCAGCGGGCCGGGCGCGCGGGCCTGACGACGCGGATCTGCCGCCAGCGTGACCTCGACCCGGACGAGCTGACAAACCGGGCGCGACAGGCCGAGGCCTGGCGTTCCAGTGAGAGCGACCGGGGGTTCTCGATGGCCCTGGGGCGCCCGGCCGACCCCGCCGACACCGACGTGGTGCACGTGAGCGCCCACGACGCTGACGGCGCGATGGTCGGACTGTTGACCTTCGTGCCGTGGGGCGAACGCGGCCTGTCGCTGGATGTCATGCGCCGCTCACCCGCGGCCCCCAACGGTGTCACCGAGCTGATGATCACCGACCTGTTGGGTCAAGGCGCCGAGCTCGGGATTCGTCGGGTCTCGCTCAACTTCTGCATGTTCCGCAGCGTCTTCGATGATGCCGACCGGTTCGGGTCCCGGCCCTCGACCCGCGCCGGCGCCTCGGTGCTGGGGCGGCTCGACCGGTTCTGGCAGCTCGAACGGCTGTACCGGTTCACCGACAAGTTCGAGCCGACCTGGTCACCCCGGTTCCTCGGCTACGACGACGCCGTCACCCTGGCCCAGGTCGCGGCGGCCGCCGGTGTCGTGGAGGGGTTCCTACCGTGGCCCGGCACGAAGGTCGCGACCGGCGGGCACCTCGACCAGGACCACCTCGACCAGATCGCGGCGCTGCCGACCATGGTGTCCGAAGGCGCCGCCCGGGGGCCACGGCGCAGCGCCCAGTTCCGTCATCGCGCAGCAGCGGTGGAGCGGCTGAAGTCAGCCGGGCTTGACCCCTACCCGGTCGGGTCCGGCGAGGCGGTGACCGCACTCGCCGACCTGGTCTGCACTCCGTGGACCCTGCACGAGCAGCGGTCGGTGGTGGCTCGGATCCGTCACCTGCGCAACCACGGCTCGGTCGTGTTCGTCGACCTCGTCGACGGACCCCATGGCCTTCAGGCCCTCTTCGACACCCGCTCCCTCGGCGCGACTGTCGTGAACGAGTTCGTCGCGGCCGTCGATCTGGGCGACCTGGTGCGCATTGACGGTGTGACCGGACGGTCGCGGGGGGCCACCCCCAGCCTCATCGCGGCCGGGTGGCGGATGGAGGCCAAGTCGCTGCACCCCGTGCCGTTCAGCGCGTTCGAGGACCCGCGCAGCCGGGCCCGGCAACGCTCGACCGACCTGCTCGTGCACCCTGCCGAGATCACCCTGCTGCGCCAGCGCGGCGCCGTCATCGCCGCCATCCGGCGGGCCCTGCATCAGGCGGGCTTTCTCGAGGTGGAGACCCCGATGCTCCACACCATCCACGGCGGAGCCAGCGCCCGACCCTTCCGCACCCACATCAACGCCTACGGGCTGGACCTGTCGCTGCGGATTGCCCCTGAGCTCTATCTCAAGCGACTGCTCGTCGGCGGGATCGGCCCGATCTTCGAGCTGGGCCGCAACTTTCGCAACGAAGGCGTCGACGCCACCCACAACCCGGAGTTCACCTCGCTGGAGGTCTACCAACCCCACGCCGACTACGTCGTGATGCGCCGGCTCACCGAGACCCTGGTCAAGGCGGCCGCCCACTGCGTGCACGGGGCCGAGGTGTTGCCCCTGCCGACCGCCGAGCAGTCGCGCGGCGGCCTGAACGGGGTTGACCTCGTCGACATCAGCGGGTCCTGGCCCGTGGTGCCCGTGCTCGACGCGGTCTCGTCGGCGGTCGGGCAGCCGGTCACGATTGACACCGACGCGACCGAACTGCTCGAGCTGGCCCGGCGCCACCACGTCGCGGTGCGCCCCGAGATGGGGGCCGGCGCCATCATCGAGGAGCTCTACGCCGAGCTCGTCGAGAAGGTGACGACCTACCCGACGTTCTACACCGACTTCCCGGTCGAGACCTCACCGTTGACCCACCCGCACCGCTCCAAGCCCGGGTTGGTCGAACGGTGGGACCTCGTCATCGCCGGCATGGAGGTCGGCACCGCCTACAGCGAGCTGACCGACCCCTTCGACCAACGCGCCCGCCTCACGCAGCAGTCGCTCAAGGCGGCGGCCGGTGACCCCGAGGCCATGGAGGTCGACGAGGACTTCCTGCTGGCCCTCGAGACCGGGATGCCGCCCAGTGGCGGCCTCGGCATCGGGATCGACCGGCTCGTCATGCTGGTGACCAACACTGCGATCCGCTCCGTACTCACCTTCCCCTTCGTGCGGCCCGAACCACAGCGCGGGGTCGCCGGGACGCCGGCGACCGCGCCCGAGTCATCAGAAGCCACCAAGGTCTTCAAGCTGAGCCCGGTCGCCGGTGACGCAACTCATGCGAGCACCACCGCGCCAGCCACGTCCCGACCTAGACATGAGGTTCACCTCTGATGCAGCTCACCGACCCCAGCCTCGTCGTCCTGATCGCCCTGCTGGCCCTCGCCACGTTCGTCCTGCTCGTGGCCGGATGGTCCCGCTGGCGCAACCGGGTCATGCAGGCCGCGACCCGCGCCGTCTACGGCATCTCGCTGAGCCTGCTGGTCGTCCTGCTCGCCGGCGTGGTGCTGAACAACCAGTACATCTTCTACACCGGCTGGGGCGACCTGTTCGCCCCCAGCTCGACGGCCGTACAACAGAACCGCGGTGGCCAGGCGGCGGCCGCGGTGACCGCCCGAGTGAAAGGCCCGGGCCTGCAGCAGCTACGGACTCCGGCCACGCTGCCACCTCTGCCCCAGCCCGGGTCGCGCATGCAGAACTACACCGAGGTCGTCGGCGCCCGGTCGAAGTCCCACGGCCAGGTGCTGGTCTACCTACCGGTCGGTTACGACCCACGCTCATCGCATGCGTACCCGGTGATCGTCGGGCTGCACGGCTACCCCAGCGCCCCGAAGGCATTTGTTCGCCTGAACTTTCTCAGCACGATCGACGCGCTGACGGCACAGCACACGATGGCCCCGACCATCGTGGTCATTCCCCGCATCGACACCCCCGCCACGCTCGATACCGAATGCGTCAACGGCCGCCCCGGACAGCCGCAGACCGAGACCTGGCTCTCGTCCGACATCCCCGCCTGGGCCGCCGCGCACTTCCGCGTCCAGACCCAGCGCACGTCGTGGGCCGCAACGGGCTACTCCTACGGCGCCTGGTGCGCCGCCGTCGTCACGATGCGCCACCCGGACGTGTTCGGCGCGGCCATAACTATGACCGGCTACTTCCGACCACGATTCAGCCGCGGTTACGACCCCCTGACCCGGGCCACCCGCGGCCACTACGACCTCGTGGCTCTGGCCCACCACCAACCACCACCGGTCGCCCTGTGGGTGCTGGCCTCCCGCGAGGACCACGGGTCGTTCCCGACCACGGAAGCCTTCCTGCGCGGCGCCCGGGCCCCGCTCGCCGTGACCGCAACCCTGCTCGACCACGGCGGGCACCGCAACTCCACGTTCACCCCATACATGCCCCGGGCCATGAAATGGCTAGCCAACACCCTGCCAGGATTTCGCGCCTGACTCGTGGGAGGTGGGCATGAAACGATCTCACCACTCTCGACGTCCGACAGGACGCACCCAGCTTCTCGCGCTGGTGGTGCTGTTGCTCGCAACGGTCCCACTCTTCGTCCTGCGTGGCGGCGAGCCAGGTGTCAGCACCCACCAGAGCCAGCCAGGTACACCCCTGCCGTCTCCGGTGCGGCCGACGACCGGTCCCCCGGGTGGCGCGGCCATGCGTCCGCTGACCGTCGTCGGCCTCGGCGACTCCGTACCGGCGGCAGGGACCTGTGACTGCACGGGCTACGTCGAGCAGGTGGGCGCGCAGCTTCAGAGCCTCACCCGCGGGCCGTGGGTCGTCGTCAACGACGCCACCGGCGGGTGGACGACCAGCGACGTACAGGACCACCTTCGGGACACCACCATCCGCGCCCACCTGGCCGCGGCGGACCTGGTCATCCTTCAGGTCGGCGCCAACGACTTCACCCTCGACCAGGTCAGCGACCCCAGCTGCCTGCCCATCGCAGCCTCCGGCTGCTTCGCCTCGACGCTGACCGAGCTGCACACCGATCTGACCGGCGTCATCACCGGCATCCGTGCGATCAACCACCGCCCCGATCTGCGCATCGCGGTGCTGGGCTACTGGAACGTCACCTTCGACGGACAGGTCGGTCAGGGCTTGGGTACCGACTTCGTCGTGGGCAGCGAAGCGCTCACCGCGGCAGTGAACCAGACGATCCACGCAGTGGCCGACGCCACCGGGTCGATCTACGTCGACGCCTTCACCCCGCTCAAAGGGCCAGCTGGGCAACGAGACCCCACACCAGATCTCCTCGACGACGGCGACCACCCGAACGCGATGGGTCACACGCTCATCGCCGCTGCGGTGATCGCCGCACTCGAACGCAGTGGCCTGGTGGGGTCTGTGTCGGCACGCTCCTGACCAGGACCCGTTCATCAGTACGGGTGAGCGGCGACACCATCTCGCTATGAGATAGACACTGGCTATCGGACCCATTGGCTCGTGTCGTTGAGCCTGCTCAGCTGGACGCCGGCGCCTCCCCCGAGGGGCCCAACCTCGTGCGCCCAGCCGTCCCTCTCCTGGTTTCCTACGTCGGTGGTGCGCCCACCCCTGCCGGACCGGAAAAGTCGTCGCTGGATGCATCCCACTACGGGCTGGGCCGGCTAGACACCGACGTCCTCGAGCTCTCCCCTGCGCGCTTCAGCCTCCGAGCCTGGGCTGGGTGTCGCCCTTCGGAATCCAGCCGGAGATCTGCTCGCCAGACCCACAGGCGCTGCCGTCAGTCTGCGCTGGCCTCGGGTACGAAGACCGTGAACGTCGTGGGTGATGCGCTGGTCAGCACCAGTCGTGCACCAGCCGCGTCAGCCATCGTGCGAGCCAGGGCCAGACCGATCCCCAGACCGTCGACACGCCCCGACACGCCCCGACGGAACGGATCCGCGACCTCGGAACTGATCGTCCCCTCGTCGGAGACGGAGATGGCCACCGCTCCCGGCGCCTCCCGCGCGGTGAGACCGACGGTGCCAGATCCATGGGTCATGGCGTTCTCGATGAGCACGTCGAGCACTGGTTCGAGCATCGGCTCGGGCACCATCAGGTGGCGACAGGCCGGTTCGAGTGAGGCTTCGAACCGCCGCCCCAGCCTCGCCAGCTGCCCGTGCCAGCGCAGATCGAGCCGCTGCGCCACGTCAGCCACCGACCGCCTCTGGCCCGCCGCGGTGCTGCGCTGGTGCTCCAGCCGGCTGACCCGCAGCACACTCTCGACGGTCACCTGTAGACGTTGCACCTCCTCGAGGGTGGTGAGGAGGACCTCCTGGCGGTCGGCAGCCACGTCGGCGATCGCCGCCTCGAGCTCGAGCTGCAGGCCGGCCAACGGGGTGCGCAGCTGGTGCGAGGCGTCAGCGCTGAAGTGCCGCTCTCTCTCGATCGTGGCGGCGATCTGCTCGAGCATTTCGTTGTGGGCGCGACCGAGCTGGTCGACCTCCGGGATCCGACTCGGTGGGACCCGCGCCGAGAGGTCGCCACGACTCGCCCGGATCGAAGCAGTCGAGAGCAGCTCGAGAGGTCGGGTCAGCCGCCGGGCCGACCTTCGGGCCGCGACGACGGCGACGGCGAGGGCCACCCCGGCCAGCCCCGCCAAGGCTGCCCAGGCCAAAGCGACCTGACGCCACACCTCGCCGGGTGGCTCGGCGGCTCGCACCACCGCGACCACGTTCTCACCCGATGCCACGGGCACCGCAGACACCATCGCCCCCGACTCCTGCCCGTCAGAGGGGCCGTGCGTCGCGGCGAGCTCCGTCGTCGCATCCCAGGTGGCCGGGCCGCGACCGGCACGCAGCCGGCCGCTCAGGTCGTAGACGCCGAGGCTGATGGCCGGGTCGATCGTGCTGAGCCCAGCCAGCTCGACGGCATCCGTGGACAGGTCAGCACCGACTCTCAGCGTCGCGGTCTGAGCCGACAGGCGCAGGTCGGCGCGCTCGCGGTCGACGAGCAGCGCGCGAGTCAGTACCGCGAGCGGGAGGGCGAACAGAAGCAGAGCGATCGCCACGGCCAGAATCGCCACTCGAGTCACACCTGTGCGCATGGGTCCATCATCACCGCGAAGGTCCCCGACGACGGTCAGGTGAGCAATGGCCATCGACGGTCGGCCCCATTCTTTGCCCTCCTCTAACCCTGCCTTCGCCGACGCCTAACCCCACCCTTCCTAGCGTGGAGACCACTTCGGTGACGCATGACGCCACCGGGCCGAACACGAGCTGACCACGATTCAACGAGGAGCACCATGACCCGCATCCGACGAACGTGCCTGGCAACGCTGTCCGCCGGCCTGCTCAGCGCGGTGGCCGCCTGCAGCACCTCACCAGCGACCCCGTCCCCGATCGTCGTGTCGACCGGCACGCCAGCCGCATCCGGTGCGGCTGGGGCGACACTGCAACCGCCGGTTCGCGTGACCGAGTCCAACCCACCGGGCGACATCCCCGACAACCAGGCCTACGTGGCCTACCGACCGGCCGGTACCCCCGTCTCGGTGAAGGTGCCGGAGGGCTGGGCCCGATCGGTCACCGGGTCGACCACCGCGTTCTCCGACAAGCTCAACAGGATCGAGATCGTCACGAGCAAGGCCGCCACGGCTGCGACCGCCGCCGACGTCGTCAGCCAGGATGTCGCGCGACTGAAAGCGGTCGCGCCGTCGTTCGTGCTCGGCAAGGTCTCCACCGTCGGCCGGCCCGCCGGAAAGGCCGTACTGCTCACGTACCAGATCGACTCGGCACCCGACCCCGTCACCGGGAAGGTGGTGCGTGACGCCGTCGAGCGCTACAGCTTCTACCGGAACGGCACCCGGGTCGACCTGCGCCTGATCGGCCCGGTCAACGCCGACAACGTCGACCCCTGGAAGATCGTGTCCAACTCGGTGGCGTGGCACTGATGGGCCCGGCGAACGCGGTGCTCGAAGCACGTGACCTCTACCGGTTCTTCCGGGTCGGAGACGAGGAGACCCTTGCCCTGCAGGGAGTCTCGCTCACCGTCTCGGCGGGCGAGACCGTCGCCGTGGTCGGGCCATCGGGGTCGGGCAAGTCGACCCTGCTCGCCTGCCTCGCCGGACTCGACGAGCCGGCGGGGGGGTCGGTGTCGGTCGGTGGAACCCGAATCAGCCATCGGCCGGAACGTGAGCGAGCCAGCATCCGGTCGAACCACGTCGGCATCGTCAGACAGGCCGGCAACCTGATACCTCACCTCACCCTGCGCGAGAACGTGCGGTTGGTACAACGGTCAGCCACGAGCCGCTCGGGTCGGCGCCCACCGCAGCAGCTGCTCGCCGAGGTCGGCCTGGCGGATCGGGCCGGCGCCCTTCCACGGCAGCTCTCCGGCGGTGAGCTGGCCCGCGGGGGTCTCGCGGTCGCCATCGCCAACAGCCCCGACATCGTCCTCGCCGACGAGCCCACCGGCGAGCTCGACGGGGCAACGGAACGCCAGATTCTCGACCTCCTGCGGCAGCTCACAGAAGCCGGCGCCGGCCTGCTCATCGTCACCCACAGCAGCGCGGTCACCCGCGCCGCCGACCGGGTCATCTCCCTCTCCGACGGACGGATCGCCTCATGAAACAGAACGCCACCCCCACGAAGAGCGCTCGCGCGCTGCCCGAGCAGTCGGCCGAACAGGAGATGCTGCTGGTCGCCTGTCGCGACGTCTCGATCACCTTCGGCGACGGCCTCGCTTCTGTGGTGGCGGTGCACGGGACCGACTGTTCGATCCGGGCGGACAGCCGCGTAGCCATCGCCGGACCGTCCGGCTCCGGCAAGTCGACCCTGCTGCACCTGATGGCCGGGTTCGAGCAACCTACGTCGGGCACCGTGACCTGGCCCGCCCTCCCGGACACAGGGTCTGACCTGACCCGAGGGATCGGCGTCGTGTTCCAGACCCCCAGTCTGGTGCCCACCCTGAACGTCTTCGAGAACGTCGCCCTCCCCCTGAACCTGGCCGGGGAGCCATCCACGACGATCACCGAACGGGTGCGCTCCAGCCTCGAGCTCGTCGATGCCGCTGAGCTGGAGAACCGGCTGCCGGACGAGCTGTCGGGCGGGCAGGCCCAGCGCGTGGCCGTCGCGCGGGTGCTGGCCCAACGGCCCCGGCTCATCCTGGCCGACGAACCCACCGGCCAGCTCGATCACCACACCGGTCAGCGCGTCGTCGACGCGCTCCTGGCCACGGCGGACGCGCTCGGGGCGGCCCTCGTCGTCACGACCCACGACGAGATGGTCGCGCAGCGGCTGACCACCCGTTGGAGCATGCACGACGGGCGCCTGCAGCCGACCGCCGCCGTGAACGGAGTGCTGCGATGACCGCGCTCTGGCTCCGCGGCCTCGTTCGACACCGAGGAGCCCGCCTGCTCGCGACGTCGGCCGGCATCGCCCTGGCCGTGGCCCTGATCGTGTCCCTCGGCAGCTTTCTCAGCACGTCGCGCGCGACGATGACCGACCGAGCCCGAGCATCGGTCGCCGTCGACTGGCAGGTCCAGGTGGCGCAGTCTGCCCATCCGCAGACCGTGCTGAAGCAGGTTCAGAACACCCCCGGAGTGGCCACCGCCCGCACGGTGCGCTTCGCGAGCTCCCCAGGCCTGCAGGCCACCGCCAGCGGCACCACGCAGACCACGGGTGCCGCCGTGGTGCTCGGCCTGCCCAGCGACTACCGGTCGGTGTTCCCGGCCCAGATCCGCCAGCTGTCGGGCTCCCGGGGCGGAGTGCTCATCGCCCAGCAGACCGCGGCCAACCTGCACGTCCGCCCCGGCGACCGCGTCAGCATCGCCCGTAGCGGCACCACGCCCCTGGTCGTGACCGTCGCAGGCGTCGTCGACCTTCCCCAGGCCGACACCCTGTTCCAGAAGGTGGGCGCCCCGCCTCAGAGCCAGCCGAACGCGCCTCCCGACAACGTGGTGCTGCTGCCCGACCCCGCGTTCAGCACGGCCTTCACGGCGGCGAGCACCGCTGTGACGACGCAGGTGCACGTCGCCCGCGACGCCACCCTGCCCTCCGACCCGGCCGCCGCCTACGAGGCGGTGGTGGGCGCCGCCCACCACCTCGAGGCCGGGACCGCGGGTGCTGTGCTCGTCGGCGACAACCTCGGTGCCGCGCTCGCCGCCGCCCGGTC
>JBBSTU010000063.1:0-18806 GCA_038235595.1 Actinomycetales bacterium | reverse complement strand
GTGGTGCCCAGACCCGGTGCGAGCTCAACCACCACGTCGTCGGGAGTGATCCGCAGACCCTCCAGCAGCGACCGGGTCAGTCTCATCCCACCAGGGCGCAGCACACGCTTGCCCAACAGCCGGTATGCCGGCATGGTGGCGACGTCGAGGCCCTCCCCAGGAAGACCGGGTTCGTTGTTCCCGGTCTTCATAGTTCCGGCTGAAGGTCTCACCAAGTCAGTTTCCGACCGGCTCGGGCCAACGACGGATGCTCGCCACGAAGTTGGCCGGACCGGCAGCCACGATGACCTCCGCGGCTACGCTGCCCGGGTTCGTCAGAGCCACCTCCTCATCCTTGTTGACGAGCGCCGAGTCCCCGACCTGAACCTCGATGCTCTGTTCACCCTTGCTGATGCGCACCAGGCCCGCGATCGGCGTGAGGATGACGTCGGAGCCGCTGTGCCGGTGGGCCGACATTCCCGCACCGGCCGGGATCCGCACCCGAACCAGCCCCACGTCGGAGCCACCTTCCTGCCCGCCGAACACGACCTCGACGGTTGGCGCGTTCGGCACCGGCGGCTGACGCAGCGCGCCCTCCCCGTACTTGACCAGTTCCATGATGTGCCCTTTCCGCTCCCTTTATTAACCACGGGTTCTTCCGTGACTAATGCCACCCTAACCGACGCGCGTACCCCGCCCTGTCGCGGCATGACCGCCGTCACGTTTGACGTCGTGATGCGCCGGGGTCGAGGCGCATCTTGTCGGGCGCGACACGGCGGGATGGTTAGGCTGGCGCCCATGCGCGTACTCGTCAGTGGTGGAGCAGGGTTCATCGGATCGCACACCGTGGTCCAGCTGGTGGCGGCCGGGCACGACGTGCTCATCGTCGACCACTTCGGCAACAGCAAGCCCTCGGTGGTGAACCGCCTCGAGGCCCTGACGGGGACCCACCTGCCCGTGCACGCCTTCGACCTGGGCGACGCCGACAAGACCGACCAGCTCTTCAGCACCGAGCAGATCGACGCGGTGATCCACTTCGCCGGTTTCAAGGCCGTCGGCGAGAGCGTCGAGAAGCCGCTGGAGTACTACGAGAACAACCTGGGCACCACGTTCTCGCTCGTGCGGGCGATGCGGCGCCACGGCGTCGACAAGCTCGTCTTCAGCTCGTCGGCCACCGTCTACGGCCACAACCCGTCGCCGCTCGTCGAAGACATGTCGACCTCTGCGACGAACCCGTACGGCTGGACGAAGGTGATGATCGAGCAGATCCTGCGCGACGTCGCCGTGGCCGACCCCTCGCTGCGCATCGCCATCCTGCGCTACTTCAACCCGGTCGGGGCGCACGCGAGCGGCACGATCGGCGAGGACCCTCAGGGCATCCCGAACAACCTCATGCCGTTCATCGCCCAGGTCGCGGTCGGCCGCCGCGAGAAGCTGATGGTGTTCGGCGACGACTACCCGACGCCCGACGGCACCCCGCTGCGCGACTACATCCACGTGGAAGACCTCGCCGCCGGGCACCTCGCGGCGCTGAGAAAGCTCACCCAGACCGACGAGGCCGTGTCGACCTGGAACCTCGGCACCGGCCACGGCACCAGCGTGCTCGAGGTGCTGCACGCCTTCGAACGAGCGGTCGGCCGCGAGCTGCCGTACGAGGTGGTCGGTCGCCGGGCCGGCGATATCGCCGAGTCGTTCGCCGACCCGCACCGGGCCAACGCCGAGCTCGGCTGGGCGGCCACCCGCTCGATGGACGAGATGTGCGTTGACCAGTGGCGCTGGCAGAGCGCCAACCCGACGGGCTACCCCGACGCCTGAACCCGCTCCGGCGTGGGCTGGCACAGGCTGACCTTGGGCGGGCTCACGGCTGGGGGTCGAGCGCGTCGTAGTCGCGAAAGCTCGTGACCCGCGCCACCGAGATTACGACGAGCAGCACGACGAGGATGCCGCCCACGACCGGCGGCACCCACGTGGCCGTCAGCGTGGCGAGCGTGCCCGCGAACATCTGGCCCAGGCGGGGCCCACCGGTGACCACGACGGTGAAGACCCCCTGGGTGCGCCCGCGCAGGTGGTCGGGCACCGCCGACTGAAGGATCGACTGACGGAAGATCGAGCTGACGTTGTCGGACGCCCCGGCCACGGCCAGGGCGATGGAGGCGATCGCGAGCGCCGGCCGGTTGACCTCCGCGAAGTCGGCCGAGGTCACCGCGTGGCCGCCGAGCATGACGGCCGCGAGCACGACGCCGAGCACCAGGATCGCGAGCCCGTACGTCACGATCGCGTTGCGGATGGCCCGGCCCTGCCAGCGCCAGGTCGGTGAGCCGCCCGGACGCGATGCTCGAGAGGATGCTGCCCATCGCGAAGGAGGCGAGCAGGATGCCGACCGTGATCGACCCCCCACCGAGAACGACCGCGCCGACCGCCGGGAAGAGCACCATCGGCTGGCCGAAGGTCATGGCGATGATGTCGACGACGAAGCTCATCCGCACGTTCGGAGCCCGCCGCAGGTGCGCCAGGCCATCGATCACCGAACGCACTCCCCCGCTTCGACCGCCGTCCGGGTCGTCGCCCTCACGCTCCAGCGGGCGGATCTGCGGCAGGGTGTAGAGCCCGAAGAAGCCCGCGAAGAACAGCAGCACGTCAACGCTGTAGGTCCAGGCGTAGCCCACCCGGGCGACAAGCACCCCGGCCAGGCCTGGACCGACTGTCACCATGAAGCCCGACGAGATGCCCATCAGGGCCGCCGCCTTGGGCAGCATCGACAGAGGCAGCAGCCGCGGGGTGATGGCCTGCCGCGTGGCGGAGGCGATGGTGGCCGCGACCGCCTGGACCGTCGTGATGACGTAGAACGGCCACACCACCTCGATGCCGGCCCACGCGATGGAGGCCAGCGACACCGTCGCCAGCCAGGCGAGGAAGGAGGCGATGATGGCCACGCTGCGCCGGTCGAAGCGGTCGGCGATCGCACCGCCGTAGAGCCCGGCCGCGATCATCGGCAGCAACGAGAACCAGGCGACCAGCGAGACCGCGAAGGTGGAGCTCGTGAGGTCGTAGATGTGCAGGCCGACGGCGGTGATGGTGACGAAGGTGCCGACCCCGGCCAGGCTGTTGCCGAACCAGAGCCGTGCGAACGCCGGGCTGGTCCGCAGCGGTGTCAGGTCGACGAAGTGAGACCGGCGCGGAGGACGGGACGTTGGGGCCGACGAGCTCACCTGCGAAAACTACGCCACCTGCTGCTCGCCCACCCGGGCCGGTAGGGCCGCCTCGATGTCACGCAGGTGCCCGCTGTCGCGGATCCACACCCATTGACCGTCAGCGCACCGCCGGGCGACCTGGGTGCGCACCTGACCGTCGGGGCCGGTGGACGAGGTCATCGCCAGGTCGCCGGCGACCACGACCCGTGAGGACGTGACGGCGGAACCGGTGATCGGGTCTCCGGACGCGAGCGCACCGGCGAACGCCGCCCTGATCGCCCTGGGCCCGGCCGCCTCGCGCCCGAGCGGCAGCGTCACGACGGCGTCGACGGCATAGAGGCTGACGATGCCGTCGAGGTCCCCGGCCGCCGCGAAGGCAGCGAACCGCGCGCAGAGCATCTCGGGGCCCTGGTGTCGCTCAGCCGGCTTGTTCGTCGTCATGGCCACACCGTCTCAGCACCCACCGACAGTGGTCTCGACCCGAACAGCCAGCCGCCGAGTGGTCCCCGAACGCCCACCGGGCTTGACCCACGGTGTTCAATGGGGCCATGTCGTCACGCCCCCTCCACGTGACCTTCGTGTGCAGCGGGAACATCTGTCGTTCTCCCATGGGCCACGTCGTCCTCGCCCAGATGATCGAGTCGGCGGGGCTGAGCGACGCGGTGGTCGTCAGCTCGAGCGGCACCGGCGACTGGCATGTGGGTGAGCAGGCCGACCCGCGCACGGTCGACGTGCTGGCCCAGCACGGATACGACGGCACGCGCCACCGGGCACGCGAGTTCGACCCGACCGAGTTCGACGGCCTCGACCTGGTGCTCGCCTCCGACCAGGGGCACGTGCGAACCCTGCAACGGCTGGCCGGATCTGAAGACAACCTGGCCAAGATCCGACTGGTTCGCGAGTTCGACCCTTCCGCTGTGGCCGAGGGCACCCTCGACACGAGCGACCCGTGGTACGGCGGTGACGAGCACTTCACGCGCTGCTTCGAGGTGGTCGAGACCGCGTGCCACGGCATCCTCGATCATCTGCGCCTGGCCGTTCGAGCCCCGACGCCAGCCGAGGAGGGACGCTCCGCACCCGGCGCGAAAGGGCGCAACGCGAACCGGTCCGGGTCGGGCCGCGGCACCCGGTCGACGCCCACGCCTGACGCGGCGTCACACTGACCTGATGGCAGCGATCGATCTGTCCGGCCCTGACTACCCCGTGGGGGCTCCCTGCTGGGTCGACCTGCTGGTCGGCGACGTTCCACGCGCCCAGGCGTTCTACTCCGAGGTGTTCGGCTGGCAATGGCGCGCCGGCGACGAGCTGAGCGGTGGCTATCGGCTCGCCCTCCAAGACGGTCACCCCGTGGCCGGCATCAGCCGTCGCCCCGACCACGCTCCGGTGCCGAGCCAGTGGACCACCTACCTGCGCGTCGCCGACATCGACGCACTGTTGCCCACCCTGACTGCGTTCGGCGGGCAGACTCTGGGCCGGCCCGTCTCGTTGGGTGGGCTGGCTCGAACCATCGTGGCGCGAGATCCGGGTGGCACGTTCTTCGGCCTCTGGCAGCCGGGCTCGCTCGGGGGCAGCGGACTGCTCGACAGTCCGGGGACACTCGCCTGGAACGAGCTGCTCACCCGTTCGTACGACGACGTCAGGGTGTTCCAGTCGGCGGTTCTCGGCCACGCGTTCGAGGACCATAGTGGCGAGGGTGAGCCGCGTTGGTCGGTGGCGAGCACCGGCGACGGCAACCCGGCGTACGGTCTGGCCGAGATCGGCGAGGAATGGCCGAACCAGATCAGCTCACACTGGGTCGTCTCGTTCGCCACGCGGAACGTGGTGTCGAGCGTGGCCGCTGCCCTTGACCACGGCGCGACCCTGCTGCAGGACCCGTTCGAGGGGCCCTTCGGGCTCGGCGCCGTGCTGAGCGGCCCCGAAGGTGAGATCTTCTCGGTGCTGGTGCCCGAAGACTGAGCACCTGCCCCAGCACCATTCGACGCGCCACCCACCGACTGCCCACCCACCGAGCCGAGGAGCCACGATGCCGGTTCACGAAGAGGCCTTCGAGCCCGGAACCCCCTGCTGGGCTGATGTGATCGTCGATGAGGTCGACGGCGCACGGGCGTTCTACGCCGCCCTCTTCAGCTGGGAGTTCGAAGAGCTCCCCCCCGAGGCTGGCGGCTACGTGCTGGCCTACCGAGACGGTCACGTCGTCGCCGGCCTGGGCCCCAAAGGGCTAGGGCGCGAGGAGATGGCCTCGAGCTGGACCTGTTACCTGGCCACGACCGACGCCGATGCCACGGTCGCGCTCGCTCAGCGTTCGGGTGGGGTGTTCTTCACCGACCCGCTCAAGGTGCTGGAGCTTGCGCGGATGGCCATCGGCGCCGACGCGGCGGGCGCCGTCTACGGCATCTGGGAGGCAAAGACGCACACCGGCGCCGACCTCGTTAACGAGGCGGGAGCACTCTGCTGGGCCGAGTCGCTGAGCCGCGACTACCCGCTCTCGCTCAGCTTCTACCGTGAGGTCTTCGGATACCGGCTCCAGGAGGTCGGTGGAGGGGGGTTCCGCTACTCCATCGCCACGCTCGAGAGTGCCCCCGACCGACCGGTCAGTGGCGTGGGGGCGATCCCTGTCGAAGCGCCCACAGAGCTTCCTTCCCACTGGATGCCGTACTTCGCGGTCGACGACTGCGACCGCGCTGCCGATCTGGTGACCGAGCTCGGCGGCAGTGTGCTGCAGCCGCCCCTCGACACCCCCAACGGCCGGGTGGCCCTCGTCGCCGGCCCGCAGGGTGAGACCTTCTCGCTCATGCGGATGAACCCGGCGCCCGACGGCTCCCACGGCTGAGCTCCGCGGCCCAACCGGCATCCGGGCGCAGCAACCCCGCCACGGCCTGACTCCCACACCGGGAACGGGCATCCCACCCCGACAGACCCCGCCACGGTCCGACCCATGCGCGCGGATGCCGCCAACGACCCCGACAACCCGGCCACGGTCCGATTCCCGCGGCCGTAACCGGATAGGCAGGTCAGGTCGCCGATGGTGTTGCCACAGCAGCACCGGGTGCGACCTGGCCTGCGATGTGACAGCAGGCCGGTGGGCGGCATCCGGGCGCGGGCCGTGACTCTGGGAGGATGCAGGCATGGTCTCGCTGGCTGACGCCCAACCCCCCATCGCGCTCGGGGCGCTCGACGGTCGCTACCGCGGCACTGTCGCGCCCCTCGTCGACCACCTCTCCGAGGCGGCGCTCAACCGGCAGCGGGTGCACGTCGAGATCGAGTGGCTGATCCACCAGACCTCCTACGCCGTGGTGCCCGGTGTTCGCCCGCTCACCGACGACGAGATCGCAGCGCTGCGCAGGGTCGTCGACGATTTCGGCCCCGAGCAGGTGGCCGAGCTGGGTGAGATCGAGCAGGTCACGGTGCATGACGTCAAGGCCGTCGAGTACTTCGTCAAGCGGCGGCTGGCCGAGATCGCACCCGCTGCCGCTGACCGCGGCATCGCCGAGCTGGTGCACTTCGGCGCCACGAGCGAAGACATCAACAACCTCTCGTACGCCCTCATGGTGAAGGGAGCCACCGAGCAGGTCTGGCTTCCGAGGGCGCGATCCCTCGTCGAGCAGGTGACAGCGCTGGCCCGTCAGCTCAAAGACGTGCCGCTGCTGGCCCACACACACGGCCAGCCGGCCACCCCGACGACGATGGGCAAGGAGCTCGCTGTACTCGCCCACCGGCTCGGCCGCCAGCTGCGCCGCATCGACCGGCAGGAGTACCTCGGCAAGTTCAACGGCGCCACGGGCACCTTCGGCGCGCACGCCCTGGCCCTGCCCGACGTCGACTGGCCGACCGTGTCGCGAGAGTTCGTCGAGGGCCTGAACCTCACCTGGAACCCGTTGACGACCCAGATCGAGAGCCACGACTGGCAGGCCGAGCTCTACGCCGACATCGCTCGCTTCAACCGCATCCTGCACAACCTGTGCACCGACGTCTGGACCTACATCTCGCTGGGCTACTTCGCCCAGGTGCGCGGTCACGGCACGGTGGGCTCGAGCACCATGCCGCACAAGGTCAACCCGATCCGGTTCGAGAACGCCGAGGCCAACCTCGAGGTGAGCAACGCCCTGCTCGACGTGCTCGGCTCGACGCTCGTCGAGAGCCGCCTCCAGCGCGACCTGACCGACTCGAGCATGCAGCGCAACATCGGCACGGCATTCGGCCACTCGCTGCTCGCGCTCGATAACGTCTCTCGTGGCCTGGCCGGGCTCGACGCCGTGCCTGAGGCCATGGCGCGTGACCTCGACCGCAACTGGGAAGTGCTCGGTGAGCCGATCCAGTCGGCCATGCGGGCGCTCGGCGCCCAGGGCGTGGCCGGCATGGACGAGCCCTACGAGCGGCTCAAGGAGCTGACCCGCGGGCGGCGCATCGACGGCGACGACCTAAGGGGGTTCGTGCGAGGGCTCGGGTTCCCGCCCGACGTCGAGGCTCGTTTCCTCACCCTGACGCCGCAGACCTACACTGCCCTCGCCGCGCGGCTCGTCGACGACTACCTTCGGTGAAGGTTCGGGCCGGCCGTCGAACCGCTCGTCGTACGCCCCTACCCCGGGGCGGCGATAGCGTTGGAGCCATGGCACGCCCACGCCCGGCGACAGTGAAAGACCTCCACGAGTGCGGCGCCGCCCTGCCCGAGGTGAAACGCGACGCGGCCGAGCAGGCTTCGCCCGAGCGACCTCGCTACAGCGTGCAGGGCAAGAGGTTCGTCGTCTTCCGGGCACCCCGCAAGGATGCCGTCGACCCCGCCACGAGCGCCCCCTTTCCCGAGGGCGTGGCGCTGTGCTGCTCGGCAACCGACAAGGAGGCTCTGGCCTCCGACTTCCCCGCTCAGCACGTCGACGGTCGAGATCCGCGAGTCTGATCGAGCTTGATACCCCGCAGGGGTATGATGGGTGTCATCGGCGAGGAGGCAGACATGGCGGGCTACAGCGGCTCCAAGGACGACTACCAGAAGCGGCTGCGACGCATCGAGGGGCAGGTACGCGGCGTGCAACGGATGGTCGACGGCGACGTCTACTGCATCGACATCCTGACCCAGGTCAGCGCCATCACCAAGGCGCTGCAGGCGGTCAGCCTCGGCCTGCTCGAAGACCACATCGCGCACTGCGTCGTCGACGCGGCGCGCGAGTCCGACGAGGCCGCGCAGGTCAAGGTGCGCGAGGCGGCCGCAGCCATCGCCCGCCTGGTCCGTAGCTGAAGCACCGCAGAGAACCACCGAGGAGAAGACATGAGCACGCCAGCTGTCACCACAGAGGTCACCGTCATCGGGATGACCTGCACCCACTGCTCGAACGCGGTGAGCGAGGCGCTGACCGCGCTGCCGGGGGTCGCCGAGGTGTCCGTCGACCTGGTGCCGGATGCCGACTCCCTGGTCACGATCACCAGCTCGGCCCCGCTCGAGCCCGCCGCCGTCGACGCGGCCGTGACCGAAGCCGGGTACAGCCTCCGATGAGCGCCAGCGACACGACATCCGCCCCCGCGTCCCACCCCTCTTCTGCCCCCTCACCTGCCCCGACGGCTGACACCGGCCGAGAGAACAGTGAGGTGCGACTGTCGATCACCGGCATGACGTGCGCGTCGTGCTCGGCCCGCATCGAGCGTCGGCTCACCAAGATCGACGGCATCGCTTCGGCGAGCGTCAACCTCGCGACCGAGAAGGCCCTGGTCGCGTTCACTGCGCCGGTCACGGCACAGCAGATCGTCACCGAGGTCGAAAAGACCGGCTACGGAGCTACCGTCATCGGCGGCACCGGCACTCGTGGCAACGAGGCGACCCGTCCCGGCGCTGGCGCCCTGTTCGAGAAGCTAGGTGCGGAGCCGTCCTTCGGAACCGCCCCGACCACGCCGTCGCATGCCGTTCGTTCCGTCGGCGCCACCCTGACCGAGCGCGTCGTCAAGCCGGTGGCCGGTTCGTTCTCAGCGGCCCGGGCAGGGGTGGCACGTCGGGTGGCCGGCCTGACCGACGCCGACGTCAACGATGGCTCGCTCGAGAACCACCTCGACCACGTGCCGGCGCAGAACGCCATCCGGCCGCGGCTCATCGTGGCCGTGGCGCTTACCGTTCCCGTCTTCCTCCTGGCCATGGTGATCCCGAGCTTCGGTGCCAGCGGCTGGCTCGAGTTCGTGCTCGCCACCCCGGTGGTGCTGTGGTGCGCCTGGCCCTTCCACCGGGCGGCCGCCGTGAACGCTCGCCATCTGGCCTCCACGATGGACACCCTCGTCTCGATCGGGGTGCTTGCGGCCTGGGGGTACTCGATCGGGTCGCTGCTGACCGGCGGCTCGCACCTCTACTTCGAGGTGGCCGCCGTCGTCACGACCTTCTTGCTCGCCGGGCGCTTCCTCGAGGCCCGAGCCAAGGACTCCGGCAAGGACGCCCTGCGTGCCCTGCTCGACCTGGGCGCCAAAGACGTCGCCGTACTGCGGATCGACCCCTCGACCCGCATCACGCGAGAGACCCGCATTCCGATCACCGACCTCGTCGTCGGCGACCGCTTCATCGTGCGGCCCGGCGAGAAGGTGGCCAGCGACGGCGTCGTGAGCGACGGGCAGAGCGCGGTCGACACCAGCCTCGTGACGGGCGAGTCGACTCCGGTCGACGTCTCCCCCGGAGACCCCGTCACCGGGGGAGCGATCAACACGAACGGCCGACTCGTGGTCGAGACGACCCGGGTGGGCTCTGACACCGTGCTCGCCGGCATCCAGCGCCTCGTCGAGAACGCCCAGACCGGCAAGGCCCAGGTGCAGCGCCTCGCCGACCGGGTCTCGGCCGTCTTCGTTCCGGCGGTGCTCGTCATCGCCCTCGTCACCTTCGTCGCCTGGCTCGCCACCGGGCACGCCCTGTCGCAGGCGCTCGCCGTGGCGGTCACGGTGCTGATCATCGCCTGCCCCTGCGCCCTGGGCCTGGCCACCCCGACGGCCCTGCTCGTCGGCACCGGTCGTGGCGCCCAGCTCGGCACCCTGATCAAGGGCCCCCAGGTGCTCGAGAACACTCGCCGCGTCGACACCGTCGTGCTCGACAAGACGGGCACGGTGACGACCGGGCGCCTCCGGCTGCGCAGCATCGAGGTGCGCGGACGACTGTCGAAGAAGGCCGCCCTCACGGCTGCGGCCGCCGTCGAGAAGGGCAGCGAGCACCCGATCGCCCTCGCCATCGTGGCTGGAGCCGAGCAGGCCCGCCTGACCTTGCCCTCGATCCGCGACTTCACCACCAACCCCGGCGAGGGTGCGACCGCCCGGGTCAACGGCACCGAGGTCACGGTGGGCAAGGCGGCGCTCTTCGAGTCCGTCGACGACCAGCTACGCGCCTACGCGGCCGGCCGCGGCGGCACCACCGTCTTCGTCGGCTGGGATGGCGTGGCGCAGGCCGCCCTGACGGTCGAGGACACCGTTCGCGACTCCTCGAAGGCCGCGATCGCCCGGTTGGGCGAGCTGGGCCTGACCGCCTACCTGCTGACCGGTGACGGCGAGGCCACGGCTCACAGCGTGGCCCGCGAGGTCGGCATCCCGGCCGAGCGCGTGTTCGCCGACGTGCTGCCCGCCGACAAGTACCGCGTCGTCGTTGACCTCCAGCAACAGGGTCGCGTGGTCGCCATGGTCGGCGACGGCATCAACGACGCCGCGGCGCTCGCTCAGGCCGACCTCGGGCTCGCGATGGGGAGCGGCACCGACGTCGCGATCGACTCCGCCGACATCGTGCTCGTGCGTGCCGACCTCGACGCCGTCGGCGATGCGATCGAGCTGTCGCGCGAGACGCTGCGGGTGATCAAGCAGAACCTTGCCTGGGCCTTCGGCTACAACACCGCTGCGCTGCCACTCGCGGCCTTCGGGCTGCTCAACCCGATGATCGCCGGCGTCACGATGGCACTCTCGTCGGTGCTCGTGGTGACCAACTCACTGCGCCTGAAGCGCTTCGCCCGCTGACCGGCATCCGCCCGGCACCCGCCGGCGCAGACGAGAGGCCACCGACACGATGTCGGTGGCCTCTCGTGCAGACTGCGGCGGCGGGTCAGATGATGACGAGGCCCTCAGCCGTGTCGAAGGTGACCGAAAGCAGCCCCGGCTGGCCGTGGGGGGCCACGAAGGTGAAGTCGATGTCTTCCTTGTCGAAGCTCTCCTGCGGGCCGAGCCATTCGCGAACCCGCTTCGAGTCGCCGGCGATCTGCAGGTTCGCGATCATGGCTGTGGAGTCGGCGCCCGCGGAGGGGTGGACCATCATGTCGTCCCACTCGATGAAGTAGGGCACCTGCGGGTCGGCGATCAAGCCTTTGATGCCCAGCTGCCGCCAGCGCAGCTCGGTGCCGTCGGGGCGGTGCCGGTTGCCGGCCACCGCGTCGCGGCCGAGCCGCCTCTCGATCGGGCGGATGTCGTCGACAGCGATGACCCAGCCGAGCCAGCCGCCACCATCGAGCGAACGCGCCCGAACGGCCTGGCCGAACGGCGCCTTGTCGGAGGCCGGGTGGTCGAGCACCTCGACGACCTCGACGTAGTGGTCCTTGGCCAACGGGATGATGATGTTGCGTGTGCCGAAACGCGGGTGCACGCCGCCGTCGATCGCGGCCACGCCGATCAGTTTCGAGAGCCGGGCAGCCGTGGCCTTGAGCCCGTCGGGCTCTGACGCATAGGAGACGTGGTCAACTCGCATAGCCTCCATCGTGGCATACGCGAAAGGGTGCTCTCGACCACCCCTCCCCTCGGCTGTCGGCTGCGCTGACCAGCGACGGCAACTCACCAGATCTGTGGTGATCTCACCGACCGCTGCGCTGGCGAACCGCCTCGTACAGAACGATCGCGGCCGACGCTGCGACGTTCAGGCTGTTGGCCTTGCCGCGCATCGGAATACGCACTCGGTGGCTGGCGGCGCCCAGCAGCAGCCCGTCTGCCCCGTGCTTCTCGCTGCCGACGGCCACGGCGACGCGGCCGGTGTAGTCGACGTCGGTGTGCAGCACATCGGTCTCGGGCGTCGTCACGACCAGCCGGATGTCGTTGCGGCGGACCCAATCGAGCACCTCGGCCGTCGAGGCCGCCGCCACCGGAACGGCAAAGACCGTTCCCTTACTGGCTCGCACGACGTTGGGGTTGCCCCAGTCGGTGACCGGGTCGGCAGCCACGACAGCATCGACCCCGGCGGCATCCGCCGTGCGGAGCATGGCCCCGAGGTTGCCCGGCTTCTCGACACCTTGGCTCACCAGGGTGAGGTGCTGTGGCCGGTCGACCGAGAGGTCGGCCAGGGCCCCACCGAGCCGGTCGACGACGGCGAGCAGGCCGTCGGGCCCCTCGCGGTAGGCCACCTTCTCGTAGGCGGCTCGAGTGAGGCCCACCAGCTCGACGCCGTCGCCGCGCAGCCGCTCGAGCAGGTCGGTCTGGTGACCGAGGTGCTGGGAGCCGGCTCGCCCAGCGGGGCTGAACAGCTCTGCACAGACGAAGACGGTGCTCGGGCGCACTCCGGCGGCAATCGCGAGGGCGATCTCCTCGTAGCCCTCGACGAGCGTCTGACCCGACTGCTCTCGGACGCGTCGACGGCGCAGACCCATCAGCGCCTTGAGGCGGGGGTTGGCGGCAGAGGTGATCAGCAGGTCGGGCATGGCAGCCCCAGCATGACAGCGCACCGCGACACGCGCGCAGACGGCGCCGACAGCGCCTAGGGTGAAGCTGGATGCCGTAACGTTGGTTCCTTTCGACCCTTTGGTCACGGGTACTCCCCAGTAACGTAAATACTTGGTCAAATTGGACATCTTGGTTGGACTTTCCCGCGATCCAGGCTGCACCATAGGGGAGACGCCGAAGCAGTGCGGATCCCCCCCGCCGGTCTTCCCCCAAGGCCCTCGGTGTCGGCGGTACCGTCCCCCAACGGTTCGCAATCGGGCGGGGGACGAGTGGCATTCCCCCCGCCCTCGTCCCCGCCCGCTAACTCTGCCCGCTGGCCTCGTCGAGTCGGTGGCTTTCTCGTTCGACGAGGGCAGCCCCAGCGCTGGGCCGGTGCTCTGTCGGTGCCTCGTTGTAGCGTTGTTGTCAACGAGGCCAACCCGGCGCGCTCTTCGACGGGAGCATCACCATGACGAGCTTGTCTGACCGACCCGGCACGGCGCTGCTTGTGGTCGACATGCAGAATGACGTCGTCGCCGGCGCTCACGATCGGGCCGGTGTGATCGCCAACATCGTCGGCCTGGTCGACCGGGCCAGGGCCGAGCGGGTCCCGGTGATCTGGGTACAGCATTCCGACGACAACCTGCCGGCCGGCTCTCCGGGCTGGCGGTACGTTCCCGAGCTCGAACCTGCGGCGTCCGAGCCGGTGGTTCACAAGCGTTACGGAGACTCGTTCGAAGGCACCGACCTCGAGACGCTGCTCGCCGAGCGCCACGTGGGCCGGCTCGTCGTCACCGGCGCCCAGACCGACGCCTGTATCCGTTCCACGTTGCACGGGGCCCTCACCCGGGGTTACGACGCCACTCTCGTCTCTGACGCCCACACGACCGAAGACCTCCGCGAGTACGGAGCCGGCGCCGGCCCCGAGCAGGTCATCGCCCACACCAACCTCTACTGGAGCTGGTCCGAGGCGCCGGGGCGCAAGGGCGATGTCGTACCCACCGCCGACGTCGAATTCGCGCCCGACCGGTAGACGTCGTCTCGTGACACCACGATCTGGTACTTGGGCGAGCCGCCTAGAGTGACCGCATGCTCGACAGGCTGGCCGAACTACCGTTCTGGCAGGCGTTTCTCGCACTTTTCGCGATCGTCATGCTGCGCTCGAACGCGACCTACTGGGTCGGCCGAGGAGCGATAGCAGGTTGGCGACGCCGTCACTCTCCAGCAGGCGGCGAGCGCGAGGGGCAGGTCGAACGGCAGCGGCGAGCCGAAGCCCTGCTGCGCCGGCTGGGCCCGGTGGCGGTGACCTTGTCGTACCTCACCGTCGGCATCCAGACGGCGATCCACCTGACGGCCGGCGTCATGCGGATGCCGCTTGCCTACTATCTGCCCGCCGCGATCGTCGGGTCGATGGCATGGGCGGCGCTCTACGCCACCATCGGGCTCGCTGTCGTTGCGGCCTGGATCGCGGCCGAGGCGGGAAGCTGGTACGGCCTTCTCGCCATCGGGGCCTTGGTTCTCGTCGGGCTGGCGACCTGGCTGCTCGGCCGTCGGCGAGCGCAGGGAGACCCCAAGGGCCTTCAGGCACCGCGCACCTGAGCGCGGCCCTGAGCCCGACCCGTGACCCGCGACCCCTATCGTCGCCCCACCGTGACGTAGACGGTGGCGGTCGAGCCGTCGGGCAGCAGCTCTCGTTCAGTGGTCACGACGTAGACCCAGCGCGACCGGTCAGCCATGCGCACCTCGAACTCGTCGCTGTCTGCCTCCCCGAGCACCCTGCCATCGACCGGGCCACCCCGTGCGACCGCCTGGCCGCTGTCGTCGGTGCTGTCGGCCCTCCCGTCACGGTCATGGCAGCGACGATACCGAGACCCGTCTGGGGAGGCGGCGTGGTGCACCGTCCCGAACGTGATGCTGACACAGACGTGACCGTGCCGTGCCGCAGGCTCACTAGAGTTCGATGGTGGCCACCCATCGCCTGACTGACGAGCCCTCCGTCCCCCGTGGGCTCGTACTGGTCGTCGAGGACGAGCCGGCGATCGCCGACCTCCTGCGGCTCAACCTCCGCGCGGCTGGCTATGGGGTCGAGGTGGTGCGCGACGGCGCTGCCGCACTGCGCGCCACCCGCGACCTGCGGCCGTCGGCCCTGATCCTCGACATCGGCCTGCCGAGCATCGACGGCATCGAGGTTTGTCGTCGGCTGCGTGCCGAGAACGACTGGACCCCAATACTTTTCGTCACCGCCAGAGACGACGAGGTCGACCGCATCCTCGGTCTCGAGCTGGGCGCCGACGACTACGTGACGAAGCCGTTCTCACCGCGTGAGCTGGTGGCGCGTCTAGGCGGCGTGCTGCGGAGGGTTCGCGGCGACTCAGCCGTGACGGAGCAGCTGAGGGCGGGCCGGCTCGTCGTCGACCTCACGAACCACTCCGTTGCCGTCGACGACCACGAGGTCGCCCTCACGGCAACCGAGTTCGACCTGCTTGCCCACCTCCTTCGTCGTCCTGGCGTGGTCTTCACGCGAGAGCAGCTACTCAGCGAGGTGTGGGGCTACGCCTCGGCGGCCGGCGGCCGCACCGTCGACGTGCATGTCGCCCAGGTGCGGGCCAAGCTCGGCGACGCCAGCCCGATCCGCACCGTGCGTTCCGTCGGGTATGCCGCGGAGCGGGCGCCGCGCGAGCTCCCAGGCACTGCGGGGCACGGGGGGTGAAGCCCGGCAGCAGACGCACCACGCTGGCGGCCCGCATCACGGCCCTGGCGGTGGGAATCGCCGTGCTGACAGCTCTGCTCGCCGGTGTCCTCGTGATCGGCCTGACTCGCTCGTCGGTGGATGCGGCCGCCCAGCAGACCCTCGCCCGACTCGCCGACGGGGCCGCCGACCGGGCCGACCTCGCCGCCACGGTGGCGTCCCAGACTCGCGCGGTGCGCACCCTCGGCACGCTCGGGGTCGAGTCGGCGAGCGTCGGCCGCGGCGGCGGCGTCAAGTCGACCAGTCCCCTGGCCCGTCAGGCCCTGACTCCGGCCCGGCGACAGCAGCTGCTCGGCGGGCAGCCGGTCTCTGCCCAGGCACAGATCGCGGGAACGAGCGTGCTCGTCGAGGGCCGCCCCACGCAGGCCGGCGGCATCCTGCTCGTGCAGCGGCAGTCAGACGCGACCGCTGCCTCCGATGGTCTGGTGCGGCGGATGCTGCTGGCCCTGGGGATCGCGGCGCTGGCTGCGATGGGGGTCAGCGCCTTGATGGCGGCCCGGCTGGTTCGGCCGCTTCGCCAGACCGCCGAGGCGGCCCTCGGCCTCGCCGATGGCCGCCGTGACCTTCAGGTGCCGGTCACCGGCCCCAAAGAGGTGGCAGAGGTGGCCAGTGCGCTCAACGCCCTGACCACCTCGCTCTCGAGGTCCGAGAGCCGACAACGCGACTTCCTCCTCTCGGTCTCGCACGACCTGCGCACGCCGCTGACCGGCATCCGTGGCTACGCCGAGTCCCTGGCCGAAGGCGTCGTACCGGCAGAGGACACCTCGCGGGTGGGCGGGGTCATGCTGGGCGAGGCCCGGCGCCTCGAGCGGCTCGTGGCCGACCTGCTCGACCTGGCGCGACTCGACGCCGACCAGCCGCGCATGGAGTTTCAGCGCACCGATCTGGTGGCCCTGGGGCAGGGGGTCGAGGCGGTCTGGTCAAAGCGGTGCTCCGACGTGGGTGTGAGGTTCCGACTGCTTCGGCCGCAGGGGCCGATCTGGGTCGCGACCGACCCGAACCGACTGCGTCAGCTCGTCGACGGCCTGCTCGAGAACGCCCTGCGGGTGACCCCGGAGGGCCAGCCGATCATCGTCGAGGTGCGGTTGGAGCAGGCGCAACGGCCGGTGGCCGTCATCGAGGTTCGCGACGCAGGCCCGGGACTGACCGACGACGACCTGTCGGTGGCGTTCGAGCCGTCGGCGCTCCACGAGCGTTACCGCGGCGTCAGGCCGGTGGGCACCGGCTTGGGGCTGGCCATTGTCGGTCGGCTGGGTGACCTGCTCGGTGGGTCCGTCGAGGCGGGGCACGCGGCCGAGGGAGGGGCCCGGTTCACGGTGCGCCTGCGGGCCTGAGCTCAGGCGACACCACGCAGCCCGTCGGAATGCGCTGGCCCCGTTGGTGGTTGGCCCTGTCATGACAACATGGGCCTTCATCGGAAGCGGAAACATCGGCAGCACCGTCGCACGCCTGGCGATCGACGCGGGGCACGACGTGGTGATGAGCAACAGCCGCGGCCCCGAGACCCTGACTGAGCTCGTCGACCAGCTCGGTCCGCAGGCGCGGGCAGCCACTGCAGCCGAGGCTGCCGGAGCCGGTGACGTCGTCGTGGTGACGATCCCGCTCAAGGCCTATCGCGACGTGCCCGTCGCCGAGCTGGCCGGGAAGATCGTTATCGACACGATGAACTACTACCCGCAGCGCGACGGCGACGTGGCTGAGCTCGACGACGAGTCGACCACGACCTCAGAGCTGCTGCAGGCCCACCTGCCCGAGTCGAAGGTGGTCAAGGGGTTCAACAACATCTTCTTCGGGCACCTGGCCGTGCTCGGCCGCCCGGCCGGCGCTGCTGACCGCAGCGCGCTCGCCATCGCCGGTGACGACGCGCCGGCCAAGCAGACCGTCACGAGCCTGCTGGACGCCATCGGCTACGACACGGTCGACCTCGGCGCCCTGGCGCAGGGCTGGCGCACGCAGCGCGACACCGCCGCCTACGGAGTCATGTACGCGGCCGACCCGCAGGACTGGTCCAAGGGTGCGAGATCGGCTGACTCGAAGACGGTCGCTGCCGCGGCTGCCTCGTCGAAGCGCTACCGGGACATGCCAGAGGCCGGCTGACCAGGCGCCGCCGGCCGGCGCTGTTGTCTGGCGTGTTTGCCCGTCAGCGCTGAGCGGCTACCATTGCCGTCGAGGGGAGTACTTCCCAGACTCGTTCCGGTCAGTCCGGTGGCCCGATGGCCACCTCGGTGCGGGGCCGGCTCAGCGCTGGTGAAGGAGACCTCAGACATCTCGTCTGAGGAGACCTATGACCACCGCAGCCCTGCACGCTGTACTGACCGCCGGCGACGCCACCACGGGGGCGACGGCCTCGATCGGCACGCCCCTTCTCTGGTCAGCCACCATCGGCAGCATTCTCGCCCTGTTCGTCGTCGACTTTCTGATCACTCGCCGCCCCCACGACCCGAGCCTGCGCGAGGCCGTGACGTGGTCGGCTTTCTACCTCGCCATCCCGCTGGCCTTCGGCGGCTGGCTCTGGGGCCGCTTCGGCTCGCAGCAGGGTGTCGAGTTCTACACCGGCTACCTCGTCGAGAAGGCCCTCTCGGTCGACAACCTCTTTGTCTTCATCATCGTGCTGTCGGCCTTCGCCGTGCCGCGCGAGCTGCGACAGCGAGTGCTGCTCATCGGGGTAGCCGGCGCGCTGGTGCTGCGCGGCATCTTCATCGCCGTGGGCGCCCAGATGATCGCGACCTTCGCGTGGACCTTCCTGCTCTTCGGTGCCATCCTGCTGGCCACCGCCGTCAAGGTCGGCCGTGACGCGCTCGCACCCAGCGGGCACACGATGGACGTCAGCACCCTGCGCAGCGTTAGGCTGCTGCGCCGGTTCTACCCCGTGACCGACGACTTCGAGGGCGCCCGCCTGACCGTTCGACGTGACGGGAAACGATGGCTCACCCCGCTCGCCGTCGTCGCGATCGCCATCCTCGGCACCGACATCGTCTTCGCCATCGACTCGGTACCCGCCGTCTACGGCATCACCGGCGATGCCTACCTCGTCTTCGTGACCAACGCCTTCGCCCTGCTCGGGCTGCGGGCGCTGTACTTCGTGCTCGAGAACGCGCTCTCCCGCCTGGTGCACCTCGGCCATGGCCTCTCGCTCATCCTCGCCTTCATCGGGGTCAAGCTCGTGCTGCACTGGGCCCACGGGGTGTGGTCGTCGGTGCCTGAGATTCCCACCCTGGCCTCGCTCGCCGTCATCATCGGCATCCTCGTCGCCGTCACCCTCACCAGCCTGG
>JBBSTU010000062.1:0-19162 GCA_038235595.1 Actinomycetales bacterium | reverse complement strand
GGCCGGGGCCATCGCGTCGGGAGCCGACCTCGTCTACCTCGGCACGCGGTTCCTCGCCACTCACGAGAGTCAGGCCGCTGCCGAGTACAAGCAGATGGTCGTCGAGCACGGTCCGGACGACCTGGTCGTCAGTGCCGGCATCACCGGAGCTGCGGCCTCGTGGCTACGACCCAGCCTGTTGGCGAACGGGCTCGACCCCGAGCACCTCGTGTTCGAGGGTGGCCGCAGCTACGACGCAGCCCAGAGTCCCGCCAAGCGGTGGTCCCGCATCTGGGCGGCCGGCCAAGGGCTGCAGGCCATTCGGGAGGTGCAGTCGGTGGCGCAGGTCGTCGACGACCTCGAGCGCGAGCTCGCGGTGGCGGCAGACCGCTTCGGCGCCGTCGTCCGCTCCCGTCGTGAGGCGCCCTCTCGGCACGGCTGTGATCGGCGCCGGTCACAGCCCCCCGAACGCAGAGGGTGGGGACGGCATCCGGGACAGGCGCGACCGGACGCCTAGGGTGGTCAGGGTGACGACCGCCCAACCGCACCAGGCGAGCTTCGCCGATATGCCGACCCCGCTCTACGTGGCGTCGCCGTCACGGCTCAACGCCTGGCTCGACTGCCCCCGTCGCTACCGGATGCAGTACCTCGACCGGCCCAAGCCGCAGAGCCGGCCCCAGCGCGCTCACACCTCAGTCGGGATCGCCACCCACAACGCGCTCCGCGACTTCTGGGACCTCCCGGTTGCCCGACGTACCCCCGCGGGTGTGGCCGAGCTCGTGCGGGCAACCTGGATCGACGCCGGATTTCGCGACCCGGAGCAGTCGGTGGCCTGGCGGGCCCGCGTGCGCGACGCCGTCATCGAGTACCTGCGCGGCGTCGACCGCGACCGACAACCGGCCGGTATCGAGCGCAGTGTCTCCCTCAAGACCGACCACATCGCGGTCACCGGTCGCATCGACCGCCTCGACGAGCGCGACGACGAGGTGGTGGTCGTCGACTACAAGACCGGCCGACAGGTGCCGACCGACGACGACGCGCGCACCTCGCTGCCGCTGGCGCTCTACGCCGTCGCCGCAGCCAGGGTGTTCCGTCGGCCCAGCCGTCGGGTAGAGCTTCACCACATCCCCTCGGGGACTGTCGTTGCCCACGTGCACACGCCGGAGTCGTTGCAGCGCAAGGTGGCCGAGGCCGAGTCGATCGCCTCCGATCTTCGCCGGGCCGATGCCGAGTTTCGCGAGGTGGGGGCGGGGTCGAGCCGATTCGCGCCGCGGCTGTCGGCGATGTGCTCGTGGTGTGACTTTCGGGCCCACTGCCCGGAGGGCCAGACGATGGGCCCGGAGAAGAGCGACTGGGCCGGTCTCGATGCAGCCGGCTACCCCACTTCGGGTAGCGGTGAGGGTGGCCCTGCCTCCTGATCCGGGGTCGGCGCGTGTCCCCACGCTGAGGCGCGGATGGCTCTAAGGTTGAAGAGTGAACTGGAGCGACTACGACGCCGCGCTCTTTGACCTCGACGGGGTGCTGACACCCACCGCCGAGGTACACATGCGAGCGTGGAACCGGATGTTCAGCGAGTACCTCGATGGTCGAGGCATCGCCGACCAGTACACGTCGGCCGACTACTTCGCCCACATCGACGGCAAGCCTCGTTTCGACGGCGTGCGCGACTTCCTTTCCTCGCGTGCCATCTCGCTCCCCGAGGGCACGCCTGACGACGCCCCGGAACAAGAGACGGTGGGCGGGCTCGGCAACCGCAAGAACGCGGTCTTCTCCGCGATCCTGCACGACGAGGGCGTCGAGCCGTACCCCGCCTCGGTTCGGTTGCTCGACCACCTCGCGCGAGAAGGCACCGCGGTGGCAGTCGTCTCGTCGTCGCGCAACGCCGCCACGGTGCTTCAGGCCGCTGGGCTCACACATCGTTTCTCGGTCGTGGTCGACGGCGTGGTGGCCCTCCGTGAGGGTCTCGACGGCAAGCCGTCACCCGCCACCTACCTTCGCGCCGCCGACCTTCTCGGTGTGACAGCCGCGCGGTCCGTGGTCTTCGAAGACGCACTGTCAGGGGTCGCCTCCGGCCGGGCCGGGGAGTTCGGGCTCGTGGTCGGGGTCGACCGGGGCGTCGGCGCGCAGCCCCTGCTCGACGAGGGGGCCGACCTCGTCGTGGCCGAGCTCGACGAGCTGATCCTGGGCCCTGTTCACCGCCGTGTCACCCCGGCGGGCTGACGGGCCCGCCTGATGAAGATCTCACTGCAGGGCAATCCCGACCCCATCGACCGCACCCGCTTCCCCGTCGACGAATGGGCGTGGACCGAGACCTGGCACAGCACGGAGGATCTCGGTATCACCGAGACGGTCTTCGCCGTGGCCAACGGCTACCTGGGGATGCGCGGCAACGTCGAGGAGGGCCGCGACGTCCACTCCCACGGCAGCTACATCAACGGCTTCCACGAGACGTGGCCGATCCGCCACGCGGAGGAGGCGTTCGGGTTCGCCCAGACCGGGCAGACCATCGTCAACGTCCCCGACGTCAAGACGATCAAGCTGTACGTCGACGACGAGCCGCTGATTCTCTCGATGGCTGACCTCGAACACTACGAGCGTCGACTCGACTTCCGCGACGGGGTGCTGAGGCGGTCACTCATCTGGGTCACCCCGTCGGGCAAGCGGGTGCGCATCGAGTCGCAGCGGATGGTCTCTTTCGAGCAGCGACACCTGGCGGTCATGACCTTCGACGTCACCCTTCTCGACGTCGACGCGCCGGTGGCGATCTCGTCGCAGATCCTCAACCGTCAGGACGGCCAGGACGAGTACCACGTCGCGTCGGCAGGGGCCGGCGACGGCCGCGACCCACGCAAGGCGAGGAAGATGACCGAGCGGGTACTGGAGCCCCAGACCCAATGGTCGAGCGACCGGCGCACCATCCTCAGCTACCGCTGCGTCAACTCGGGCATGACCCTCGCAGTGGCCGTCGACCACGAGATCGTGACCGACAACGAGTACGAGGAGCTGAGCCACGCCGAGGCCGACCTCGCCAAGAAGATCTACCGGGTCAAGGGCAAGGTCGGGCAGACCATCCGCATCACCAAGGCAGCGGTCTACCACACGTCGCGGGGAGTACCCGTGCGAGAGCTGGTCGACCGCGCGCGGCGCACGCTCGACCGCGTGCGTGACGACGGGGTGGCCGAGTGCTTCGCCGAACAGCGGCGCTGGCTCGACCGTTTCTGGGCCGACGCCGACGTCCGGGTCGACTCACTCCCTGCCATTCAGCAGGCCGTCCGCTGGAACCTCTTCCAGTTGGCACAGGCGGCCGGCCGCGTCGAGCAGTCCGGGGTCGCGGCGAAGGGGGTGACCGGCTCCGGCTACGAGGGCCACTACTTCTGGGACACCGAGACCTACGTGCTGCCCTTCCTCAGCTACACCTCGCCCCGGGTGGCGCGCGGCGCCCTGCGGTTCCGGTACCTGATGCTCCCGGCGGCCCGTCGCCGGGCGTACGACCTCAGCCAGCTCGGAGCGCTGTATCCCTGGCGCACCATCAACGGCGAGGAGGCCTCGGCCTACTACGCGGCCGGCACGGCTCAATACCACATCAACGCCGACATCGCCTTCGCCCTGTGCAAGTACGTCCAGGCCACCGGCGACGACGACTTCATGCTGCGCGAAGGCATCGACATCCTCGTGCTGACCGCCCGGCTGTGGGCCGACCTGGGGTTCTGGCTCGGCCAAGGCGAGGAGCGCCGCTTCCACCTGCATGGGGTGACCGGGCCCGACGAGTACACCACCGTGGTGAACAACAACCTCTTCACCAACGTCATGGCGAGCGACAACCTGCGCCAGGCCGCCCGGTGGGCCCTTCGGCTCGCCGAGGACTACCCCGACGGCTATGCCCGGATGTGTGCCCGCCTCGACCTCGCCGAGAACGAGGTGACCGAGTGGGCGGACTGCGCGGAACGCATGTACTTCCCCTACGACGAGGCTCTGGGGATCCACCCCCAGGACCAGCACTTTCTCGAGCGGGAGGTGTGGGACCTCGCCGCCACCCCCGACGACAAATGGCCGCTGCTGCTGCACTACCACCCCTTGGTCATCTACCGCTTCCAGGTGCTCAAGCAGGCTGACGTCGTGGCCGCCCTCTTTCTGCAGGGTCAGATGTTCTCGCTGGAACAGAAGCGGGCCGACTTCGAGTACTACGACCCCATCACCACCGGAGACTCCACCCTGTCATCGGTCGTGCAGTCGATCGTGGCCGCCGAGGTGGGCCACCAGCGACTGGCCGTCGACTACTTCCACGCCGGGCTCTACGTCGACCTCGCCGACCTGCACGGCAACGCGTCCGAAGGCGTGCACGTGGCCTCGGCCGGCGGCGTCTGGAACAGCCTGGTCTACGGCTTCGCGGGAATGCGTGACCACAACGGCACGCTCACCTTCGACCCGCGCCTACCCGCTCACTGGCCGTCGCTGGAGTTCGGCCTCCAGGTGCGTGGGCACCGCCTGCGGGTCGAGCTGTTCCGTGACCGGATCGAGTTCACCCTCGGTCAGGTGAGTGCCGAGGCCGCCCGGGCGGAGGGCACCAGCATCGACGTGATCGTGCGCGGAGACCGGGTGACGGTTGGCCCGGGTGCCCCGGCGGTCGTCGCGCTGGACGGCCAAGGCCCGGTGATCGAACGTCAGCTGGGCAGCGTGCCTCTCGTGGGAAACGCCGGCGAGCACGAGATGGTCCACACGGCAGGGGTGCCCGTCGCCCGCCATCGGCGCCGCAAGCGGGGTGACGCGGCATCCTGACGACCTGACAGACTGACCACCATGGCGCGCCGTATCTCGCAGAGCTCGAAACAGCCCACCTCGTCGGCCCCGGTCGTCATTGCCGTGGCGAACCAGAAGGGTGGGGTCGCCAAGACCACTTCCGTGGCCAGTCTGGGCGCCGCGTTCGCCGAGCTCGGTAAGCGGGTGCTGCTCGTTGACCTCGACCCGCAGGCCTGCCTCACGTTCTCGCTCGGTGTCGACCCCGACGCCGTCGAGCGCTCGGTTCACGACGTGCTCACCGCCGGTGTGGGCCTGGCCGAGGTCGTCACCCCGTGCGCTGACGGGGTCGACCTCGTGCCGTCGGCGATCGAGCTGGCGGGCGCCGAGGCGATGCTGCTGGGACGCCCCGGGCGCGAGTATGTGCTGCGCACCGCGCTACGCGCCGCAGCGGCATCCGACGAGGGCGGGCGGCCCTGGGACGTCGTGATGCTCGACTGCTCGCCCAGCCTCGGGGTGCTCACCCTCAATGCGCTGACGGCCGCGAACGGGCTCATCATCCCGATGCCGTGCGAGATGCTGAGCCATCGGGGCGTGGGCCAGCTGCTCGACACCGTGGCTGATGTGCGCGCGATCCTCAACCCCGACCTCGAGGTCTGGGGCATCCTGCCGACCTTGTTCGACGGGCGCAGCAACCACGCCCGCGAGGTGCTCGCTGACGTCGGCGAGCGCTACGACCTGCCCGTGCTCACCCCCCCGATCCCCAAGACGGTGCGGTTCGCCGAGGCCCCCGCCGTGGGCCGTTCGATCCTGACGACGGCCCGCTCGTCCAAGGGTGCTCAGGCCTACCGCGACGTGGCCACCGCCCTGCTGCCGAGACTGTGAGTCTGCCGTTCCAGGGAATGAAGTAGGGGCGCCCGGCGCTCGACCTAGGAGTGCCGCTTCGACACCCGTCAGTGGCAGACGTCCCCAAGGAGATCCATGATCAGCACCGCAGCCATCATCGCCCCCCGCGCCGGAGCAGCGTTCGAGACGGGCACCGTGGAGCACCGTGACCTGCGTGACGACGACATTCTCATCGACGTCAAGTTCGCCGGAATCTGCCACAGCGACATCCACCAGGTGCGTGAGGAGTGGGGCAGCGCGACCTTCCCGATGGTTCCCGGTCACGAGATCGCCGGAGTGGTGGCCAAGGTCGGTGACGGCGTGACCAAGCACAAGGTCGGCGACCGTGTGGGTGTCGGCTGCATGGTCGACTCGTGCGGCGAGTGCGAGTACTGCAAGAACGGCGAAGAGCAGTTCTGCGTCAAGGGTTCGGTGCCGACCTACAACGGCAAGGGTTACGACGGCGAGGACACCATGGGTGGCTACGCCCAGCAGGTCGTGGTCTCTGAAGACTTCGCGCTGCGTATCCCGAAGGGTATCGAGCTGGATGCCGCTGCGCCGCTGCTGTGTGCGGGCATCACCACCTGGAGCCCTCTGAAGCGTTGGGGAGCCGGCCCGGGGAAGAAGGTCGCCGTGATCGGTCTCGGAGGCCTGGGCCACATGGCCGTCAAGCTCGCCGCCGCGATGGGCGCCGACGTGAGCGTGCTGAGCCGGACCGACGCGAAGAAGGACGACGCCGAGCAGCTCGGTGCCACCGGGTACCACGCGACCTCTGACGAGGAGACGTTGAAGGCGCTAGGGGCCAGCTTCGACATCATCATCAACACGGTGAGCGCCGACCTGCCGATGGGCACCTACCTGTCGATGCTCAAGCCGCTCGGGGTCATGGCCAACGTCGGGCTGCCCTCGAACAACTACGAGTTCCCCCCGGGCGCCGTCATCGGTGGTAGCCGTGTCATCGCTGGTTCGGCCATCGGTGGCATCCCGGCCACCCAGGAGATGCTCGACTTCTGTGCCGAGCACGGCATCGCGGCGACGATCGAGACCATCGGCGCCGATGAGGTGGATGCCGCCTACGACCGTGTCGTCGCCGGCGACGTGCGCTACCGGTTCGTCATCGACACCTCTACCATCCCCTCGGCCTGACCCTCGGGACACCAACGCCGGCCGACGTCGACCCGTCGGCCGGCGTTCGTCTGCCCGGGGTCGGTTTGCGCGGCCGACGTGCTACTTCAGTCGGCGCTTAACGCCGGGAGCCCGTCGATCGAGGTGGCGTTGCGTTCGCGGTGGTAGGCCGCGAGCTTGACCTCACCGCGGGTCTGGGCCCAGGCGTCGAGCACCCCTCGGTCGTTCTCGAAGGCGAGGTTCGGCACGGCGTAGCCGCACGAGTCGGACACTCGCTCGACGTCGACGACGACAATGCCACGAGCTCCGGGATGGTCGCCGAACCGCGTTTGATGAGAGGCGAACTCGGCGTCGTCGCGGGTGAGATAACGCCCGACACCGTGCAGTCGCACGATGTTGGGCGCCCCGTCGAACGCACAGAACATCAAGGTGACTCGACCGTTCTCGCGCAGGTGGGCCACGGTCTCGGACCCGCTGCCGGTGAGGTCGAGATAGGCGACTGTATGTTCGTCGACCACGGTGAACGTGTCGCCCAGCCCCTTGGGCGACACGTTCACATGACCCGTGGCAGACAGGGGAGCGGTGGCCACGAAGAAGAGGTGCTGACGCTCGATGAAAGCCTGGAGCCGGCCGCCGATGGCGCCATGCACCTTCATCGCACGCTCCCTTTCGTCGTTACCAGCCATGTGAGCGGTCTCGTGACGGTGAGGCTGACCGTGAGGTCGACCGGGATCAGTCGGTGGACGGGCTCGCGCCGGCGGTCTGCTTGTCGCGGCCGGCCCCACCCCGACGCCGACGCCGCGGTGACCTCGACGAACCGGACTCGTCGGAGGCCGGGGCCTCGCTCGGCGAGCCGTCGCTGCTGTCAGCACCGACCGCGGACCCCGCAGCGGCAGCACCTCCGCCGCGCGTACGGCGACGGTTGCGGCTGCGCCGGGGACGGCTCTCGCCGTCATCGGCCGGACCGGCGTCGCGG
Organism: Actinomycetales bacterium; assembly: GCA_038235595.1. Taxonomy (GTDB): domain Bacteria; phylum Actinomycetota; class Actinomycetes; order Actinomycetales; family Dermatophilaceae; genus DSM-29435. Next base: position 11,463 of record JBBSTU010000062.1, on the reverse strand, counting down.
GACTCACTCGCACGTTCCGGGCGGCGGGCGGCGCTCCCACCGTCGCGATGGGTGCCGCCCTTGGCGTGGCGGTCACCCCCGCTCTTGCCGTGACGTTTCCCGGTCTCGCCGAGGTCCTCGATCTGCTCGGCCCCCAGGCCCTCGCGGGTCTGCTGTGACCGGCGCAGCCGACCCTTGGCGTCGGTCGGGATGTCGAGGTCGGAGTAGAGGTGGTCCGAGCTCGAGTAGGTCTCCTGGGGCTCCGGGATGCCGAGATCGAGAGTCTTGTTGATCAGCGCCCAGCGGTGCAGGTCGTCCCAGTCGACGAAGGTGACGGCCACCCCGGTGTTGCCGGCGCGAGCCGTACGGCCGATGCGGTGCAGGTAGGTCTTCTCGTCTTCGGGGCACTGGTAGTTGATGACGTGCGTGACGTTGTCGACGTCGATGCCGCGGGCGGCGACGTCGGTGGCCACGAGGATGTCGACCTTGCCGTTGCGGAAGGCGCGCAGGGCCTGCTCGCGGGCTCCCTGACCCAGGTCGCCGTGGATGGCAGCGGCCGCGAAACCCCGGTCGACCAGCTCGTCGGAGACCTTGGCTGCGGTGCGCTTGGTGCGGCTGAAGATGATCGTCAGGCCGCGTTCGCGCGCCTGGAGCATGCGCGAGAGCATCTCGACCTTGTCCATGGCGTGAGCGCGGTAGACGAACTGCTCGACGGCCTTGACGGTGTGGGCGTTCTCGTTCTCGTCGCCCATGGCGCGGATGTGGGTGGGCTGGGTCATGTAACGACGAGCCAGGGTCACGATGGCGCCGGGCATGGTGGCCGAGAACAGCATGGTCTGGCGGCTGCCGGGCGTCTGCGACATCAGGGTCTCGACGTCGGGCAGAAAGCCGAGATCGAGCATCTCGTCGGCCTCGTCGAGCACGACGACCTTGGCCTGCGACAGGTCGAGATGGCCCTGCTTGGCCAGGTCGATCAGGCGCCCGGGGGTGCCGACGACGATCTCGACACCAGTGCGCAGGGCTTCGATCTGCGGCTCGTAGGCCCGGCCGCCGTAGACCGTCAGCACCCGGATGCCGCGCCGCCGACCGGCCCGCTCGAGGTCGCCGGCCACCTGCACCGCCAGCTCGCGGGTCGGGGCCACGGCCAGGGCCTGGGGCTTGCCGGGTCGGGCCAACGCGTCGAAGCCCTCGTCGCCGGGTGCGACGACCTGGTTGAGCATCGGCACACCGAAGCCAAGGGTCTTGCCGGTGCCGGTCTTCGCCTGCCCGATGATGTCGTGGCCACCGAGCGCCACGGGGAGGGTCATCGACTGGATGGGGAACGGCGTCAGGATGCCGCCGTCGGCCAGGGCCGCGACGATGTCGGGGTGGATGCCGAAGTCGGCAAAGGTCACCTCGGGTACGTCCTCCGGCATCTCGGCGGGCGCCTCGATGATCTCTGCAGCGATGGCCTCGACCGTGAGGTCGGACTCCGTCTCGAGCAGGGGCTGGACGTTGTTCGTGTCGTTCAGGTCGGTCATTGAGGTCTCTCGATCAGCACGAGCACCCCACGACGACGTGGGAGCTCAGTGGCTCATGACGGGCCGATCGGAGAGTGTCGTTACGGCGCGTGGCCGCCACTGTTCGGGCGGTTCCACCGGTGCTCATCGTGTTCACGGGCACCACCAGGGCAAACCATCGGGCCGACCGGGCACCGAGTTGTCGACACCAGTCTAGCGGCAAGCGCCTGCATTCCTGATCAGGTCACTAGATTGGCCCGCATGAGCGAGCTCCCCGAACCTGCCGCATCCGACCCTGTCGAGTTCGCTGTGCCTGCCGATCCCGGCTATCTCGCGGCCGTCACCGACCTGCTCGGTGTGCTGGCCTACGGAGAGCTGCGCGCGTTCACCCAGCTCGCGAAAGACACCGACCTGGCCCCGGACCTGCGTCACAAGTCGTCTCTCGCCATGCTGGCCGCCCAGGAGCTGAAGAACTTCACGTTGCTCTCGGAGCGGCTCGCGGCTCTGGGCGTGGCGACGGAGGTGGCGATGGAGCCGTTCGTCGCACCGCTGGACGCCTTCCACGAACGCACCGTGGCCTCCGACTGGCTCGAGGGCCTGGTCAAGGCCTACGTCGGGGAGGGCATCGCCCAGGACTTCTACCGCGAGATCTCCGCGTACGTCGACGACGACACCCGCGCCCTGGTCACCCGCGTGCTCGAGGACACCGGGCAGGCGGAGTTCATCGTCGGAGTGATCCGCGACGCGATCGTGGCCGAGCCGCGGGTGGCCGGACGCCTTGCGCTGTGGGGCCGGCGCCTCGTCGGTGAGGCGATCCAACAGGCCCAACGCGTCGGGGTCGAACGGGACGCGCTGGCCAGCATCCTCGTCGGCTCACCGGGCCGGGCCGGGGCCGATCTGGCTGAGCTCGGGCGGATGTTCGTGCGGCTCACCGACGAGCACACGAGGCGCATGGAGCGCCTTGGGCTGTCGGCCTGAGGTCGGCGCAGCCCGCCCGCTCGACCGGCGCGGGGTCGAGACGCGACCGGAGCAGCGCAGCAAAAGGGCCCGACCATGGTGGTCGGGCCCTTCAGACGCATCCGGCTGCGGTACGTGGTCTGGACTACTTCTTCTGCAGACGGCCATAGGCCGAGATGCCGACGGCCGCCAGCACGGCACTGACGAGCCAGTACCACCACCTGATGCCGCCACTGGCGTTCTCGTATCCGAAGATCCCCCCGAGGATCAACGTGCCGACAAGCGAGGCGACGATGCCGATGACGATCGTCATCACGATCGAGATGTTCTGCTTGCCCGGCAGGATCAGCCGGCCGAGCGCGCCGATGACAAGGCCGGCGACGATGGCGCCGATAATGGTTCCGATCATGGTGTGCTCCCTCCCTCAAGCCCGGTGTCGGGCGGTGACGGCCCGGGGTCTCCAGGCCGCCTTCAGGCTTTCATGTACCCACTTCAGGCTGGGGGCGCCACGCGCGGACGAACCATCAACAATCGGTGACGATCCGGGGGCGTAGTGCGTTCTCGGCCGCTCATTCTCAGTGGGCGCCGAAGCCGACCCCGCCCTTCTTCTCCGCGCCGGTGGTCACGTAGCCGATCGACTCGGTCGGCACGATCACCCTGCCGCCCTTGTCGTCGGTCAGCTCGAGCACGTCGGAACCACGCGCCGCCTTGACGGCGGTCACGAGCTCGTCGGCCGTCAGCGTCGTCTCGAAGGTGATCTCGCGCGCCACGTTCTGCACGCCGATGCGAACCTCCACGTCAAACCCACTCTCTCCGTTCTGGTGCGCTGCGCTGCAGCGCCTGGTGATGCGGAACGACCCGCACCGCCACCTTAACGAGCAGGGGTGGCGACCGATTCCCGCGTGCCGCCGGAACGGGCGCCGCCCTGCTTCGCCACGGCCGGGAAGGCGCTGATGCCTCGGCGGATGAGCGAGCCCGTGACGCGGATGGCGGTCTCCTTGGGCAACGTCGCCTCATGGGTGAGCCAGTAGCGGGCCGATGTCTGGGCCAGGCTCACCAGCTGCACCCCGACGAGCATCGCCTCCTGCTGGCCCAGCGACGACTCGCTGATGATGATGTCGGCCATCGCCTGCGCGCAGGTGAGGTCGATCTGGTCGAGCCGGCTGCGCACCTCGGGCACGTTGGCGAGGTCGGACTCGAAGATGAGCCGGAAGGCGGCTCCGTCCTGGCTGACGAAGTCGAAGTAGGCGCCGACCATGGTGGCGATGCGCGCCTTGTTGTCGGTGAGGGCGAGGGCGTCGCGTACGAGGGTCTCCAGCTCGCTGGCGTGCTGGTCGATCAGGGCCAGGTACAGCTCCAGCTTGCCGGGGAAGTGCTGGTAGAGCACGGGCTTGGACACACCGGCGCTGGCCGCGATGTCGTCCATGGCCGCCTGGTGGTAGCCCTTCTCGACGAAGACCCCGAGCGCGGAGTCGAGCAGCTGGGCGCGTCGCTCGGAGCGGGGCAGGCGCTGACCCCGGGTCGCCTGGAAGTCGTCGTTCATCGCCATCCTCGCCTACGTCGGGTGTCGGCCTGCTGCGAGCGCCGACGTGAGGACGACTCCTGGCGACGACTGCCCGGGATCACCATACCGAGCAGTAGGCGGATGACGCCTCAGGTAGCCGCAGCTGCGCGGCGTCGCAGTACGGTGATGCCATGCCCACCGATCCCCTGGTGACGACCGGTCGGCCGCTCGAGCCGGCCGAGGTCACCCGCTACGCCCGCCACCTCCTGCTGCCCGGTGTGGGCCGGGAGGGCCAGGAGCGGCTGGCTTCGGCCAAGGTGCTGGTGGTCGGGGCCGGCGGCCTGGGCTCTCCGGCGCTGCTCTACCTCGCCGCCGCCGGGGTCGGCACGATCGGGGTCGTCGACGCCGACGTGGTCGAGCTGACCAACCTCCACCGTCAGGTCATCCACTCCGACGCCGATATCGGCCGCCCGAAGACGGAATCCGCCGAGAGGGCCGTGCACCGGGTCAACCCGCACGTCACGGTGGTCCGTCACGACGTGACGCTCGACTCGGGCAACGCCCTGTCGGTCATCGCCGACTACGACGTGGTGCTCGACGGCACCGACAACTTCCCGACCCGCTACCTCGTCAACGACGCGTGCGTGTTGTTGGGCAAGCCGCACGTCTGGGCCTCGATCCTGCGGTTCGACGGGCAGGTCTCGGTCTGGTGGGCGGGGCACGGCCCTTGCTACCGCTGCGTCTTTCCCGAACCGCCGCCCCCCGGCACCGTGCCGAGCTGCGCCGAGGGAGGCGTGCTCGGCGTGCTCTGCGCCGCCATCGGGTCGGTGCAGTCGACCGAGGCGGTCAAGCTGCTGCTCGGCATCGGTGAGCCGCTCGTCGGGCGCCTGCTCGTGCACGACGCGCTTCGCCAGACCTGGGACGACCTCACCGTGCGCCGCGACCCCGACTGCCCGGTCTGTGGCGACTCGCCGACCATCACCGAGCTGATCGACTACGCGCAGTTCTGCGGGATGCCGGGGGTCGACTCCGACGCGAGCGGGCTACCCACCGTGTCGGTCGGCGCCATGGCGGCCGAGCTGGCGACCCCCCACCCCCCGTTGCTCGTCGACGTTCGAGGTGAGCAGGAGCGGGCCATCGCCAGCATCCCCGGTGCGGTCCCGATCCACCTCGACCGCTTCCGCGACGGCGGCGCATTCGCCGAGCTGCCCCGTGACCGTCGGGTGCTCATCCACTGCAAGGTGGGCGGCCGTTCCGCTGAGGCCACCCGCCTCGCGCTCGAGGCCGGCTTCACCGACGTCGCGACCGTCGAGGGCGGCATCCTGGCCTACCTGCGCGAGATCGACCCCAGCCAGCCCGAGTACTGACCGAGAACCCGAGAGAACCGAGGAGACATCGTGTCGGTGGAGGACCACGCCGCTCGAGTGCTCGACCTCGTGGCGCGCATCCCCGAGGGGCGGGTGCTCGCCTACGGTGACATCGCCAAACGACTGGGGGGCCTGGGCCCGCGCACGGTGGGCACGGTGATGAGCCGGTACGGCTCCGACGTGCCGTGGTGGCGGGTCATCCGTTCTGACGGGCGCCCGCCGCAATGTCACGAGGACGAGGCTCGCGAGCACTGGCGCGCCGAGGGAACCCCGATGGTGCGCGGCCTGGTCGAAGGTGGTCGGGCCGACCTCGGGCTGGCCCGCTGGGACTTCGACGGCGAGCCGGGCCCGACCAGCGGGCCGCGCGGTTCACTGCACCACGTCGAGATCTGGGTGGCCGACATCACGGCTGCGGCGCGGGAGTGGGGGTGGTTGCTCGCCCGGCTCGGCTTTCGGCTCGGTGACGACTGGGGCCACGGTCAGGCGTGGCAGCTGGGCAGTCTCTACATCGTGGTGGAGTCAGGGCCCGACGTCGTGGCGGGCGCTCACGAGCGGAAGCGAGCGGGCGTCAACCACCTTGCCTTTCATGCGGGTTCGCCAGCCGAGGTCGACGCGATAGTCGCCGAGTGCGATCAGGGTGGCTGGTCGCTGATGTTCGCCGACCAGCATCCGCACGCAGGGGGGCCCGACCAGTACGCCGCCTACCTCGAGAGCGGGGAGGGCTTCGAGGTCGAGCTGGTCGCCGACTGAGGCGGATGCCGTTCAGCCCGGTGTGGCAGTGCGGCGTGGCAGCCGACCGACTCCGTCGGCGGGCTGTGATGCAATTCATGCGTGGTCATTCTCCGGCGCGCCCCAGCCCTCGTGGCCGATGCGGTGGCTCTCGACGCGACGCAGCAGCGGGCGCTCGACTCATCGGCGAGGGTGCTGCGGGTGCTCGGCGGGCCCGGCACCGGCAAGTCGACGCTGGCCGTCGAGGCCGTGGTCTCGGCGGTGCGCTCGGGTACCCGGGCCGACGCCTGCCTCGTGCTCACGTCGAGCCGGTCGGCGGCCGCGGCGCTGCGGCAACGAGTCACGGCCCGCCTCGACGGCACGTCGACCGAGTCACTGGCGCGCACCTGGCAGGCGTTCGGGTTCGGCGTGTTGCGCGCCGAGGCCACCCTGCGCGGCGACCCGCCGCCGCGCCTGCTCAACGGCCCCGAGCAGGACGTCATCCTGCGCGACCTGCTCGCCGGTCACGCAGCCGGTGACGCCCCGGGGCCGAGCTGGCCGGCATCCGTTCGAGACGCCCTGACGACGCGGGGCTTTCGAAACGAGCTGCGGGACCTGCTCATGCGCGCGGTCGAGCACGGCCTCGGCCCGTCCGACCTGCACGAGCTCGGGCTGACGCACGACCGGGCGGAGTGGGTTGCGGCCGCGCAGGTGCTGCGCGAGTACGACGAGGTCACCTCCTTCAGCCGACACGGCGCCTACGACCCGGCGTGGGTGCTGACGGCGGCCGCCGACCTGCTCGCTGACGAGCAGCAGGCGCTGGCCCGGCTGCACGAGCGACTCGACCTCATCGTGGTCGACGACGCTCAGGAGCTGACGTCAGCCGCGGCTCGGCTGCTTCGGGTGCTTGCGCCCGGCGGGCCGCGCATCGTGCTGCTCGGTGACCCCGACTCTGCGGTGCAGACCTTCCGCGGCGCCGACCCCCGGTTTCTGGCCGACGGTTGGCGCGAGCTCGGGCCCGACTCACGGCCAGGCGGGCCCACGTCCCAGTCCGCAGTGAACGAGACGGTCATCCTCGGCGCGAGTGCCCGGTTGCCCGCGCCGGTCGCCGCGGTCGCCCTTCGCGTCAGTCGTCGGATCGGCGCCCTCGGCGGGGGTGCCCAGCGGGGTGCGGCCAGTCGACCAGGGGCGGGCAGTGCCGGCAGGGTCGGCAGTGTCGATGTCGCCCTGCTGCGCTCGGTCGCCCAGGAGGCCAGCCACATCGGCTCCCTTCTGCGCCGGGCGCATCTCGTCGAGGGCGTCGGCTGGAACGAGATGGCCGTCATTGTGCGAGGGTCGGGTCGAGCCGGCACCCTGCGCCGTCTGCTCGCCTCGGGCGGCGTGCCGGTGACTTCCCCCGCCACCGAGACGCCCGTGCGCGACGAGAGTGCTGTGCGTCCGTTGCTCGTCATCCTCGAGGAGTCGCTGGCGATCTCGCGAGCGCGGCACTCGGGTAACGGCCACACCATGGACCCGGTTCGAGCCGCCGACCTCCTGCTGTCGCCGATCGGGGGTTCCGATGCCGTGGGGCTGCGTCGACTACGCCGCCTGCTGCGCCACGACGAGCTGGCCGCCGGTGGCGCACGGTCGAGTGACGAGCTGCTCGCCGAGCTGCTGGTCGAACCCGGCCGGGCTCTGGTGATGGGAACGCCCGCCCGGGCAGCGGCCCGGGTCGCCGCTGCCATCGCGGCGGGGGTCGCGGCGGCTCCCATCGCCGACGACGGGCGCTGGGCGGCCGGAGTCAGTGCGGAGCAGGTGCTCTGGGCCGTGTGGCAGGGTTCGGGGGTCGCGGAGACGTGGCGGCGCACGGCCCTGGGCGGGGGCCCGGGCGGCGAACGGGCCGACCGCGACCTCGACGCCGTGCTCGCGCTCTTCGAGGCGGCCGGCGCCTTCGTCGACCGCCTGCCGCAGGCCGGGCCCGACCAGTTCGTCGACCACATCACCGGCCAGGACGTTCCCGGTGACACGCTCGCCCCGCGAGCCCAGGCCGGGGCGGCCGTCGAGCTGCTCACCCCTCAGACCGCAGCGGGGCGGCAGTGGCGCATCGTGGTGGTCGCCGGGGTGCAGGAGGGCGTCTGGCCCGACCTGCGGCTGCGGGGGTCGGTGCTCGGTTCCGAAGACCTTGTCGACGTGGTGTCGGGTCGGCCACGCGGGTTCCGGGGCGCCCAGGCCGCCGTGCGCTACGACGAGACGCGGCTGTTCCACGTCGCGATCTCCCGGGCCACCGAGCGGCTTGTGGTCACCGCGGTCGGCAACGAGGACGAACAGCCCTCGCCCTACCTCGACCTGGTCGACCCCCGAGGTGACGACGCAGCCGGCGGAGCCGATGGAGCCGATGACAGCGCCGGTAGGGGCGGCGGCGGAGATGGCGGCATCGACGACGAGGTGCGGGCCCACACCGAGGTCGGTCGGGCGATGACGCTCACCGGGCTGGTGGGTGAGCTGCGGCGCGAGGCGGTCAGCCCCGACCCCGGTGTGTCCGAGCCGGCGATCGGCCTGCTGGCGGAGGCGGCCCGGTCTGGGGTCGCCGGCGCCGACCCGGGCTCGTGGTGGGCCCTCCGTGAACTGACGAGCGACCATTCGGTGCGCGCTCCCGACGAGCCGGTGCGGGTCTCTCCGTCGAAGGTCGAGTACTTCCGCCAGTGCGGGCTTCGCTGGTTCCTTTCCGCGGTGGGCGGGGAGGGCCCCTCCCAGGGAGCCGCGACCATCGGCACCCTGGTGCACGACATCGTGGCCGAGCACCCCGACGCCGACGTCGCCGCCCTGAGCGCCCAGGTCGACTCGCAGTGGGGCCGTCTCGGCCTGCGTCCCGGCTGGCTCACCGACCGCAGACGGCAGGAGGCGCACGACATGGTTGCGCGTTACGTGGCCTACCGCGTCATCGCAGAGGGGCAGGGCTGGACGCCGGCCGGAATCGAGACCGACTTCCGGGTGACGGTCGGCCGAGCCGAGGTCAGCGGTCGGGTCGACCGCATCGAACGCGACGACCACTCACGGCTGCGCATCATCGACCTCAAGACCGGCACGGGCAAACCGACCCAGGCCGACCTCGAGCAGCACGGCCAGCTCGGCGCCTACCAGGTGGCGGTCGAGGCGGGTGCGTTCGAGCCGCTCGGTGAGCAGAGCGCGGGGGCGGCGCTGGTGCAGATCGGCAAGGCCGGGCTCTCGGGCCTCAAACCGAGCGTGCAGCAGCAGGTACAGCTCGGGCAGGCACCTGACCCCGGCTGGGCCCGGGCCCTGGTCGAGGCGACCGCCGACGGCATGGGCGCGGCCGACTTCACGGCCACTGCAGGCAGCTGGTGCAAGACCTGCGCGCTCAAGTCGTCGTGCCCCGTGCAGCCGGAGGGAGAGTCGCTGTGACCCGTCACTCAGCGGTCGACATCGCCTCGGCTCTCGGCCAGCCGAACCCGACGACCGAACAGTGCGCGGTGATCGAGGCCGGGCCGCGTCCACTGCTCGTGGTGGCGGGCGCGGGGTCGGGCAAGACCGAGACGATGGCCGCCAGAGTGGTGTGGCTTGTCGCGAACGGGCTCGTCGAGCCCGACCAGGTGCTTGGGCTGACCTTCACCCGCAAGGCTGCGGCCGAGCTGTCACAGCGCATCACCACGCGCCTGCGGGCCCTGGTCAGAACCGGCCTGTGGTCTCCATCGACCGACGACGGAACGGGGGCCGAGGTGCTCGGCGGCACCCCGACCGTCTCGACCTACCACTCCTACGCCGGACGCCTGGTGCGCGAGCATGCTCTGCGGGTGGGCATCGAGCCCGAGTTCCGGGTGCTCACCGAGGCCGGCGCCTGGCAGCTCGCCGCCGAGGCGGTGAGCCGCTACGACGGCCCCATGACCGGCGTCTCCAAAGCCGAGTCGACGATCATCGACGCGGTTATGTCGCTTGCGGGCGAGATGGCCGAGCACGTGCGCACGCCTGCGGAGGTGAGCGCCCACCTCGACGAGGTGATCGCCCGTATCGACTCCCTTCCCGACGGTGACGGGCCAGGGTCCCTGGCCGGGGTGCGCAGCGCGCTCGCGGTGTTGCGCGAGCGAAGGGCCGTGCTGCCCGTGGTTGAGCAGTTCCAGGCTCTGAAGCGAACGAGGGAGTCGCTCGACTTCGCCGACCAGATGGCCGTCGCGGCCCGGCTGGCATCGAGCGTTCCCCTCGTGGGTCAGATCGAGCGACAACGGTTTCGGGCGGTGCTGCTCGATGAGTTCCAGGACACCTCCGAGGCCCAGCTCGCCGTACTGCGCTCCCTCTTCCACCGGGCTGAGGGTGCCGAGGGCGCCGAGGGCGCTGAGGGCGCTGAGGGCGCTGAGGGCGCTGAGGGCGCTGAGGGCGCTGACACGGTTGCCCTCACGGCGGTGGGTGACCCCAACCAGTCGATCTACGGCTGGCGGGGAGCGAGTGCCACCACGTTGACGCGGTTCCCGACCGAGTTCGCCGACGCCGACGGGCTCGCCCAGGTACTTCCACTGTCGACGAGCTGGCGCAACGACCGTCTCGTGCTCGAAGCTGCGAACATCACGGCGGCCCCCCTCGCGGCAGCCCACGTCAAGCCGCTCACGGCCCGGCCCGGCGCGGGTGACGGCACGGTGTACGTGGCCCGTCTCGAGGGTATCGAGGCCGAGGCCACTCACGTGGCGGAGTGGATCGCGCAGCGGTGGCGCTCCCCGAGCGGGCGGCGCACGGGTCTGACGGCCGCCGTACTGTGCCGTCGCCGCTCGCACTTCCCCTTTGTCATCGACGCGTTGCGCGCCGCAGACCTGCCTGTCGAGGTCGTGGGCCTGGGCGGGTTGCTGATGACTCCCGAGATCGGTGACCTCGTCGCCACCCTCTGGGTCGTTCAGGACCCCTCGCGAGGAGACCAGCTGATGCGCCTGCTCACGGGTCCGGTCACCCGGCTGGGGGCAGCCGACCTCGACGGGCTGTGGGCCTGGGCCAAGGAGCTGCACGCAAGACCGTGGCGAGTGGGTCACCCGCTGGCCACTCAGGAGGCCATGCCGCTCTTCGACGAACAGGGTGGCGAACAGGGTGGCGAACAGGGTGGCGAACAGGGTGGCGAACAGGGTGGCGAACAGGGGGGCGAGCTGGGTGGCGAACAAGGAGTGAACCCGGGGGTCGGCCGAGGTGGCGAAGGGCCGGCATCCGGGGCCGTCGGTGGGTTGACCGAAGGCCCGCGCCACGGCGACCTCAGCCCTGACAGCGCCGACGCGGCCACCATCGTCGAGGCGCTCGACGAGCTGCCTCGCCCTGGTTGGGTCAGCCGGGGCGGAGCTCGCGTCAGCGATGCCGCGCTCGCCCGCCTCACCGCGCTGGGCCAGGTGGTGCGGTCGTTGCGACGTCTCACCGCGCTGCCGCTGATCGACCTCGTCGCGCAGGCCGAACGGGCCTTGGGCCTGGATATCGAGGTGCTGTCGCG
>JBBSTU010000061.1:0-19259 GCA_038235595.1 Actinomycetales bacterium | reverse complement strand
GGGCCTGGGTGCGTCGGCGTTCCCGGCCATCGGCCCGGTCGGGGTGGTCGCCGTGCGTCAGCTCGTCACAGCCCTGGTGCTGACCCCGATCGTGCGCCCACGGCTGCGGGGTCTGACCCGGGCGCAGTGGCTGCCCATCCTGGGTTTGGTGCTCGTGTTCAGTGTGATGAACCTCAGCCTCTACGTCGCCATCGAGCGAATCGGGCTGGGCCTGGCCGTGACCCCGGAGTTCCTCGGGCCGCTCACCGTGGCGGTTGCCAGCTCACGGCGCGTTCGCGACCTCCTCTGCGCGCTCATGGCCGGCGCCGGGGTCGTCGTGCTGGCCGATCCCGGGCCGACCACCGACGTCATCGGCCTCTCTCTGGGACTGGTCGCCGCTGCCGCCTGGGCCTGCTACATCCTGCTCAACCGCGCCGTCGGCCAGCGGCTGCCCGGTCTGCAGGGAACGGCGACCGCCAGCCTGGTCGCCGCTGCCGTCTGGACGCCGATCGCGCTGGTCTGGTTCTCCGTGCACCCGCCCACGGCCGCGTCCATCGGCCTTGCGGTCGCCTGCGGTCTGCTCTCGTCGATGGTTCCCTATGTCGCCGACCTGATGGCGTTGCGCCGCGTCACCGCCACCGTGTTCGGCACCTTCACCGGCATCAACCCCGTCTGGGCCGCCCTGGCCGGCTGGTTCCTGCTCCAGCAGACCCTGCACCTCAACGAGTGGTGCGGCATGGCGCTCATCGTGGTCAGCAACATCCTGGTGACGGCCGGCCACCGCACGTCACGGCCCCGAATCTCGGCGCGAGCCTCGTCGACTGCGGTGCACCTCTCAGGGGGCGAGGCGGGCGATGGCCTTGACGACACGCTGCGGTGAGACCGTGTAGGCCGTTCCGAGGGTCTGCGCGAACAACGACACCCGCAGCTCCTCTATCATCCACCCGATCGCGACGACCTCGGCGGCGGCGCGCTGGGCCGGGCGCAGGCCGTCGAGCAGGTCGGCGTAACGACCCTCGACGGCGTCGACCTGCTCGAGCGACGCGGTGTCCTTGGCCAGGTTGGCCGGGCCCTTGTCGAGTCGCTGGGCGATCCCGCGGAGGTAGCGGCCCAGGTCGGGCAGCCGGGCGATCCCCGCATCGGCGACGAACCCCGGTCGCACCAGCCCGTCCAGCTGAGCCCGCACGTCGGCCAGCATCGGCCGCAGCGCCGGGTTCCTCGACTCCTCGAGGGCGCTGAGGCGGGTCGTCAGGGTCAGGTGCCGCGCCAGGATCGGCTCGACCAGCCCGATCACCTGCACGACCCGGGTGGTGGTGTGGGTGCGCACGGCAGACAGGGCCCATTCGAAGTCGTCTCGGCTGCGCACCGTGTGACCCACGCCCCCGGCCCTACCGGCGGCCTCGGTGGGCACGGCGTTCACGGCGGGACCGGTGTCGTCGGCCGAGATGTCGTCGACGGCGGCGGCCAGGCAGTCGTCGAGCAGAGCCGGAACACTGCCGTGGGGGTTGTGGCCGAGCGCCAGCTTCTGGGTGTTCGTCAGGCGCGAGAGAATCTGCTTCCAGGGCGGGCTGATGCCGAGCAGCAGCAGCCTGCGCACGCCGAGCCGGTGCTCGGCGTCAGCCTCTGACCGCGTCGGGAGCACGCGCAGGTCGACCGCCCGGCCGGTGTCGACGAGGGCCGGGTAGCCGCGCACCCCGGTCGCGCTCTCGAAGTCCTCCGGGATGGTGTCGATCGTCCACGCGGTCAGCCCGGTGCGTTCGATGCCCGAGCTGGCCACCCGAACCTGGCGTCGTAGCTGCGGGGTCGCGACGTCGCGCACGGCCTCGAGGTCCTTGCCGGTGGCGAGGGGCCGACCGGCGGCGTCGTCGACGCTGAAGGTGACGCGCAGGTGGTCAGGCACCCGTGACCAGTCGAACAGCTCGGGCGACATCGGCACACCGGCCTGGCGCCGTAGGGCGACCGCGAGCGCCTGAACGAGAGTGCCGTGGGCCGGGTCGAGCAACGGCAGCACGCGCCGCGCGAAGTCGGGGGCGGGCACGAAGTCGCGACGAACCCCCTTGGGCAGTGAGCGGATGAGCGCCGTGACGAGCTCTTCTCGAAAGCCCGGCACCTGCCAGTCGAAACCGTCGGGTGAGACCTGGTTCAGCCGGTCGACGGGGATGTGCACGGTGGCACCGTCAGCCGGTGAACCCGGCTCGAAGCGGTAGCTCACCGCCAGGTCGTTCTCACCCTGGCGCCACGTGGTGGGGTGCTCGTCGACGAGTCCCCCGGCAGCATCCCGCAGCAGCATCTCCTCCGAGAAGGTCAGCAGGTCGGGGGTCTGGCGACGGGCCTTCTTCCACCACGTGTCGAAGTGCCGCGCCGAGACGACCTCGGGTGGGATCCGCTGGTCGTAGAAGGACACCAGGGTGAAGTCGTCGACGACGAGATCGCGGCGCCGAGTGCGCGCCTCGAGCTCGCCGAGCCGCTCGACCAGGGCCGCGTTCTCCCGGAAGAAGGCGTGCTCGGTGTGCCAGTCTCCCTCGACCAGTGCGTGTCGGATGAACAGGTCGCGGGCGAGCTCGGCATCGACCGACCCCAGTCCGACGATGCGGCCCACCACGAGCGGTACCCCGTAGAGGGTGACCCGTTCGGTGGCCACCGCCGAGCCGCGTCGACCCGACCAGCGCGGCTCGGAGTACTGCCGCTTGACCAGGTGCGCCCCCAGGGTCTCGGCCCAGGTCGGGTCGACCCGGGCGTTCATCCGGGCCCAGAGACGGGTGGTCTCGACCAGCTCCTCGGCCATGACGAACTGGGGCTGCTTGCGAAAGAGCGCCGAGCCGGGGTTGATACCGAAGCGGGCCCCACGGGCCCCGGCGTACTCGCGCTTCTGCTCGTCGCGCACGCCGACATGCGACAAGAGCCCGGCGAGCAGCGACTGGTGCACGGCATCCGCGTCGACGGCGTCATTCTCGACTCGCACACTGGCGCGACCGACGTCGAGGCCGGCCTGCTTGGCCGCCTGCTTGACCTGGGTGTGGAGGTCCTGCCACTCGCGTACGCGGAGGTAGTGCAGGAACTCCGCCTTGCACAAGCGCCGGAACGCGCTGGAGCTCAACGCTTTCTGCTGCTCCTTGAGGTAGGCCCACAGGTTCAGCCAGCCGAGGAAGTCGCTCGTCTCGTCGGCGAACCGCTTGTGCGCGGCGTTGGCGAGCTCCTGCTTCTCCTGGGGCCGTTCACGCGGATCCTGGATCGACAGCGCCGCCACGATGATGAGCACCTCGCGCAGCACTCCGCGCTGGTCGGCCTCGATGACCATGCGTGCGTGACGCGGGTCGACGGGCAGCGTCGAGATGGTGCGCCCGTAGGGGGTGAGCTTGCGGCCCGGCCGGCGCGCGGTCCCGCCTGCGGAGCCCTCGTCGTCCTCCGGGGCAAACGCCTGCAGCTCCTCCAGCAGCCTGACGCCGTCGGAGATCTGGCGGCTGTCGGGCGGGTCGACGAACGGGAAGGCCGCGATGTCACCCAGCCCGAGCGCGGTCATCTGCAGGATGACCGAGGCGAGGTTGGTGCGCAGGATCTCGGGTTCGGTGAAGGGCGGTCGAGCGTCGAAGTCGTCTTCGGAGTAGAGCCGGATGGCGATGCCGTCGGCGAGCCGCCCGCAGCGGCCAGAGCGCTGGTTGGCGGAGGCCTGGCTGATCGGCTCGATGGGCAGCCGCTGCACCTTAGTGCGCTGGCTGTACCGCGAG
Source organism: Actinomycetales bacterium (assembly GCA_038235595.1). Classification (GTDB taxonomy): domain Bacteria; phylum Actinomycetota; class Actinomycetes; order Actinomycetales; family Dermatophilaceae; genus DSM-29435. Next base: position 15,555 of record JBBSTU010000061.1, on the reverse strand, counting down.
ATCCGGGCCGTTCCGGTGTCGACGACGTAGCGGATGCCGGGCACGGTCAGCGAGGTCTCGGCAACGTTGGTGGCCAACACGATTCGTCGCCCGGTGTGTGACGAGAACACCCGGTGCTGCTCAGCGGCCGACAGCCTTCCGTAGAGCGGCACCACCTCGGTGACGGGCAGGCTCATCCCGTTGAGGGCGTCGGCGGCGTCACGGATCTCGCGTTCACCGGAGAAGAACACCAATATGTCACGGCTGTCGCTGCCGCCAGGGTTGCGCTCGGTCCAGAGCTCGAGCACGGCGTCACAGACGCCCGTCACCATGTCGCGCTCCTCGGCCTCGGGTCGGTCGGGGTCGACGAGGGGTCGGTAGCGCACCTCGACGGGATACGTGCGACCCGAGACCTCGATGATCGGGGCGGGGGTGCCGTCGGGTGCGGCGAAGTGCTCGGCGAAGCGCTGCGGGTCGATGGTGGCCGAGGTGATGATCACCTTGAGGTCGGGCCGGCGCGGCAGCAGCGTCTTGAGGTAGCCCAGGATGAAGTCGATGTTGAGGCTGCGCTCGTGGGCCTCGTCGATGATGATCGTGTCGTAGCGGCGCAGCTCACGGTCGCGCTGCATCTCGGCAAGCAGGATGCCGTCGGTCATGACCTTGACGAGGGTGTCGCGGCTGCTCTGGTCGGTGAAGCGCACCTGGTAGCCCACGGTGGTGCCGAGGTCGACGCCGAGCTCTTCGCTGAGGCGCTCGGCCACCGCCCGGGCCGCGATGCGGCGCGGCTGAGTGTGGCCGATGACCCCGTCGAGACCACGGCCCAGCTCGAGGCAGATCTTGGGGATCTGCGTCGTCTTGCCCGACCCGGTCTCCCCGGCGATGACCACGACCTGGTGGTCGCGGATGGCGGCGGCGATGTCGTCTCGCCGCTCGACGACTGGCAGGTCGGGCGGGTAGCTGATCGGCGGGAGCCCGGCCGCGCGGGTGGCTCGCCGGGCCTCTCGCTGCTCCGGGCTGAGCGGCATGCGGCCCGAGCGACCCCCTGCCGGCTGACGTCCTGCACGTCGGGGCCCAGATAGCCGACGCTCCCCCGCTTGAGGTTCGTCCGGCATCGACTCGGTCGGCACCGACCCCGTCGCACTGGGCTCGGTGCCGTGAGGTGACCCCCGGCGTCGACGTCCTCTTCCCCGTCGGGTGCTCGATCGCACGGCGTCACCGCCGGAACGGTCCCCGTCGCCGCGGGCCGCCGCGGAGTGGTCGCGCCCGGCCGGCGCCTCACCCCCCTCGCGCCTGGTCGCGGGAGTGGGCTCATCGGGCATGCTCGTCAGGATAGGTCGCCGGGCGGTTCGAACCGAACCGATATCGCTCGCCCCCGGAACCGCGGAGGGTGCGGCGCGGTCGCACTGGTAGCAGACGTAGCGTGGAGCACACCAGCAGGCAGAGGAGGCGCGGTGCCACATCCATCGTGGGGTGCCGGCGAGCGGCCCGACCCGCTCCAAGACCAGCACGTGGCCTTCACTGATGCCCCGGCGCCCTACCCTGCCGGCCCGGCGCTCCCCGACTCGGCCTGGGCCCCCACCGCACGAACGTCACCGGTCGGCGGCGCACCACCTTCGGGCCCGCCGACCATGGCTGCGCCAGCACCGCCACCCCCTGGCTGGGCTCCAGGTCGAGGGGGAACGACCCCACCACGGCGCCGCCGTATCCTGGGCACCATCGTCGTGGTCTGGATCTGTTTCGGCGCGTTCGGCAACCACGACCATCAGTCGAGCGGCTCGAGCGGTAGCGGCAGCATCGGGACGAGCGCCGGGAGCAACGGGCCTGACCTGCGTGACGACGGCCACGACGCATCGGCTCTTCTGCCGGTGTCTACCGGCGTCGAGTCGCTACCGGCCGCGGTGCAGCAGTTCCGCGTCGAGGTGGCCAGCCCGAATGGCAAGGTGACGGTGACTCGCAGCACCAAGCTGGCCGCGGTCGATGAGGTGGTGGCCGGCTCCTGGACCGGCGACGTCACCCCGAGTGCCGGCTACACCGCTCCCGCCGGCAACGCGGGTGAACAGTCGAGCAAGGGTCCCGTCGGTCCCACGGTGAGCGGCATCGTCACCGCAACCGCGAGCGACTCCGCCAGCACCGTGCAGTGCCGCGTCTACGCCGACGGCGCGCTCGTGCTGATGTCTACCGGGCCCGGCACCGTCACCTGTCGGGTACCGGCGGTCGACGAGAACGCCGGGTGAGTGCGCCGACGGGCACCGGGGCGGCCGAGGGGGCTGCAGCGGAACCGGAGGCCGGACGGATGCATCGGAGGGGCACTCCCGCTCGCTAGATTGGGGGCCGAGCAGCAACGAACAGGGGACGAAAGACGCCGTGTCAGAGATTCCGCCGTACCGACCAGATCCACTCGCGCCCGGTTTCACCCCGGCGCCCGAGAGCGCTCCCGATCGCGAGCACGACCACCACATCAGCTTTCCCGACAACGCCGAGTCGGGTCCACCGCCCTCGCCGGCGCCGGGTCGGTCCTCCTTGGGCAGGTCGGGTTCGAAAGGTTCGTCGGCGCCCAGCGAGGGCACGTCGGTCAACCCACCCGTGAGCCCGCCCTCGGGCACCCCATCGCGGTCGTACCCGTCGTACCCGTCGTACCAAGGCAGCGGCCAGCAGCCGGGCTCGCACCGCAGCGGTGAGCCGGGCCCGTCGTTCCAGCCGCCGTGGGCCCCTCCCGGTCGACGACCGTCGCGGGTGCGCACGCTGGTGCTGGCCGCCGTGTTCTTCGTGGTGGTGCCGCTCGTGGTCATCGGCCTCGTGGTCGGCAACCGCAGTGACCGCAGCACCGATCCCTCACCCCGGACTGCTCGGCCGACGACCGTTCCGAACTCGCCGCTGTCGGTCGACCCGACTCCGGTTCCGCGTCTGACTCCAGACGTGCGCTCGGTGCGCTTCGAGGTGCAGGGCACGGGTCGCGCCGACATCCGGATCTACCGCAACGGCGCCTCCCAGAGGATCAAGGACGTCACCCTCCCCTACGCCGTGTCGGTTCCCGTCGGTGACGACCGCTCGCCCTACATCTCCGTCGACGCCACCGACTACGAGCGCACCGACTCGATGAAGTGCATCGCGACGGCAGGCGCGGAGGTCGTCGCGGTCAACGTCGGCACGCGCCGGGTCGAGTGCACGGTGACGTCGTCGTCGCTGCCGACCTCCGGCGACGAGCTGTGACGGGCCCACCAGACGGCCCACCAGGTGGGCCTGACGAACCGCGCGACCCGGCCGCGCCATCTCCCACTTCTTCAGCCACTCCATCCGTCACCCCACCAGAACGCAGCGACCTGCCCCCGGTGACGCGCTCCGGCGGCTTCGACCCGATGGACCACCTGGCGGGTCAACCCAGCGGCGGCGGGGCGAGCTGGGTGCCGGAGCGGGCGTCGGCGACACCGCAGCAGTCCGGCCCGTTGGGCGACTCGCCTGCCGATGACGGCGTGTTCGTCCAGCCGCCCGGGTCGACGCCCGGCCGACACATCAAGCCCTGGCAGATGGCGGGCGGTCTGGCTCTCGTCTTCGTTCCGCTGGTGTGGTGGTTCGCGGCCAGCCTCACCGACCGCGGCACCGGTCCTGCGGTCGCCGAGCCGGGCGTCGCGGCCTCCGCCTCCCCGTCGTCTCCCACCACCACCCGCACGAGCACCATCACTACCTCCGGGCCATCGGACAGCGCCACAGCCAGCCTCGGCGGGGCGCCCGACCCGCTGCCCCCGGTGCTACCCCCTGACGCCTCCGGCGACTTCCCGACCCTGCCCTCGGTCACGGTCGTGCCCACCGCGCCGACTGCTCGCGATGCCACCCCGACGAACAAGCCGGTTCTCACCGCCCCTCCGTCGTTGCTCCCGGCTCCCACGGTGTCGATCACGGCCATCCCGCCGGGAGCCAGGACGATTCGTTTCGAGGCCCAGGCCGCCGGTGACCAGAAGGTCGAGGTGTCGCTCTCCGATGAGACCCACCAGCGGTTCGACTACCCGCTCCAGAAGGCGCCCCTGGCCTTCGAGGTGCCCGTGGGGTCGAACCTGAGCAACAGCGACTACTTCAGCCTTCGAGTGCGCACTCCCTACGACTCGAGCGCCACGCGGGGCGACGTCGCCTGCCGCATCCTCGTCGACGGGGTGGTCGTCACGTCACAGCAGGGGCAGGGCTACGTCACCTGCTACATCAGCCCGTACTACGACGTGCGCCGCACCTGACCGCCGTTCAGACGTCGCTGTCGGGCGATGAGCCGAGGCGGCGTTTGTTGACCGCAACCCGCAGGGCCATCGCCCGGTCGAAGACCGTGTGCCAGAACCGGTTGAGCACCAGCTCGCGCTCGCCGACGAGCTCGACCACGTCGGCACCGGCGCCGAGCTTGAAGAGCAGCAGCCCGGTGAGGGGCGAGGTGGCCCCGAGAGAGGTGTTGAAACCGCGGAAGTCATACGCGGTGCAGCCGGCTTCGATGGCGTCCTGGATCGCCTGCCACTGCAGGGCGTTGCTGGCGCGGGCGTCGCGGTTGCGCTCGGTCGAACCGCCGTAGAGGTAGGAGAAGGTGTCACCGACCCGGAGCATGATGGCGGAGGCCAGCACGTCGCCGTCGACGTGCGCCTCGTACACCCGACCGGTCAGGCGCCCTGGGTCGGTCTCGCCGAAGGCCGCGAGCATCTGCGCGAAATAGGCCTTGGGCCGCGGATGGAAGTGGTCACGCTGCGCCGACTCGCAGTAGAGCGCATGGAAGGTGTCGACCCCCTCGGAGCCCACGGCACGCACCGCCACCCCGGCCTTCTCGGCCTTCTTGATGTTGCGGCGCCACTGCTGGTTCATCGACCTGAGCACGGTGGGCGCGTCGCGGTCAGCGATGTCGAGCACGCACAGGTAGCGCGGCTGGCCGACCGCGGCACCCGAACCGGCGCCGATCGGCAACCACGACCGCGCCGCCAACCACGACTCGAGCGGGGGCGCCACCGGGCCCACCACTGTCGCGGGGAGACTGGTGAACGAGAGCAGCCCACCGGCTGCGATCTGCTTCTTGACCGGCTCGGGGGCCCAGGTGCGGGCCGGCACCGGAAAGCCGAGGCGCAGGGCGAACGCCCCCGACGACCGCGCCCAGGCCACGAGGGGGTCGAGCCACGCGCCGGGGTCGGCGGCGACGGCATCCCAGGGCAGGGCAGGGCCCTCCGGCAGGTAGGCGAAGCTCCGTCTGGTGCGCGGGATGCTCCGCGACATCACGAGCGCCGCACCCACCCGGTCACCCGATGCGTCGAACCAGCCCAGGTGGCGGTGTCGCCAGTCGGGCTTCGTGCGAGACCACTCCGGCGTCTGCAGAAAGCTGCCACCGACCTCCAGCACGGTCTCGCGAGCCTCGTCGGCGGTGACGGGTCGAACCGTGAAGGGTCCGGCGAGCGTGGGCGCGTCGGTCTCGGCGTTCATGCGCGCCACCCTATCGGCGCAGAGACGCTCGCCCGAAACACTCCTGTCCCGGCCGCGTCGGCGACACAGATCGAGACTCTGGGCCTCAGGTCACCGGTAGGAGCTTGTAGTGCAGACGGACGACCGTGGCCGACCACAGGCAGAGATGGTGGTCGGTGCGCAGCACACCATCGGCATCGACGTAGACCCGGAAGGTCTCGTGAATCGGTGTCCGGGCGGCGTGGGTGCGGCCACGCGACTCGACGACGACGTAGGCGCCATCGTGACCGAAGGGTCCGGCGGGCGAGCTCAGCTCGAGCGCACCGTCTGGCAGGACGCGGGGCCGCAGCAGTACCTGGACGTTGCCGGCCTCGAGCGGGAACGCGACGTGGACGCTGGGCTGCTCGGAGCCGGGGAGCGTGCGGGTGGAGTAGCAGCCGCTGTAGATGTGGTCGCCCGTCGAGCGCAGGGTGCGGACCCAGCCCGCCGCCTGCTGCTCCCCAGCGGCATCCACGATGCTCACGACCCGGCTGTCGATGCCCAGGGCGACCTCGAGCGGCTTGGTGGGAAGCGCCAGCTGCTGGACTCGTCGTCCGAAGTATCTCGAGATCAGCTCACCGCCGGGCTGGAAGACCGGGTTCCACTGGGTCCAGGTCTCCATCCGCCACTGGGAGGTGTGCTCGTAGAAGTGACGCACCTCGGGCCTGAGGTGGGCTGCGTCGAAGAGCGGACCGTTGAGGCGGCCCATGTCAGGCAGCAGCCCGGCGTGCTCGTCGTCGGGGCCCAGTGAGCCCCCGATCTGCTCTGCTGCCGCGGTCAACCACCCGTCCCCGATCCTCTGCCCGTGATGCATCGGGGCGGCCAGCCACCTCTCGTCTCTCCGCAGGTCGACCGGTCGGCCCGTGATGCGCCAGAAGGTGCGAGTGCTGCGGTCCAGCCGGTTCAGGCGTGACGTCATGCGCCCTAGCGTGCCCGAGACACCCGCAGCCCTTTCACCCCGGGCGGCCGCGTGGGATGATCTCGCGGACGACAACAGGCCAAGGAGGCTCGACTGCGATGCAGATGCGGCTGGAACTGATCCCGCTCCCGGTTTCGGACGTGGACCGAGCCATCGCCTTCTATGCCGACCAGCTCGGCTTCACGAAGGACCATGACGTGCAGCCCGGCGAGGGCGTCCGGGTCGTCCAGCTCACCCCAGAGGGCTCGGGTTGTTCGGTCGGTTTCGGAACGGGGCTGGATGTGTACGCGGGAGAACCCGGCAGTGTCAGAGGCCTGCACCTGGTGGTGGAGGACATCACCGAGGCGCGCGCCGAGCTGCTTCGCCGCGGCGTGGAGGTCGGCGAGATCCACGACTTCGGGGGCGGGGTCAAAGGAGCGGGCTTCTGTGACCCCGACGGCAACACCTTCGAGCTGCAGGAGCTGGCGTGGCGCAAGGACGCGATGCACTAGAGCCTGCTGACTCTGCGCGCTCCACGTACGACCGGCTCATCGCCATGACCGCCGCCGCGTCAGACGGAGCGGGTGTGCCGGATCCACCAGAGCCCGAGCACCGGCAGGATCAGTGGCACGTAGCCGTAACCCGACCCGAAGTGCGACCAGACGGTCTTGTCCGGAAAGGCGTCTGGCACCGCGTAGGAGATGGCGCCGACGACGAGCACACCGACCAGCTCGATGGTCAGGGCGACTCTGGCGAGACGCACCGAGGCGCGGTCGCCTCGGGCGAGCCCGATGGTCGCGACGAGATAGATCAGGGCGGCGAGGGCCGAGAGCAGGTACGAGACGGGGGCCCGGCTGTAGTACTCGCTGATCTGCAGGATGGACCTCCCGGTGGCCGCGAGCGCCAACAGGCCGTAGACCGCCACGAGCAGACGCCCGGGCCCACGGCCCGTGTGCTGCCCGGCTATGTCGGTGCTGTCACTGGGGTCGGTACCGTCGTCAGGCATACGGGCTCCACACCTGCTGCAGTCGTCCGAGCAGGATCATTACGACCAGGGCGCCGGAGACCATGATGCCCATCGCCCACTGGCCCCGCTCCTTGATCGCGATGAGGATGGTCGCCGGCAGCACGAGCAAGACCGTGAACAGGTAGGCGATGAAGGTGGCCCGCTCGCCGCCGTCGCTGATGGCCCCCGCCTTGCCCAGACCCACCACGAGCGTAGCGAGCAGACCGACCTCGATGACCACCGAGATGACGATGAGCAGGTCGTCGACGACCTTGCGGCGCACCAGGTGGTGGCCGGCGACGAGGGCGAGCACGGCGCTCACCGCCAACAGGCCGATGGTGAGGGGTTGGAGCACGCCGGAAGCCTACTTGGTCGCGCTGGGCTCTTTCAGCGCGCCACCCCGGCACGAGAGACCCCGGGCACGAGAGACCCCGGGCGGCTCGACTCCGAGGTGGCAGTCACCTGGGTGGCTGGGCTGGGCAGGCGTCGCCGAGGTGGGGATGAGCACGTAGGTTTACCCGTCAGGATGCCGTTCAGGCCCCTCGCGGCGAAGGAGAGCTCGTGCCCACCCGATCCGAGCTCGTCGACCGCGCAGCCGGGGGGCTTCTCGGAGGGGCCTGCGGCGACGCCCTTGGGGTGCCCTACGAGATGGCTGCCCCGCCGGTGGGCGAGGCGGTCATGAAGGGGGGCGGTCTCGGGCCCTACGACCCCGGAGAGTGGAGCGACGACACGCAGATGACCCTCTGTGTGGCCCAGGTCGCCTCCCGCGGAGTCGACCTGACCAGCCCGCCGGGCCTCGACGCCGTCGCCGAGGCCTTCGGCGCCTGGCTGTCCGGTGGCGCCACCGACGTGGGTACGCAGACGAGAACCGTGCTTTCCGAGGCTGCCGGGCGCAGTGGTCGCGCCCACGAGCGGCTGACCGGAGCCAGCGACGCCCTCCACGCCCGCACCGGGCTCACGGCGGGCAACGGCGCTCTGATGCGCACCTCCATCGTCGGCATCGCCGCCGTCGACGACCGCCGGAAGACGGCCGCAGCGGCGCGGGCCGTCGCCCGGCTCACGCACGCCGACCCGCTCGCGGCCGACTCCTCGGTGCTCTGGTCGGAGGCGATCCGGGTCGCCGTGACACAGGGTCGTCTCGACCTCGGGGCCGGGCTCGACCTGGTGAGCACCGCGAACGTGGAGCGCTGGAGCGACTGGATCGAGGAGGCGACCGCCGCCGAACCGGGCGCCTTCCGCGACAACGGGTTCACCGTGACCGCCCTACAGGCGGCCTGGGCGGCCATCACGTCGACCGACCGCGGCGACGGCTCGGCGATGCACCTGCAACGCGGGCTCCAGGCGGCCGTCCGTGCCGGTCACGACACCGACACCGTGGCCGCCATCGCCGGCTCACTGCTCGGAGCCCGCTACGGCTCGTCGGCCGTGCCGACCCAGTGGCGCCGGATGGTGCACGGCTGGCCGGGCTACCGCGCTCACGACCTGGTCGAGATCGCTGTCGCCACCCTGGGCGGCGGGCGCCGGGTCGGGTCGTGGCCGTCGGTCGAGACAATGGTCGACCATGACATCCCCACCCTGGGCATCCCCCACCCCATCGACCCCGGCATCGTGCTCGGCAGCATCAGCGACCTGTACCGCGTGGCGAGCCTCGACGTGCAGGCCGTCGTGTCGCTGTGCCCGCTCGGGCTCGCCGACATCCCGGCCTCGGGCATGTCTCCCCGTGACCACATCGAGTTCTGGATCAACGACGACCGCGTCGACGCCGACGCCACCGACGGCACCGACGCCACCGACGGCAGAGCCACCGAGGCACCCAACCCGCACCTCGACTTCGTTCTCGACGACGCGTCGTCGGCGCTGCGCCAGTTCCGGGCCGAGGGCAAGCGGGTGCTGGTGCACGGTCGACGGGGCGAGCACCGCACGCAGGCGGTCGCGCTGCGGTACGCGGTCGACCTGGGGGTGGCCCCCGAGCTGGCGCAACGCTCGATCAGGGACGCGCTGCCCGGCATCCATGCTGCCGGACGCCTGTGGGACGTGGCAGCCCACGGTGCCTGAGGCCTGTCCCGGCGCCGCACATCAGACGGCCGTAGCGTTCTCGACGTAGCGGCACAGCGCGTTGACGGAGCGCAGGTCTTCGGGGTGATGCACGGCCGCGTCGAGCAGCAGCGGGCTCGCCACGATGACCGCCAGCGCCTTGGCCCGCGAGATCGCCACGTTGAGGCGATGCACGTCGTAGAGGAAGGCGACCCCGCGAGGCGCCAGGGCTGCGCTGGTCGTGCCCATGGAGTAGATGACGACGGCCGCCCCTTGGCCCTGGATCTTGTCGACGGTGCCCACCCGTGCGCCGTCGGGCAGATGGGCCGCGAGCGTGGCCACGTGGGCGTTCCACGGCGCTACGACGAGGATGTCGTCGATGGTCAGGGGCGCTGTTGTGCCGGTGGCGTCGGTCCACTCCCCCTCGAGCAGGTCGTCGACGAGCCGTCGCACGACGGCCGCCTCCTCGGCGCTCGACTGGTCGACCAGCACGCTGTGCACGACGGGGGCCCAGCGCAGTCCGGTACCGCTGAGGGTTCGCGACGAGCGCGGCGCCACGACCTCGACTCGGCGCAGGTCCTGGCGGGCGTCAGGCTCTGCTGAGCAGAGCCGGCCCTCGTAGGCGAGCTCGGACACGAAGCCGGTGAGTGCGGCGTGCATGCGGTAGGTGTGGTCGAGGAACACGCCACGGCCCTGCGGGATGACGTCGTGGGGGCCGATGAGGTGCTCGAGCACCGAGACCCCGGCGCCGAAGGGGTGCACGGCCTTGGTCGGCTGCTGCAGCTGCTGGGGGTCGCCCAGCAGCACGAGCGAGGTGGCCGCCTGCGCCACCGCGACGGCGTTGGCGAGGGAGAACTGTCCGGCCTCGTCGATGACGAGCACGTCGACCGCTTCGGCGAGGTCGTCGCGTGACCACAGCCATGCGGTGCCGCCGACGAGGTTGACCGCGCCGGTGGTGAGCGCCTCGACGACCTCGTCGTTGGTGTCGGCCGTGCGGACCAGCGACGAGGCCTGTTCGCCCACAGGGGCATTCGGGTTCGCCGCGCCCTCCCCGCCCTTGTGCAGGGCCGGGCGGCCGACCTGTCGCAGCAGGTGACGGATGACGGCGTGGGACAGGCCGGTGACCCCGACCTTCAGGCCGTCGTCGAGCAGCCGCCGGATGAGAGCCGCGCCGGCGTAGGTCTTGCCCGCACCGGGCGGCCCCTGAACGGCGAGCACCTCTCCGCGCAGCCCGGCGCCGGCGCGCACCACGACCGCGGCCGGCGACTCACCAGTACGCGCCACCATCGTGGCGGCGTCCGGAACGACGCCTCGCACCAGGCGGACCGCCAGGTTGTCACCGCCCGACATCCAGGTCTGTGCCGACCGGGCGATGCTGGCCCGCAGGCCGTGGTTGCCGATGGGGCCGGGTGCCTTCAGGGCCCGGGGCGAGGGTGGTTCGAGACGCTTGCTCATCTTCAGCTCGACCCAGCCGGCCACGGGGTCGATCGCCATGACCTCACCGACCCCTTTGTGGGTGTCGACGTCCTCGGCGCGGATGCCGGGTCGCAGCTGGCACTCCTGGGCCGGGAAGGGGTAGCGCCAGACCAGGGACTGCTTCACGGCAGCGACCTGCTGCGCAGCGCCGAGCCCGGCGACCGCACCGGCGTTCTCGAGCAGCTCGTCAGGCCCCTGCTCGCCGAAGCTGAAGTAGGCCCACCAGTCGGGACGATCTTCACGTCGGTGCCAGCCGACGCACCCCGCTAGCAGCTCGCCGACCTCAGACTCATCGGTGAACCCCGGCTCGAGACCGAGGCCGGCTGCAGGGCCGGAAGCACGATGCTGATCGGCCCGGGCCAGCAGCGCCTCCGCCAGCTCGATCTCGGCGCGCTCTGCCTCGTTGATCTCCTCGGCCACCGCGCCCGTGGGACGGGTCAGCAGGTGGCCGGCGCGGGCCAGCTCGTCGCGGCGCTGTTCCAGCCAGTCGTGCAGGGCCAGGGTCGACTCGACGTCGACCTGGTTGTAGGCGCGGATGTCCTCCAGGATCTGCGGATCGGGCCGGCCCTCGTCGCGAGACACCAGCCACCGTTCGTACTCCACGACCGAGGCCAGCCCGTCGGAGACGGCGTCCGCTCCTTCTGACCGGGTTCGGTGCCAGTAGAACTCCTCGAGCTTCTTGATCGAGTAGGAGCCCTTGCTGATGCGCACGCCCTGACGCACCACGGCGTAGAGGTCGACGAACCGCTCGCCCCGCAGCAGCTGGTCGAGCTCGTGCTCGCGGGTCGCGTGCTGGCTGGCGAGCCGCTTGAGGGCGGCCGTCTCGTACGGGGCGTAGTGGTACACGTGCATGTCGGGGTGGGCCTTCCAGCGCTCGGCCAACCAGTCGACCAGGTCGGTCGTGAGGGCACCCTCCTGCTGGAAGTCGTGCGCCCAGAAGCAGGTGAACTCAGATTCTCGGGTCCAGAGGCCGGCCAGGTACTCCCGGCCCGTGCCCCCCTCGGCCCAGGGATCGCCCTCGAAATCGAGGTAGACATCGCCCGGGTCGGGCTGGGGCAGCAGCAGCAGCCCGGTTGGCCGCCCGCTGGGATCGGGCTCGAGCAGCTCGTACCGGGCCTGCCCCGTCTCTCGCTCGGCGAGCTGAAGCCGGGCCTGCGGCGCCAGCCGGCGCCGAGCTGCCGATGACAGCACGCCGGTCAGCCGACCCTCGCTCGCGTCGGCGAGGGCTCGCAGGGTCGGGATGCCGGCGTTGATGAGCCGGGCCCGGTGGTCGGTCCGCATGCCGGCCACCTGGATCAGGTCGTCACGCTCGACCCACTCCTTCGCGCACCGCTCCTTCCAGCGGCACTGGCCGCAGTGATCCACCCGGTTCGACTCGGTATCGCGTGGTCGCTCGATGGCGTCGAGCAGGTCGGCCCGGCGGCGGCGCGCGTAGGGAGCCACGTCGACGAGGCGCCACTGGTGCTGTGCACGGTCGCCGGTCACGACGGTGAGCCACTGCGGGGCCGCGCCCTGCAGCGTCTCGAGGCGAGCGGCGTAGGTCGCCATCTGGAGCAGCGCGGGCACCTTGAGCCGGCGGGCCAGCTTGGTGTCGGCGATGTCGTAGCTGAAGTCGCCGAGGCTGCTGGTGCGGCCGGGCACCTTGAGCAGGAAGTCGGCGAGCCCTACCCAGGCGCCGTCGAAGAAGGTGGCCTGGTAGACCACGTCGACCCCTCGCCTCATGGCCTCGACCGTGGCCTGTTCGGCGGCCGTTCCCTTCAGGCCCAGGCGGGCGATGTCCTCGACGACGAGGCCGTCGGCGCGCAGGGTCTGCAGGTAAGCCTGCTCGTGCTGCAGGCCCTTGGCGAACACGAGGTTGAGGGCGTCGTCAGTGGGCACGGTGCGCGGCGCACCGGAGTCGAGCGCCTCGAGGTCGAGCGTCGTGATGTGCGGGCAGGCCACGTGCTTGGTCAGGTCAGTGGGGCTGAGCACGAGGCGGCCATCGATGCGCTGCATGTCCGCGAGTATGCCGGGAGCCACTGACGACGCTGCTCGGTCTGAGTGACCCGTACCCCTAGCGCGGGTGGTGGGTCTGACCTGCTCTGCCCAGACGAGACCCTGCTCGCGGCGCTGACCCTCGCAGTGGTGTCGGCCATCCCGGCGGCCGCGGCCACGCTGGGGTGGAGAAGCGGGCCAGCGTCGAGGTGGCCGAGCCGGGCACCGAGTTCCGTTACACCATCGTCGCGAACTGCTCAGGTCTGACGGAGGCCTGCATCGGAGCCACTGTCACCGACACCCTGCCGGCCGGCCTCGACGTGACCTCGCTGCCGCTTTCCACCCCCGAACGCCAGGTAGCCTACGACCGCGCCACCAGGTTGCTGACGGTCACGTTCCGCATCCCGCTGCCGCCTCCCAGCCCGGCCCGGCTCGATCGGCATCCCGGCGGGCTCGTCGGAGAACATCGAGCTCGGGGTCCGGCTACCGGCCGACACGCAGCTCCCCGACCGGTCGGTCGTGGCGAACACCGCCACCCTCAGGGCTGACAACGGCACATCGAGCTCTGACCGGGCCGACGTCAGGGTCGAGATCCCCCGCGAGGTCGACCCGGTCGTGACGAAGTCGTGGACGGACGGCAGCGCCGTCGCCGGGTCGGGCGAGGCGAGCGAGATCGTCGTGCGACTGCGCAACGCCTCGTCGTCGACGGCGCAGGTCAGCCAGCTCGCCGTCGAGGACTCCTCCGCCGAGGTGTTCGAGCGTTTCGATGTCACCGGTGTCGGGCCGGTCGCCTTTCCCGCCGGGGCCGACCGGGTCACCGTGCTCGCCTGCACCACGGTGCTGTCCGCCTGCGACAGAGGCGACTACGTCGCCTCCCCGCCCCAGGCCGGGCCCGGGGTCGCCCTGCCGGCCGGCGCGTGCGACCTGCCAGGTGTGGGAGACCGACTCGGCGGGGCTGCTCAGCGACGCGGACGGTGAACCCAACGCCAGGGAGGTCACCGTGCCGGTCGCAGGTAGCGAGGCGGTTCCGGTGGCGATCATCACGAACACCACCCCCACCAGCACGGAGACCAGCACGACCAGCACTGTCCCAGCCACCAGCACTGTCCCAGCCACCAGCACCGCCCCACCCACCAGCACGACGCCGCCGACCGCAACGACGACCACGAGCGGCGGCGGGAGCGGAACCGCGAGCCCGACATCGTCACCTCCGGTGAGCTCCCAGCCGCCGACTGGCTCGGCACCCGGGGGGCAGAACGGGAGCACCGGCGGCCTCCCGGTCACCGGAGCGAACTTCGCCTCGTTGCTGGTCGTGGCCTTCCTCCTTCTCCTGCTCGGGCTGGGCCTCGTTCGCCGATACCGTGACGTCGACCCGCGCTCGAGCCGGTGACGACGGCTGCATCGTTGCGCTCCTGGATCGGCCACCGCCTCCAGGGCAGCTACGACACTGATTCACCAGGCGCATCACTGTCGTAGCCGGTGCCACCAGTCACGCCGGTCAGCGAGTGCCCGACGCCCGGGCCCCCGACCTCGAACGTTACGAGCTCGCCTTGCCATGTGCGCAGCCGGGCGTCAGCCCGAAAGCCGTCCCCCGTGGGTGACCGCTTCGACGTTGTTGCCGTCGGGGTCGCGAACGAAGGCCCCGAAGTACCGCTCGTGGTACTCGGGCCACAGCCGGGGTTCGTGCAACGACTCGGCGCCGAGCTCGACGGCCCTGTTGTGAAAGGCCGTCACCACGCTCGAGTCAGCGGCCGTGAAGGCCACGTGCACCTCGCGGTTGGGCCCCTCGTCGGGTGCCTGGCTGATCCAGAAGACCGGGTGGCCCTCGGTGCCGTAGCCGATGGCGATGCCGTGGTCGAGCTGTCGGGTGAAGCCGAGCAGGCCCAGAACCTCGTCGTAGAAATGCGCGCTGGCTGCCATGTCGGCGCAGCCGATACCGAAGTGGTCGATCATCCGCCGAACCTACGAGCACCCACCGACGGCCACCAGTCGGGACGCCGCTGCGCGGCATCCGGAACCGGTCGGCTCAGCCCATTGTCATCGGGGCCGTCGTTTGGTCGACTGTGCGTGACGGGTTCCGCCGATCGGGCCGGATCCGAGACGACTGGAGGTGCCCATGAGCAGTGAGCCGCAGGCCGCGCCCGAAGCAGCGACCGACGGGTTGACCGAGGTGTCCGCCCAGACGGTGCGCGTCACCCGTCGGGTCGAGGCGACCGTCGCCGAGGTGTGGCTCCACCTGGTGAGCCCCGCGGGCACGGCTGCCCTGCTCGGCGCCGGTGCCGAGCTCGGCACCAAGGGCGAGTCGTGGCGCAGCAGCGAGGGCCCGCACGGCGTGCTGCGCAGCTACCACCCCCTCGAGCAGGTGCGGGTGTCGTGGCACGCCGACGACGACGGGCCGGCGAGCCTCGTAGACCTGCATCTGGTGGCCGAGGGCGAGGCGACCCGAGTCGACATCGTGCACGAGCGCCTCACCGCGACCGATCCGCATCCCGACCTACCGCGGCACTGGCAGAGGGCGCTCGACCGGTTCGCCTACGAGATGGGCTGATCGACTCTCTCGACCGTGGCTGACGATCCCGGACAGCCGGCTGGGAGTTTTCTGACCAAACCATTGACGTGAGCGGCGTCACACCCGTAAAGTTCCGTCGTTCGGTAAGTCAATTCCACATAATGGAAACTAATCCAAAGCGGTCATTAACGGCCCACCGCGACCTGAGCCCCACCATCCTGAGGG